>NZ_BAAAZF010000001.1:678571-1017857 GCF_039536765.1 Parerythrobacter jejuensis
CGACCGGAAAGCCTCGGTCAGCCCGTACATGGGAAATAGCGCCGCATCAGGGAATATCCCGCGCAGATCGTGCACCAGATCAACTGTCAGCGCTCCGCCGGAATTGGTCATACGCCGCATTGGTGCCACTGCCTCGTGCGACCACTCAATTTCAGTCAGTTGCACCCATAGCGGCGGAACCGCTGCCAGCGTCGTGACGCCATGTTTGGCGCATGCCTTCACCACGTCACGCGGCATCAGATAATCGAGCGGCGCAACGCTCCCGCCTGCATACCAGGTGGAAAGCAGTTGGTTCTGGCCATAATCGAAGGACAGCGGGAGCACCGCCAAAGTGACATCGTCTGCTGCCATGCGAAGATAATGCGCCACACTGACCGCACCGAGCCACATATTCGCATGGCTCAGCATCACGCCCTTGGGCCGTCCTGTCGACCCACTGGTGTAGAGGATCGCGGCCAGATCATCGGGATCGGCCGAAGATGGTCCCAGAATCCCTGCATGCGTGTCCACCGCCGCCCACACAGCTGCCTCGTCTTTCGCGACGCAACCGGTCGGCAGATCCCCACCATCGAGCGACTTCAGGCGCGCTGCAGTGCCCAGAAGCATCCGGGCACCGCAATCGGCGAGGATATGAGCGGCCTGAGCGCGTTTCAGCAGCGGGTTGATCGGCACATGCACCAGCCCGGCGCGCGCGCAGGCCAGCGGCAGGATGCAGGTCAATTCGCCCTTGGCTGCCCAGCTGGCAATCCGTGCGCCACCCTGCGGAACCTGCGATTGCAACCAGGACGCCATCGTGGCGACACGGCTTCTTAAGTCATCGAAGCTAAGAGTGTCTGTGCGCAAGACCAGCGCCGGCGCCCCGCCCTTGCCGCATTCGGCAAGGTGGTCGAGCGGCTTCGGCATTGGATCAGGCGCATTGGACATTGATGTTCTTCGATATTTCCGTGAGGGTTCTTTGACTGCAATTGCTGCCAGCTATCACGACAGGGTTAATGTCTTGCAAGGGACGATGCCACAAGATGCATCTCCTTTCGACAGGCCCGAATGGTATGCCCTGCTCGCGCAGCGCAAGATGCCGCTGGTCGCGATGGCGAGTGATGGCCAGAACACAGCCGCCCTCGCCCTGACCCGCGCAAAGGGGCGGATCGAACCGCTCAATCACTGGTACAGCTTCACCTGGCGGCAGCTGGCACCGGTGGGTGAGGATGGTGACAGACTGCTGGGCGCAATCGCGCACGGCTTGCGTGCGCAAACACATCGCGTCACTCTCTCGCCTGTACCTGACGAGGATGGGTCCGCATCCCGACTGGAGCGTGCTTTCCGCGATGCAGGGTGGATCGTTCACCGCGAACAATGCGATTTCAATCACGTCCTGCCGGTAAACGACCGCAGCTTTGCAGAATACTGGGCCAGTCGCCCGGGCCGCATGCGCACCACGCTCAAGCGCAAGGCGAAAAAGGTCGAGGTCGAATTGCTGACCCGCTTCGATGAAACCGCATGGGGTGCCTACGAAGAGATTTACGCCCAGAGCTGGAAGCCTGCCGAGGAGACGCCGGAAATCTTGCGCAAATTCGCGCGCGAGGAAGGCGATGCAGGTAGGATCCGTCTGGCCATTGCACGTCACGAAGGTCGGCCGATCGCCGCCCAATTCTGGACCGTCGAGAATGGCGTCGCCTATATTCACAAGCTCGCGCACCTGGAAGAGACCCGCAATCTGTCGGCGGGTACCACGTTGAGCGCGGCCCTGTTCGAACACGTGATCGACATCGACAATGTCGGTTTGGTCGATTTCGGCACCGGCAATGACAGCTACAAGGCCGACTGGATGGAGAAGGTTCGCCCCCGCTTTCTGATCGATTGCCTCGACCCGCGACAGCCCCGGTCATGGGCACCATTGGCCAAGCGATTCCTTACGCGGCTTGCGCAGCGCCCCTCCGAAAGCTAGGGACGCCCGCACTTTTGGGGGCAAACAGGACTGAGCATGACAGCTGATCCCGTTCACGACGGTAGCGACGCCTTGGGGCCGAGCCGGGCCAAGATCGATAGCGCTTTGCGTTCGGTCCTGTGCGACGTGCTGGGCCTGGAAGCCGATGATGTCGCCGGCTTCGATGCCGATACCGGCCTGTTTGGGCACCTGCCCGAGCTTGACTCCATGGCTGTGGCGGGATTGCTGACCGAGCTGGAAGACCGGCTCGATATCCTGATCGAGGATGACGACGTCGACGGGGAAATGCTGGAGACCTATGGTGGCCTGCTGGCCTTTGCCGAAGCCAAAGTCATCGAAGGCTGATAGTCCCGATGTTCGCCGAGTGGCCCTGCCCGTTGCCCGGCGGCAAAACCTCCACCGAAATGGCCCGTGTATTCGCGGAAGACCGGCGGCACCGCCTGCTGGTGATTCCTCCGCTGTTCGATGAGCACAACAAGTTACGACATCAGCTGGTCGAAGTGATGCGGCGCCTGCACCTGTCGGGAATCGACAGTGTTTTGCCCGATCTGCCCGGTTGGAACGAAAGTGTGCAGCCCCTCGACCAGCAGCACCTCGAAGGCTGGCGTGATGGCATCAAAGCGGCGGTCACAACATTCAAGCCTACGCGTTTCCTGGCTGTAAGGGGCGGAACGCTGCTGGTGCCGGTCGGACTGCCCGGATGGGACTATGCACCCGTCGGCGGGAAACAGATTTTGCGCGGCATGATCCGCGCACGCACCATCGCTGCCAAAGAGGCAGGACAGGACGAGACCAGCGACGCGCTGCTTGAATTGGGACGCCAAAAAGGATTGGACCTCGTTGGCTGGCCACTGGGCGCCGAGATGATCCGTCAGCTTGAAGCTGCAACAGCAGCCGAAAGCCCGATCCGTGTGAAGATCGATCAGGCGACTGTTGGCGGCAAACCCTTGTGGCTTCGCGCCGAGCCCGATGACGATCCGGAACAAGCTGACGCGATTGCTGCGATCATTGCTATCGCATTGGACGATGTGGAGGCTGGCGCATGAGCCGTCTCCACCTGACCTTCAATTGCAAGGGTGACACCCTCGCCGCCACGCTCGACACGGCCCCATCCTCAACCGGATTGCTGTTGGTCAGCGGCGGCAACGAGCTGCGGTCCGGCGCATTTGCCGGACAGGCCATGCTGGCACGGCAGATCGCCAAGGCCGGGTTCCCGGTGTTTCGCTTTGACCGTCGTGGCGTGGGCGACAGCGAAGGCGAAAATCGCGGTTTCGAACGATCCCGGTCCGACATCCTTGCTGCTATCGAGGCTTTCCGCGCGATCGCGCCGCAGGTGACCAAGATTGTTGCGTTCGGAAATTGTGACGCGGCCAGTGCCCTGATGCTGGCCAAAGGGGCCGGATGTGATGCGCTTGTCCTTTCAAACCCCTGGACGATCGAGGATGGGGCGGATGATACCCCGCCCCCGGCAGCGGTACGATCGCGCTATCTCGAAAAACTGAAGAACCCGAAGGAAGTGTGGCGCCTGCTGTCCGGCGGGGTTGATTTACGCAAACTGTTCGGCGGCTTGCAACAGGCCTCCAAGGCGAAACCGGAACCCAGCGGCCTCGCAGAGCGTATGCAGGCGGGGATCGCCGACTATGAGGGCACCGTCCAGTTCGTGCTCGCGAGCGAAGACCGCACTGCCCAAGTGTTCGACAGCGTCTGGCCCAAGGAAGATGCGAGAGTGAACCGGTGTGACGGGGCCACCCATGCTTATGTCGAACCCGATGCCAGTGCATGGCTCGAAAAACGCATTCTCTCGGTGTTGAGGGGGCTATGTCCGGGTAAAAAGGCTGGCTAGCTCGACATGGGTCGACCAGCGGAACTGGCCCACCGGGCGAACTTCGTCGAGCAGAAACCCGGCCTCTACCAGCGTCTTGGCATCCTTTGCCCAACTGGCCGGATTGCAACTGATATAGACGACGCGAGGGATCGAACTCTGGGCAATTTGGAGAATCTGGTCGCGCGCGCCCGCCCGCGGCGGATCCAGCAACACCGCCCCGAATTTTGACAGATCTTCCGCCGTTAGAGGATTGCGGAACAGGTCGCGATGCTGCGGGAAGACGGGCTTGCCCGATCGACGCGCCGCGCTCTGACACGCCAGATGGGCATCGCGTGACGCCTCGGCAGCCAGCACCTTCGAAGGTCCTGCCAGGCTCAGTGCAAAGGTGCCCAGGCCCGAAAACAGGTCCGCCACCGGCGTGATGCCGGCCAGCCACTCCTTCGCGGCACCAACCAATGCGCGCTCGCCGTCTTCCGTCGCTTGCAGAAACGCGCCTGCCGGAAAGGCGACCGGAACACCACCCAAGGTCATCGTGGCAGGCTCCGGCTCCCAAACTGTTTCAGGCCCCAAGCCGTCGTCTAGTGAAAGCCGCGCAAGATCATTGTCGCGAGCAAAATCCAACAGCGCCTCGGTTTGGCTCAGCCCCACTGCACGGATGCCCTTGATCCCGCACGCAACACCCTGATCAATCAACGCCAGTTCGATATCAGCGGCCAAGCGGCCTTCCCACAATTGCAACAGCTCGCGCAGCGGCGCGACCAGGGAAAAGAGCTCTGGGCGCAGCACATGGCATTCCGACAGATCAACGAGCTTGTGCGAGCGCCCCTCGCGATAGCCGATCAGGACCTGTGCGCCCCGGCGCATGGCATGAAAGGTCGCGCGGCGGCGACTGCGTGGTGGCGAGAGGTGGGCCGGAGCGACCTTGGCGGCAACGATGCTCTGTCCTTCGGCGGCATAGGTCACGCGCTCGGAAACGAATTGCGCCAGCGCGACATCATCAGCATGTTGCAGCTGGCAGCCACCGCAATTCGCAAAATGCTTGCAAGGCGGGGATTGATGGCGCGGCCCGAATTGAAGCGTACCGTCTGCCGCCAACACGTCACCTGGAACTGCGCCAGCCACATGCTGCCCATCTGCGGTAACGCCATCGCCACGTGCGGCGATGCGGAGAATCTCTTGGGCCTGGTTCACAAATACGCGGCGTAGGCGCTTGAAACCGCGTCCGCCAGCGTGCTTGCCGAAAAGGCCACACCTGCTTGCCGGGCGGCCTCATGATGGACCCAAACGCCCTGTGCGGCGGCCTGTGCGGGTTCTTCACCAGTCGCCAGCCGACTGGCGATGATCCCTGCCAGGACATCACCGCTCCCGGCGACCGAGAGCCAGCTTGATCCGGCGGGGAAATACCCCACCCCCTCGGCATGGACGAGAATTGTGTCGGGTCCCTTCGCGAGCACGATCATTCCCGTGGCCCGATGCAACGCCTCAGCGCAATCACGCTTGCTGTCGGACTTGATCGCAAAGGCGGAAGACAGGGCCTGTAATTCACCTTCATGCGGGGTGATCACAATCCGGGTCGCATCGACACCTTCCAGCATTCCCGGCTCCAGCAGCATCAAGGCATCGGCATCGAGAACCTTGCCTCCCGGGCCCGCCAGAGCCTGCGCCAGCATCTCGCGCGCGTCCGGTCCCCGGCCCAGTCCCGGACCAACCAGCACGGCCTTGATTCTTCTATCGCCCAGCGCATCAGCGAGATCAGTCAGGTCGACTACCAGATCGGCAGGAGAACTCTCTAGCTTCCGCGATGCGAACAGCTTCACATAGCCCGCCCCGCCCCCCATTGCCGCCTTTGCTGCAAGCAAGGCAGCGCCGGGCATCTCACCACCGATGACAGCGAGCAGCCCGCGCCGATATTTGTGGGAATCCGGCGTTGGCACAGCGAGCACAGGTTGCGGCCATACGGCTTCGCCACTCGCTTGGTCTCCCACCCCGATATCAACCAGTTTCTTGCTGCCCATCTGGTTCGCGGCGGGCCCGGTCCAATGTGCACGCTTCCATGCGCCAAGGGAAATCGTGCAATCATAAGCAGCAAGGCCCGCTTGCCAGCTGCCGGTATCGGCATCGACGCCGCTTGGGACATCTATCGCCACGCTGTGCACGTGGCTGTCCAGCAATTGTGCAATCATGGCAACATGCTCTGGCGACAGGGGCCGCGTCAGGCCGCTGCCAAATAGGCAATCGACAAACACGTCGCCGCTCGCATCTGTGGCCTCTGGTGAAATCTCACCGCCAAACAGGTCTGCGGCCCGCTGCGCCGCCTCCGTCTTGGGCGGGATCGGCGCAATCACGCAGACTTCCCCGCCACGCTTGGCAATTTCGCAAGCGATGACGTAGCCGTCCCCGCCATTATTGCCCGGCCCGCACAGTATCGTGACAGGGCGCCCGCCGGATATGCGCCACACCCATTCGGCTGCTCCGCAACCGGCCCGCTGCATCAATTCATGGACCGAGATTCCGGCATCCATCAGGGCCTGCTCGGCAGCCTGCATTGTGGCGACGGACAGGACCTGGCTACTGGGCATCTTCGCCCGCATTGGCCGCAGCCGGGAAACGATAGCGGTCCACCCCCACGGTCACTTCCAGAACATCGCCATCCAGCCGGTTGACCGCCCCTTCTGCCCCGTCATGGGGGATCAGCCCGGTGCCATCTCCGGCAAGGTTGAACAGCCGGAATCCGCCGCGCGGGTGATTGACCCGGAACACGGTTTCTCCCTCGCGCTCAAATTTCTGCAAAGTGCAGGACTCGGTGAAATCGGTGCCCGGGCCTATCGCGCAGGACAGCATCTGGTCCCCCTGTGCGGCGGCCATTTCGTCGACGGGATCGCTCTGCGAACAGGCAGCAAGGCTGAACAAAAGGACTGCACTAAATATCCGCATAGACATGCTTTTCCGCTTTGGCTCCGGGGTGGGTCACCGCGCCTTGATAAGCCGGGCCGACATTCTGTGCAAAGCGCCAGAGCGCGCCTGCCTGATAATCGTTCTCGCGCGGTTGCCATGCCGTGCGCCGCCGTTCGAGGATGGCCGGCTCGACCTCCAGCTCGATCATGCCGGTTTCGGCATCGATGCTGATCATATCGCCGTCCTCGACCAGGGCGATGGGCCCGCCATCGGCAGCTTCCGGGCCGACATGGCCGATACAGAAGCCCCGGGTTGCGCCAGAGAAGCGGCCATCGGTAATCAGCGCGACCTTTTCACCCATGCCCTGCCCATACAGCGCAGCGGTAGTCGACAACATTTCCCGCATGCCCGGGCCACCCTTGGGCCCTTCGTAACGGATCACAATGACGCACCCTTCGGCGATATCGCGCCGTTCGACTGCCTCGAACGCTTCTTCCTCGCACTCGAACACCCGCGCCGGACCGGTGAATTGCAACCTGTCCATCCCTGCGACTTTCACGATCGCCCCTTCCGGCGCAAGCGAGCCCTTGAGGCCCACTACGCCGCCTGTGGGCGTAATCGGGGACTTCACATCGTAGAAGACCTTCTGGTCGGGATTCCAGGTAATCTCTTCGAGGTTTTCACCCAGAGCCTTGCCCGTTACGGTGATCGGCTCGGGATCGAGGAAGCCGCCATCAAGCAGCGTTTTCATCGCCATGTAGACCCCACCTGCCTCATGCATATCCTTGGCAACATACTGTCCACCAGGCTTGAGGTCTGCGATGTAAGGCGTTGATTTGAATATCTCGGCGACATCGAACAGGTGAAAATCGATGCCACATTCATTGGCCATCGCCGGCAGATGGAGCGCCGCGTTGGTCGAGCCTCCGGTGGCCGCCACCACGCGCGCTGCATTCTCGAAAGCAGCCTTTGTACAGATGTCGCGCGGGCGCAGGTTGCGCTCCAGCAAAGTCATCACCTGCCGACCGGCGGCGACGGCGATTTCCTCGCGCGAACGATAGGGCGCAGGGGCCATATTGCTGTTGGGTAGCGACAGGCCGATCGCCTCACCTACGCATGCCATGGTGTTGGCGGTGAACTGGCCGCCACAGGCACCGTGGCCGGGGCACGCGACCTTTTCGAGCGCCTGCAGCTCCTTCAGCGGGCAATTCCCGGCGGCATGTTGCCCCACAGCCTCGAACACATCGACCACGGTCACATCCTTGCCGTGATGGGTCCCGGGCAGGATCGAGCCGCCATAGACGAAGATCGAAGGTACATTCAGGCGCAGCATAGCCATCATCATACCCGGCAAGCTCTTGTCACAACCGGCAAAGCCGACCAGCGCATCATAGCAATGCCCGCGTACCGACAGCTCGACAGAATCGGCGATCACTTCGCGGCTGGCGAGCGAGCTTTTCATGCCCTGGTGGCCCATCGCGATGCCATCGGTTACGGTGATGGTATTGAACCGGCGCGGCATGCCGCCGCCTTCCTCCACTCCGGTGCGGCAGATATCGGCCTGCGCATCCAGCGTGGTATTGCACGGCGCGCTGTCATTCCCCGCGCTTGCCACTGCAACAAAAGGCCGCGCGATTTCTTCGGAAGATAGCCCCATGGCATAATAGTAAGACCGGTGCGGCGCACGCTCCGGTCCGACCGAGACATGGCGGCTCGGCAGCCTGGATTTGTCGAATGTGTTGGTCACGCGAATTTTCTCCCGTCACCCCGGCGAACGCTGGGGTCTCGTCCCACACGGTCCGGCATTGCGGATCGAAATCCCAGCTTTCGCTGGGATGACCGATGTTTTCAAGCGCAAGCAGGCTTTAGCAGGCCCTAGCCCGCCTTCTGCCGGGTCAAACGCCGCGCAGCGCCAGGGCTGTGCGATTGGCGACATCTGCCACCAATGCAGCCCAGCGAGCCTGCTCTGCCTCGGACACGATCAGATCCTGCCGGATCTCGATGGTAAGATAGGGGCGCCCATGCGCCTCTGCGTGCCGATCCATCGTCGCGTTGAGCTGTTTGCCTGAATAGGGTTCGTTGTCGCCAACCGTCAGCCCTTCTTCACCGAACAGGCGGATGGCATGGCGCGCGGCGCTATCGTCCTGGTTGTAGAGCAATGCCACTTCCCACGGGCGCTCCTCGTCGCTCGAACGCAAGCTGGGGGTGAAGCTGTGCAGCGCGACGATCAATTCCGGCTGCGCGGCATCGAGCCACCGGGCCATCTCCGTGTGGTATGGGCGATGGAACCGGTCGAGGCGCTTTTCCAGATCGGCGCCGATATTGCCCGGGATCAAGTGCCCGTCACTGCTGATCGGCATCACACCTTCCTGGTCCTCATGACGATGCAAATCGCACACCAGCCGGCTGGCAGTGGCGATATGGGCCGGGATGCCATGCCGGCGGGCCAGCCGGTCTGCGATCCCTCCGGTGCCGATATCTACCGCGATATGCGTTTCCAGCAATTCCGCAGCGATGCCGAGCGGCACGTCGTCCGGCACAAAGTTCGAGGCATGGTCCGCCACACACACGATCCGGCCCGGAACGGGCTCGCCAACCTGGCGATAGGGCAGATCGTCCATCATCGTAAGCATCCTTGCATCTGCCACCAGCCGGGCTTCGAAAAAGCCAGCTTTTCTGCGGCCTCGCGCATGACGTCATGACGTTCATACAGCGCATAACAGGTGGCACCTGAACCAGACATACGGGCAAGAAGCGGATTGGTTTCGCGAAGCGCGGCCAACACATCCGAAATCGGCGGACACAGCGATATCGCCGGTTGCTCCAGGTCATTGCGGCCCTGCATCGCAATCTCGCGGACGCTACCCTCAGGCATTGCACCTCGATCCTCGCCATCCCACGCCGCAAAGACTGGGCCGGTCGCCAGAGGGATGCGCGGATTGACCAGCAGCACGGCCATTCCTTCAAGATCATTGGTGATCGGCAGCAACTGCGTGCCGGTTCCCCTGCCGATGCAAGCAACACTTTCCACACAGGCGGGTACATCGGCGCCAAGCCTGGCGGCGCGCTCCTGCCAATCCTCGGGCAGGCCATCCAATGCGCGCACAATCCTGAACACTGCCCCGGCATCGGCCGAGCCACCCCCCAGCCCCGCAGCTACGGGCAGGTTCTTCTCAAGCGCAATCGCCAAGCCACCTGCACGCGGCAGAGCATTCAGGGTCTTGGCAATGATATTATCAAATGGATCAGTCAGTTGCTGTCCAAACTCGCCAAAAGTTCGAACTTCGTCCTGTGCGGCCTTTCGGGCAGACAACACATCGCCGCCATCAATAAAGGCGAACAGCGTTTCGAGCTCGTGATAGCCATCCTCGCGCCGCTTGCGGACATGCAGCGCGAGGTTGATCTTGGCATAAGCGGTTTCGGTAATGGACACGCTTTAGCGGCGCAGGTCACATATTCGGATAGTTCGGTCCGCCGCCACCCTCTGGTGTGACCCAGTTGATGTTCTGGTTCGGGTCCTTGATGTCGCAGGTCTTGCAGTGGACGCAGTTTTGCGAGTTGATCACGAAGTTCATCTCGCCGCTATCCTCGTCAGCCACCCATTCGTAGACGCCGGCCGGGCAATAGCGGGTCGAAGGGCCGCCATACACCAACAGCTCGCTTTCTTTCTGCAGCTCCGGATTCTTGACCTGCAGGTGGACCGGCTGGTCCTCTGCATGGTTGGTATAGCTGAAGGCAACCGATGTCAGCCGGTCAAAGCTGATTTCATTGTCCGGTTTGGGATAGTTGATCGGCGGGAACAGATCGGCCCGGCCGGTATAGGTATAGTCCGGGCTGTGCTTCATCGCGAGCGGCAGGCCGATCTTCAGCGTGCGCATCCACATGTCGGCACCTGCCAGCACTGTACCCAGATCGCCACCAAATTTGGCCACCAGTGGCTGCGCATTCTGGACTTTCTTGAGCTCGGTCGCGATCCAGCTCTCCCGCAAATTCGCTTCGTAATCAGCGAGTTCGGTGTGCTCCTTGTCAGCCGCCAGAGCTTCTGCAGCGGCCTCTGCGGCCAGCATGCCGCTTTTCATCGCGGTGTGGCTGCCCTTGATCCGGGGCACGTTGACGAAGCCCGCTGCACAGCCAATCAGTGCGCCGCCCGGGAAGGCGAGCTTGGGCACAGACTGCCAGCCGCCTTCATTGATCGCCCGCGCGCCATAGGCCACACGCTTCCCACCCTCGAGATATTCCCTGATCGCCGGATGTGTCTTCCAGCGCTGGAATTCCTGGAACGGCGAGACGTAGGGGTTCTTGTAATCGAGCGCGGTCACGAAACCGAGCGCAACCTGGCCATTGGCCTGGTGATAGAGGAAGCCCCCGCCCCAGCTGTCGCTTTCGGAAAGCGGCCAGCCCTGCGTGTGGATCACACGGCCCGGCACATGCTTGTCGGGATCGATATCCCACAATTCCTTGATACCCAGGCCATAGACCTGCGGCTGGCAATTGGCCTCAAGGTCGAATTTCGCCTTCATTTCCTTGGTCAGGCTGCCGCGAGCACCCTCGGCGAAGAAGGTATATTTCGCCTCGATTTCCATGCCGGGCTGAAAATCGCCCTTCTCGCTGCCATCGGCGGCAATGCCCATATCCTGGGTGATGACGCCTTTGACCGCGCCATTGTCGTCAAACATTACTTCCGAAGCGGGGAAGCCGGGGAATACCATCACGCCCAAGCCTTCGGCCTGTTCGGCCAGCCAGCGGGTCAGATTGCCGAGCGAACCGGTGTAGCACCCGTCATTGCTCATAAAGGGAGGCATCATGATATGCGGCATGCCGAACTTGCCGTTCTTTGACAGCATCCAGTGCCAATTGTCGGTCACTGGCGTTTCTGCCATCGCGCAATCCATGTCGCGCCATTCGGGCAGCAGCTCGTCCAGAGATTTCGGATCGACGACCGCGCCGGACAGAATATGCGCCCCGATCTCGGAGCCTTTCTCCAAGACGACGACTTCGATCTCTTCGTTGATCTGCTTGAGACGGATCGCCGCTGCAAGGCCGGCCACGCCGCCCCCGACGATCACAACGTCACATGGCATGGATTCGCGTTCGCTCATGTCCTGTTGGACCTTTCGTTCAAACCGGTGAAACTTCGCAGAAAGCCTTGATTGCTGGGGGCGTTGAGGTCAAGACCTGCCCACGCCCATGGACACACTCGCTACCCCTGTTTCAAAGAGCGATATCGCTGCTGCGTATGACTGGTGGAAGCTGGCCGGCGTGGATCTGGAGCTGCGGGATGAGGCCACAGGCTGGCTTGATCAAGAGACCAAGCACGCTGCAGCAGACGCTACGGAAAGCGAGCCGAAAGCGGTGGTGCGCAAGCGCAAGCCGGTGGAGCCGCGCCGGGCCGCTGTTGCCTCTGCCGGAATTGCCCCGGTCGGCAGCGAGAAAGCAGAATGGCCAGGCGATCTCGCCGCATTCCGGCAATGGTGGGTCGAAGACGAAAAATTTGCATCCTCCGGTGCGTTTCCCCGAATTGCCCCGCGCGGCCCGGCGCAAGCGGAGCTGCTGGTTCTCGTTCCGCAACCCGAGGAAGGCGATAGCGATACGCTGCTGTCGGGTAAGCAGGGCGCGCTTATCAGCGGGTTCCTGAGAGCAGCTGATCTGGATGAGGAGAGCGTCTATTTCGCCTCCGTCCTGCCGCGTCATACGCTTCAGCCTGATTGGGAGGAAGTTGGCCGTGTAGGATACGGCGCGTTATGCGCGCATCACATCGCGTTGGCGGCGCCGAAACGGATAATTTCCTTCGGCCGACTCGTCGCGCCGCTTTTGCCGCACGAATCAGCGCAAGCCTCTGCAAATTTACCTAGTTTTAACCATGAAGGTCTCAGCATTCCGCTGCTGCCAGCGCGCGATGTAGCGAATTTGCTGCGTCGTCCCGGATTCCGGGCCCGGTTCTGGCAAGAGTGGCTCGAATTTACGGATGGCTAGAATGGTCAAAGCGCGCACCCTGAAAACAATGTTGGCGGTATCCCTGATGGCAGGCGGTGTCCTGGCGAGCCCTGTGCCGGTGCAGGCAAAGACCGCTGCCGAATATTTCCGCGCCCGGGCCGAGAACAACAATGTCCCCGAATTGCTCAGCAATGCGGAAAAGGCCTATTACGCAGACCTGTTCCGCGCGATCGACCAGCAGAAATGGAGCGACGTCAACGCCCTGATCGCAGAGCGGGATGATGGTCCGCTGCACCAGGTCGCCCTGGCCGAGTACTATCTTCACGCCAACAGCCCGCGGGTGGAACTGCCCCAGATCCAGAGCTGGCTGGCCAAGGGCAGTCGCCTGCCGATGGCCGAGAAGATGTCCAATCTGGGCCTCAAGCGTGGCTTGATGTCGGCGCCGTATTTGCCGCGTGAACAAAGCTTTACGCGCCAACCCTACATCACCAAGCGAATCCGGCCGCGTAGCATTGACGATGGCTCGATGCCCGCTTCTGTGCGCCGCGCGATCCTCGACCGGATCAAGAATGACGATCCCGACGGTGCCCGCCAGCTTCTCGACGGTATCGATTCCTCGCTTAGTGGCTCGGCCAAGGCAGAATGGCGCCAGCGCGTTGCGTGGAGCTATTACATCGAGAATGATGACCCTGCCGCTCTGGCCATGGCCAAGACGGTTTCGCAAGGAGCCGGCCCCTGGATCGCCGAGGGTGAGTGGGTTGCCGGCCTCGCCGCATGGCGGCTCAACGATTGCGATGAAGCGGCCGACAGCTTCCGCCGGGCCGCTGCCTATTCGATGAACCCGGAACTGGGCGCCGCCGCCCATTATTGGGCCTCGCGCGCGCTGATCCGGTGCCGTGAACCCGAAAAGGCGGCCGAGCAATTGCGCGGCGCGGCGCTGATGGACGAAACGCTTTACGGCATGCTGGCCCGCGAGCAGCTGGGTCAGCAATTGCCGGATGCCGGGGAAACACCGGATCTTTCGCCGGCCGACTGGCAACGCCTGCGCGGCAATGACAATGTCCGCGCGGCTGTTGCCTTGTCCGAACTGGGCCGGGACGATCTTGCCGACGATATCCTGCGTCATGAGGCCCGGATCGGTGATCCGGAGCAATATGATGCCTTGTCCCGCCTCGCCCGCGAACTGGGTCTGCCTGGCACCCAGCTGTGGATGGCGCGCAATACGCCGCGCGGCGGCACACCCGAACCGGCGCTGCGCTTTCCTGCCCCGAAGTGGCAGCCGATCGATGGCTGGCAAGTCGATCCGGCGCTGGCCTATGCGCACACACTCCAGGAGTCGAACTTCCGTGCCAAAGTCGTCAGCCCTGCCGGTGCGCGCGGCCTGATGCAGATTATGCCTGCTGCGGCCCGTGATCATGCAGCCAAGCTCGGCGTGCGCGGCACTGCGAGCGACTTGTCCAAGCCGGAAGTCAATCTCGCTTTCGGTCAGAAGCACTTGCAAATGCTGCGTGACAGTGGCGCGACGCAGGGCCTGCTGCCCAAAATCATGGCCGCCTATAATGCCGGCCTGACCCCAATTACGCGCTGGAACGGTGAAATCCGCGACCAGGGCGACGCGCTGCTCTATATGGAAAGTATTCCCTATTGGGAGACACGTGGCTACGTCGCGATCGTGATGCGCAATTACTGGATGTACGAACGGCAGGCCGATGCCACGTCGTCGAGCAGGATTGCCCTCGCCGAGGGCAAATGGCCGACCTTCCCCGAAGTCTCCGGCTCGGGCGGTGTCCGCATCGCCGCGCGCGACTGATGGGGATTGACGAGAGCCTCGCATTCAAGCCGATCCGGATGGCTTTGCTCACGGTATCGGACACGCGCACTCTCGCCGATGATACGTCCGGCGACATTCTGGCGGAGCGGATCGAAAGCAAGGGCCACGAACTGGTCAGCCGGGAAATCAGCAAAGACAGCATCGAGGAAATCGCCGCCCATCTCCACCGCTGGATCGACGATCCGGAGATTGACGCAATTGTCACGACAGGAGGCACCGGCTTGACCGGGCGCGATGTGACGCCCGAGGCGCTGGACAAGATCAAGAGCAAGGACATCCCTGGTTTCGGCGAATTGTTCCGCTGGCTCAGCTACGACAAGATCGGCACCAGCACCCTCCAGTCACGCGCCTGCGGTGTGGTCGCACGCGGCACCTACATCTTCGCACTGCCGGGTTCGAATGGGGCGGTAAAGGATGGCTGGGACGGCATTCTGCACTACCAGCTCGACAGCCGTCACAAGCCCTGCAACTTCGTAGAGCTCATGCCGCGCCTAAGGGAACGCTGAGCCACTTCCATTTGTTCTTATTTTGTTCTATCCATTGCCGATGGAACAGAGTCGTGAAAAACCAGTCGCTGGTCGCGGGGCGCAATCTGCGGCTGTGCCGGACCGGTTTGGCCTGGCAAGCCGCGAGGCTGATGGCGATTGGCGCGATCATGTTGCGACACTGGACGGTCCAGCCCCAAAGCTGCGCACCACGGTCACCCAAGAACATCCCAAGTCGATTGTCAGCTTCAACCAGTCGCCCGACATCTTCTTCGATCGATCCATCAATGCCTATCGCGGCTGCGAGCATGGCTGCGTCTATTGCTTTGCCCGCCCTACCCACGCCTATCACGATCTCTCGCCCGGCCTCGATTTCGAGACCAAGCTGTTTGCAAAGCCGAATGCTGCAGAATTGCTGAGGGCAACCCTGGCCAAGCCGAAGTACAGGCCAAAACCGATTGCGATGGGAACCAACACCGACCCTTACCAACCGATAGAGGCGCGCTTCCGGATTACGCGGGAGCTACTGGAGGTCTGTCTCGACACGCGCCATCCGGTCACCATCACGACCAAGTCCGACCGGGTCCTCGCTGATCTCGACTTGCTGAAGGAGTTGGCGCAGCGCAGATTGGTCGCTGTCGCGATTTCAGTCACCAGCCTCGATCCGCATCTGTCCCGCTTGCTGGAGCCGCGCGCAGCGAGCCCGGCCAAGCGAATGACTGCCCTGGCTGCACTGGTCGACGCCGGGATTCCCACCCACTGTTCTGTCGCCCCGGTCATTCCCGCCATCACGGATTGTTACATGGAGGCGATCGTCCAGCGCGCTGCGGCCATCGGGGTCGCATCCGTGGGGTGGATACCGCTGCGTCTGCCGCATGAAGTCGCCCCGCTGTTTCGCGAATGGCTGGCAGTCCATTTCCCAGAACGGGGTGACAAGGTGATGTCCATCGTCCGGTCCATTCGCAACGGGAAGGACAATGATCCCAACTTCTTTACCAGGCTGAGGCCAAGTGGTGTTTGGGCGGACCTGTTTCGGGCGCGGTTCGCCCTCGCCTGCAAGCGCGCTGCCATCGGCAAGGCGAAATTCGAGCTTGATTGCAGCCATTTCCGGCGCCCGGCCACAGGTGGTCAGTTGAGATTGTTGTAATGCGTCGTATTCTTACAAGCCCTGCAGCTTGCGTTCGCTAAGAAGGCAATGTTACCAACACACTGTATTCCAAGGGGGGACCATTATGCGCCATCTGATTTTTGCCGCCGCACTTGCAACCGGAACTGCAACCATGGCGGTCGCACCTGCCAATGCGCAGGCCTTCAATGCGTCACGCACGATTTCCAGCTTCGATTATAATACCCTCAAGGCGGTCGTCGAACAGATGGGCGCGACAATCGAACCCGGCCAGAACAATGGCTACTTGATCAAGTTCAGCAACGGCACGGCGGCGACAGCACGCTTCACCGCCTGCAGCACCGGCCAATGCCTGGGCACCAACATCTCTGCCCGCTTCGGCCTGCCGAGCGACAAGACAAAGGCGCAAGTCGCCGAGCTGGTTCGCGATTTCAACAGCCGCTGGTCAGCCGGAAAATCGTATGTGATCGAAGACGGCCGCGCGGTTGTTCAAGGCTACATGATTGCGGACGGCGGCATCTCGATGGAAAATTATCGCATGCAACTGGTCGTTTACGCCAGCATGCTGAAGAAGATGCGCGAGACGATCTACACCGACGGGTAAGCCGTTTCGTTGCACCAAAAGGGGCGCGTGATCCGATGATCGCGCGCCCCTTTGTGTTTCTGGCTTGTGTGCCCGAGCTAAGTCTCAGCCAAGATCAGCCGAAACCGTCTCCGCCCTCCCCGGGCTCGAACCGCATCAATCTGCTATCGACCAATGCCGCCGTCCGGTTGACCACGGCCAACTGATAATCGGGATCCTTGATCATTTCGAAGAACGCCCCGCTATTGGGGTATCGTGCCACGAAACCGTCGTGCCAATCCTTGTCGCCCGGCCCGGTGACCATTGCCTGGAACGCGCCGCGCCACACGATGCTGCCACCCACACGCCGGAAGATCGGGCCACTGGCTGCCCCATATTCCTGATATGCCCGCCGGCCGGACCACCCCTTGCCGGCATGGTCATGGCCATCGGGATACTCGGCCTCGTCGCGAAACCGCAGCAGGTTGAGCATATGGATCGGTTCATCGCGCGGCAGGGCCTTGAACGCATCAAAGCCCTCGCGGCTCGGATCAATGTAATACTGCGCCATCTCTAGGTCTCGAGCGTGTAGTCTGCGAAGCGATCGCGCAGATCCTTCTTGCTGATCTTCCCGGTGGCTGTGTGGGGGATGTCGTCCACAAACTCGACTGCATCGGGCAGCCACCATTTGGCAATCAGCGGCTTGAGATGTTCGATGATATCATCTGCGGTCACGTCGGAGCCTTCGTTGCGGACCACAAACAGGACCGGCCGCTCGTCCCATTTGGGATGGTACATGCCGACACAGGCGGCTTCCAGAACACCCTCATGGCCCACCGCCGCGTTCTCCAGCTCGACCGAGCTGATCCACTCGCCGCCAGACTTGATCACGTCCTTGGTCCGGTCGGTCAGCTGCAAGGTGCCGTCGGGATGGATAATGCCGACATCGCCGGTATCGAACCAGCCATCATTGCCGACCGCGTCCTCTTCGGCCTTGAAATAGCGTTTGATGATCCACGGGCCCCGGATTTGCAGCGCGCCCGATGTTTCACCATCGCGAGGCAATTCGGTGCTCATGTCGTCGAGGCTGACAATGCGCAGCTCCACTCCAAAGGTGGGGCGGCCCTGCATCGCAGTCTTGTCGACCTTCTCTTCGAACGTGAGCTGATCCCAATCCCAAGTCGGGCCACCCACTGTGCCGATCGGCGATGTTTCGGTCATGCCCCAGGCGTGCTGGACGCGCGTACCGTTCTTCATCAACCGTTCGATCATGAAGCGCGGACAGGCCGAACCACCGATGGTGGCAGCCTTGAGCGGCGGCAGATCGATGCCTTCCTTGTCGCAATACTGGAAATGCGCGAGCCAGACGGTCGGCACACCGGCGCTATCGGTCACGCCTTCGTCGATCATCAGATTGTGCAGCACCGATGGATCGTTGACGGCGCTGAACACAAATTTGATGCCCGCCATCGCGCCGGCATAGGGCAGGCCCCAGCTGGCGGCATGGAACATCGGCACCACCGGCAACATCACCGATGACGCGCTGAAATTGAAGGCGGCCGGCTGCAGGCCGGCGAGCGCATGCATCAGGGTTGATCGATGCTCATACTGCACACCCTTGGGATTGCCTGTTGTGCCGCTGGTGTAACAGATCATGCAGGGATCGGTTTCGGGGCCGGTCACCCATTCGAAATTACCATCCTGCGCGCCGATCCAGTCTTCGAAAGCGGGGCTATGCTCCCCGGAATCGTAGCAGACATAGTGCTCAACCGTAGTCCAGCGTTCTTTCATCCGGTCGACAATCGGCTGGAATGCCGCATCGTAACACAGCACCTTATCCTCCGCATGATTAACGATATATTCGAGCTGGTCGTCAAACAGCCGCGGGTTTACGGTGTGCAGCACGCCGCCCATTCCCGCGACGCCATACCAGCTGACCAGATGGCGCGAATGGTTCATCGCCAGGCTGGCAACCCGTTCACCCTTCTTGATACCGAGTGCCTGCAGCGCCTGCGCCATCTTGAGCGCATCGGTGCGCACACCGCTCCAATTGGTGCGCGTCAGCGTTCCGTCTGCCCAATGCGTAACAATCTCGCGCTGGCCCGCTTCGCGCGCGGCGTGATCGATCACATGTGTGATCCGCATGGTCCAGTCCTGCATGGCTCCGAGCATGCTGTCTCCTCTCTCTATATGTGTGGGTGCACGCCCCCCGGACGCTGCCCTGTTCTTGTCTTGAGCTCAGAATGTGCGCGAATTGCCCGCCTCGCAAGAGCGAATTTGCCGGATCTGCACTCAGGCTGCGCGGTTGAAGCGGCGCCCTTGCGGTCCGGCCTTGGGAATGAGCGTGACCTTGTCGAGTCCCTCGATCGCCTGCAATTGCTCGGCCAGCGATCCAGCCAGCTTGAAGTCGTGACCGAGGCACATCAGCGCTGTACTGTCCGGGCCCAGATGCAGGCGCGCCTGCACTTCGCCATGGCCGCTCTGGCCCGGTTGCAAAGCCAACGCCAGCTCACCCAAGGCAGCTTCGTTCAGGACGTCCAAAGTCAGCAACATCCGCTGGCTTCCGGCGACCGCCGATAGCGGACGCGCACCGCGCACCGTCACCCTGGGCGGTTCATCCGGCGACGGCGAGTCCAGCTCCACCGTCAACAACACACAGGTTCCGTCCTCGGCCCACTTCTCGAAGCTGGGGACGAGCGAATCCTCAAAACAGGCTGCGCTGAACTGGCCCGAGGAATCGGAGAAGTCGGCGCGGACAAAATCGGCCCCGCGCCGCGTCTTGCCCTTGTTCACCTTCTCCACCATCGCGGCCATTACCGCGCGTGACCTGCCACCTTGGGGCGCACCGGCCTCCATCAGCGATGCGTAAGGCCGCGCCCCATTTGCGCTGGCGACATCGCGATAGGCCTGCACCGGATGGGCGGAGAAATAGAACCCGAAATTCTCGCGCTCTTTCGCCATGCGCGTGGCCCGGTCCCAATCTTCGGCCTCGGCCAGACGCAGGCTATCACCTTGCGCCATATCGCCTCCGAACAGGGCTTCCTGTCCACTGGTCCGCTCTCGCAGAGCGGCGTCAGCGGTTGCGAGCAGCAAGTCCACATTGGCCGCAAGCTTGCCGCGATTTGGGTCCAGCCCGTCCAGCGCCCCTGCGGCGATCAAGGCTTCGAGCTGGCGAGAATTCATTGCTCCTTGCGGAAGACGCTCGAACAGATCGGCCAGACTTTCGAACGCGCCATTGGCCTCGCGCTCTTCGACAATCGCCGTCATCGCCTTGCCACCGACATTGCGAATTCCTGCCAGGGCATAGCGCACGGCATAGCCATCATCGGTCCGCTCGACCGTGAATTCGGATTCTGACCTGTTGATGTCAGGCGCAGCAACCTCGACGCCGTTTTCCTTGCCCGGATAGCGGCGTGCATCATCGACAAAGACCGCCAGTTTTTCCGACTGGTGCATATCGAAACACATTGATGCGGCGAAGAATTCTTCCGGATAATGCGCCTTGAGCCAAGCGGTCTGGTAGGCAAGCAAGGCGTAGGCGGCCGCGTGCGACTTGTTGAAGCCGTATCCGGCAAACTTGTCGATCAAATCGAACAGCTCGTTGGCCTTGGCCTTGTCGATGCCCGAAACTTCCTTGCAACCATCGACGAAGCGTCCGCGCTGCTGGTCCATTTCGGCCTGGACTTTCTTGCCCATTGCGCGGCGCAGCAAGTCGGCGTCGCCGAGGGAATAACCTGCCAGAATCTGGGCCGCCTGCATCACCTGTTCCTGATACACGAAGATGCCGTAAGTCTCTTCGAGTATTCCCTCCAGCTTGGGGTGCGGATACTCAATCGGCACTTCGCCCGCCTTGCGCTTGCCGAACAGCGGAATGTTGTCCATCGGGCCCGGCCGATAGAGCGAAACGAGCGCGATAATATCTTCGAACTTGGTCGGCTTCACCGCTGTCAGCGTGCGCCGCATGCCTTCGGATTCAAGCTGGAAGACGCCGACCGTATTGCCCTGCTTCAACAGTTGGAACACGGCGGGATCATCCCATGCCAGCCCGCCCAGATCGACTTCGATCCCGCGCTTCGCGAGCAAGTCGACGGCCTTCTGCAATACGGACAGCGTCTTGAGACCGAGGAAGTCGAATTTGACCAGGCCGGAGCTTTCGACATGTTTCATATCGAACTGGGTCACAGGCATGTCGGATCGCGGATCGCGATAAAGCGGAACCAGTTCTGCCAGTGGCCGGTCACCGATCACCACGCCAGCCGCATGGGTTGAACTGTTGCGCGGCAAGCCTTCAAGCTGCATCGCCAGATCGATCAGCCGTTTGGCCTCGTTATCGTTGTCGTATTCTTTCTTGAACTCCGCCGACCCGTTGAGAGCGCGCGGCAAGGTCCACGGGTCCGTGGGATGGTTGGGCACCATCTTGCACAGGCGATCGGTGCGGCCATAGCCATAGTCGGTGATCCGGCCACAATCCCGCAGCACAGCGCGCGCCTTGAGCTTACCGAAAGTGATGATCTGGGCGACCTTGTCCTGCCCGTAACGCTCTTGCACGTAACGGATCACTTCGCCGCGCCGCGTTTCACAAAAGTCGATATCGAAGTCCGGCATCGAAACACGTTCCGGATTAAGGAAGCGTTCGAACAGCAGGCCGAGCCGGATCGGGTCGAGATCGGTGATCGTCAACACCCACGCCACCAGCGATCCTGCGCCTGAACCACGGCCCGGGCCGACCGGAATGCCATGATCCTTGGCCCACTGGATAAAGTCGGCAACGATCAGGAAGTAACCGGGAAAGCCCATCCGGTTGATAATTCCGATCTCGTAATCGAGCCGGTCATAATAGACTTTGCGTTCTTCTTCCGAGAGGTCTTCATAGGGCTCCAGGCGTTTTGCCAGGCCAGCCCTGGACTGCTCTTCCAGCAGCTTCTTCTCGCCCTCCAGGTCACCTGCAAGGCTGGGCAGGATCGGATCTCGATAGGGCGGCGCATAAGCACAGCGCTGCGCAATCACCAGGGTGTTGGCAGTCGCTTCGGGAAGGTCTGCAAACGCCTCCTCCATCATCGCAGCCGTCTTAACGAAGCTCTCATGGTCGCTGCGCGGGCGCTCGTCCTGGTCCAGTTTCCAGTTGCCGGCGATGCACAACATCGCGTCATGCGCCTTGTGGAAATGGGCCTCGGCGAAATTGGCGGGATTGGTGGCGACCAGCGGAATGTCGCGCGCATAAGCGAGATCGATCAACGCGTCTTCGGCCGCTTCCTCTACCGGATTCCCGCGCCGTGCGAGTTCGATATAGAGCCGATCCGGGAACAGCGCCTGCAACCGGTCGAGATAGGCCGCCGCATGATCCGCCTGCTCTTCTGCGAGCAATTGTGTGAGGCCGCCTTCGCTCGCGCCGGTCAGCGCGATCAACCCCTCGGTATGACCGGTCAGATCGTCCAGCTGCACATGCGGGACCAGCTCCAGCGGGCGATCAAGATGGGCCCGGCTGACCAGATGGCACAGGTTGAGATAGCCTGCATCATCCTGCGCATAGAGCGGAAGATGATCGATAGCGTCGGAGCCCGGCCGCGCCACCCCCAGCAGCGAGCCGATAATCGGCTGGATGCCCTCACCCTTGCTCGCACCGGAGAATGCGACCGAGCCATAGAGCCCGTTGCGGTCACAAATCGCGATGGCGGGAAATCCGCGCTCTTTCGCCAGTTTCGCCAATGCCTTCGGATCGATCGCGCCTTCCAGCATCGAATAGCTGGACAGCACACGCAGCGGTACGAAGGGTTTGAAGGCCATTCCGATACTATGGATACGGCACCCGGATTCGCAAAGCCTGACTGGGGATAATCCCGTCTAAAAAGCGCACTATCCGCGCCAACATGGTGCGATAGTTTGTTGCTCTGCAGCTTAAGGCGTCTCGCCGCCTTCTTTGGCTGCGGCGATCTTCTTGCGAGTCTCGCGTATCTGGCTGACCGCCCCATACACAATCAGGGCGGCGAGGAAGATCCATACCCACACCGGAATGTCCTGCCCGAAAATCGCCAGATAGATATAGGCCGAAACGAAAAAGAACCCTGCCGCCATGGTCGGCAGCACAGTTGATTTCCCGGCCCGTGCATTCTTCACCAGCCACGCGATCGAGGCGAGGAAGAATGGCACCGCACCGACATAGATCGCCACGAACACATACGGATTGACGTTGTACTGGGCACCCTGCGCCAGAATCCATTCGTTGATTGCTTCAAGCATTGTTCAAATCCCCATCTGAATATGCTCTTGTGTTCGAGCAGTGGGCAGCGCCGGTTACAGCGATCAGTTGTCAGAGAAGCTTTTCGATATGTTTGGCAATCGACTTGGGCGAATCCTGCGGGGCGAAGCGTTTGACCACATTGCCCTCACGGTCGATCAGGAACTTGGTGAAATTCCATTTCACGTTGGTGCTGCCCATCAGGCCCTTTGCCTCTCCCTTCATCCAGTCGAACAAGGGCGAAGCATTTGCGCCGTTCACATCGACCTTCTCCATCAACGGGAAGGTGACGCCGAAATTGATCTTGCAGAATTCGGCAATCTCGTCGGCATTGCCGGGTTCTTGTGCCCCGAACTGGTTGCACGGGAAGCCGAGCACTTCGAAGCCCTGATCCTTGTATTCCTGAAACACCTCTTCCAGCCCGTCATATTGCGGGGTGAAGCCGCATTTGCTTGCCGTGTTGACCACCAGCAGGACCTTCCCCTTCTTCTCCGCAAGGTCGAGCGCCTCGCCGCGATTGGTGGTGACGGTAAAATCGGCAATGGTGGTCATTTCGGGGGATCCTTGGGACGATAGATGAAGTCGAAGCTTGTCTGCCACGAAAGGCCATGGTCCGTCGAGGCTTCTCCGTGCTGGCGTACGCTCCCGTCAGCATTCGCGGTATAGCTCATCCTGATCAACTGGTGTGGTGCAGCAGGACTCGGCCAATTGCCGGTCAGCACCATGCTTCCCTGCGCCACTCCGCCCGAGAACATCACCGCACCGGGCGAGGAACCGACCCATTTCTGGTGCCAAATCCCGGTTTCCGGATCGAGATGGTTCAGGCTGGTCCCGCCTTGCCCACGAAGCGGCATCCAATTCTCGATCACGGCGCAGCCATTGTGTTTGCGTTCGATCCGGCTGTTGGCGACTTTGGTATCTTGCCCGTTGGGGTAAACGTCCCATTCTCCAACCCAGAAGTCGAATTCGGCATGGGCCTCACTGTCGCATGATGGCGGCGCTGCAGCAGGGGCTGACTGAAGTGCGATGGCGACGAAAATTGAATACAACATAGAACCCCCAGGAATGCGTGCAGTGAGCCCCATCGACGATGCGGCAACTGCCAGGCAAGCGGAACTCGACTAGCTGCGTCGGCAGTTCCACCGAGGGATTATTCGAGAAGCCCTTCGTGCAGCCGGACGATACGGTCCATCTTGGCAGCAAGGCGTTCGTTATGCGTCGCGATCAGGGCCGCACTGCCCTCGCCCCGGACCAGTTCGAGCAATTGTTCCAGCACCGTATCCGATGTTGCCTCGTCCAGATTACCGGTCGGTTCGTCGGCCAGAATCAAATCGGGCCGGTTGGCAAGGCCACGGGCGACCGCGACACGCTGCTGCTCTCCGCCAGAGAGCTGGCTGGGCCGATGGTCGAGCCGGGCAGCAAGGCCCAGCGCCGACAGCAATTGTTCCGAGCGGGCTTCGGCTTCTGCGCGATCCGTACCGGCCACCAATTGCGGCAACACCACATTCTCTCGCGCCGAAAAATCGGGCAGCAGGTGATGGAACTGGTAAACGAAGCCAAGGTGATCGCGCCGCAAGGTCGTGCGCGCCTTTGAATCGGACTTCTCCGCCGGAGTTCCGGCAATAACGATCTCGCCCCCAAAGCCGCCTTCCAGCAGGCCGAGCGCCTGAAGCAGCGTCGATTTGCCTGAACCGGACGGGCCAAGCAGGGCCACGATTTCCCCCGGGCGAATGGTGAGATCGACTCCGCGCAAGACATCGATGCGCACCCCGCCTTGTTCGAAACTGCGGGTGACCGACCGGAGCTCTGCAACCGCCTCACTCATAGCGTAGCACCTGCACCGGGTCTGTGCTCGCCGCCTTGTAGGCCGGATACAGCGTCGCGAGGAAGCTCATTACCAGCGCCAGCAGGACGATGCCTGCAATCTCCACCGGATCGGTTTTCGAAGGCAGCGTGGTGAGGAAACGTATGGAGGGGTCCCACAGGTTCTGCCCCGTCACGATCTCGATCCCGCGCACAATCGGTTGCCGGAACGTCAGGACCAGGAAGCCGAGCGCGAGGCCAGCCAACGTGCCGATTGCGCCGACAGTGAAGCCTGTCGTTACGAAGATCTTGAGCAGGGATTTGCGTGTCGCGCCCATCGTACGCATGATGGCGATGTCGCGGGTCTTGGCGCGGACCAGCATGACCAGGCTCGACAAGATATTGAAGGCCGCGACCAACACCATGAAGCTAAGCGCGAAGAACATGGCCACGCGCTCGACCTGCAAGGCCTCGAATATCGAACTGTTGATTTGTTGCCAGGTCCGTACCTGCGCCGTCCCAGACAGGTTCTGGGCAATAGGCTCCATGATCTCCACGACGTTGTCGGCATCCTCGGTTTTCACCTCGATCATGCCGATTGTGTCGCCAGTCAGCAGCAAGGTCTGAGCGTCCGGTATCGGCATCACGACAAAGGCCTGATCATAATCATACAGGCCCACTTCGAATATCGCGGCGACTTCGTATCCGACCTGTCGAGGTACAGTCCCGAAGGGCGTAGAGCGACCGGCCGGATTGATAATCGTCACCACATCGCCGACTCGCGCACCGATATTCTCAGCGAGCCGGGCCCCGATCGCCACCACTCCCGCATCGGGTTGCAGGCGAGTAATGTCTCCGAGCACGACCTTGTCAGTCAGCTCGCCAATATCTTCCTGCGTATTGCCGCGCACAAACACGGCTTCGACCCGGCCGTTGAATGTGGTCAGAAGCGGCTGCTCGATAAGCGGGGAAGCTTCGGTCACACCGGGTGTTTCGCGGATATCGGCAAGAATATCTTCCCAATTGTCGAGTCGCCCACCGTAGGCCTGCACAATGGCATGGCCATTGAGACCAACAATCTTGTCCAGCAGCTCCGCGCGAAAGCCGTTCATCACGCTCATCACGATCACCAGCATGGCGACCGACAGCATGACGACACCAACACTGATCCCCGCGACAAGCGCGATGAACGCTTCGCTCTTGCCCGGAAGCAAGTATCGTTTGACAATGGTCCATTCAAAGGGGCTGAGCAGCAAGGTCGATCCGGTCTGTTGCCTGTTCGACAGGCCTTAGGAAGGCGAACCTTTCTGCGCAATGAAATCCGCAAGTGTTATAACCGCATTATCGCCCTTGTAATCGAGCCGTAACATCGCCATTGGGTGGCTCGCAGCGGGGAGGCAGCGGGCGCTACGCGATGATCAATACCCATCCCTTCTACGATGAACACGGCGACAAGCTTCGCGAAGAGTGCGGCGTGTTCGGTGCAATCAATGCTGATGACGCCGCGGCAGCGACCGCGCTGGGCCTGCATGCTTTGCAGCATCGCGGCCAGGAAGCGGTCGGAATTTCCAGTTTCGATGGCAAGCAATTCTACACCAGGCGCGGCCTCGGCCATGTCGCAGAGAATTTCTCCAGCCAGGAATCAATCGCCGAATTGCCCGGCTTCATGGCCTCGGGCCATGTCCGCTATTCCACCACCGGCGGTGCCGGGCTGCGCAATGTCCAGCCGCTCTATGCCGAGCTGGCGACCGGCGGATTTGCCATTGCCCACAATGGCAACATTTCAAACGCAGGGACCCTGCGCGAAGAACTGGTCCGCAAAGGTGCGATTTTCCAGTCGACCAGCGACACCGAGGTCATCATCCACCTGGTCGCCACCAGTCGATATCCCACCCTGCGCGACAAGCTGATTGACGCTCTGCGTCTGGTCGAAGGCGCCTATGCGCTGATCGTGATGACGCCGCAGGGCATGATTGCCTGTCGCGATCCGCTCGGCATCCGCCCGCTCCAGATGGGGAAGATTGGCGACGCTGTTACATTCGCGTCAGAGACTGTGGCGTTCGATGTTGTCGGCGCAGAATTCGAACGCCAAGTCGATCCCGGCGAGCTGGTGGAGGTCGGTTTGGACGGCAAGGTAACGTCCCACCGTCCTTTCGGCAGCGGCGCAGCGCGTCCGTGCATTTTCGAACACGTCTATTTCAGCCGCCCCGATTCCATTTTCGACGGACGTTCTGTTTACGAAGCGCGCAAAGCAATCGGCACCCAGCTGGCGATCGAAAACCCGTGCGATGCCGATCTGGTCGTGCCCGTGCCCGACAGCGGCGTTCCTGCCGCGATCGGCTACGCCCAGGAATCAGGCGTTCCGTTCGAACTCGGCATCATCCGCAGCCACTATGTCGGCCGCACATTCATCCAGCCTTCCGATGGCGCGCGCCATTCGGGCGTCAAGCGCAAGCACAACGCCAATCGCGGCCTTGTCGAAGGCAAACGAATCGTCCTGATCGACGATTCCATCGTGCGTGGCACCACATCGATGAAGATCGTCGAGATGATGCGCGATGCCGGCGCGACCGAAGTCCATTTCCGTGTCGCCAGCCCGCCGACTGCGCATAGTTGCTTCTACGGCGTCGATACGCCCGAACGGAGCAAACTGCTCGCGGCCCAGATGGATGTCGAACCGATGCGCGAATATATCCGCGCTGACAGCCTCGCCTTTGTTTCCATCGACGGCCTCTACCGTGCCGTCGGCGAAAAACCGCGTGATGCAGCCTGCCCGCAATTCTGCGATGCCTGTTTCACCGGAGACTATCCGACGAGCCTGACCGACCTCAGCCTCAAGGAAGACGGCGCGGCGCAGCTTTCCTTTCCTGTCAACAAAGTCGCATAAATGACTGAAGCAAAACCTCTTTCGGGCAAAACTGCCCTTGTCACAGGCGCGTCCAAAGGAATCGGAGCCGCCACCGCAAGGGCGCTCGCGGCAGCCGGTGCCCACGTGATCCTGACCGCACGCGATGTTCGCGGGCTGGAGGAGGTGGAGGACGCGATCCATGCCGATGGCGGCAATTCCACCATCGCACCGGTCGATCTGACCGAAGCCGATGGTCTGGCCCGCCTCGCAACGGCCATTGCGAGCCGCTGGGACGCGCTGGATATTCTCGTGATTTCTGCAGCTTACTTGCCGCATCTCACACCCGTCACCCAGATCGACCAGAAGCAGTTCAATCAGGCGCTGACGATCAACGTGCTCGCAACCCAGGCCCTGCTCGCCAATTTCGATCCGATGCTGAAACGCGCCGATGCCGGGCGTATCATCGGCCTGACCAGCAGCGTCGGTGCCGGACCTCGCGCCTATTGGGCCGCCTACGGATCCAGCAAGGCCGCTTTCGACAACCTACTGGAAAGCTATGCCCAGGAAGTCGAAAAGATCGGCAATGTCCGAGTCGCTATCGTCGATCCGGGGGCAACTCGCACTGACATGCGCGCCCGCGCCTATCCGGGTGAAGATCCGCAAACGGTGAAAGCGCCGGCGGAAGTTGCTGATCGGCTTGTGGAATTGCTGGCTGGCGACTTTGAAACCGGCCACCGCGAGCGGGTTGGTTAAGGGCGCTTAAGTCTGGATCGTTACCTGCGGGTAAATGCCTGCCTCCCAAAGTCATCGAAAGCGCACGTGACCTACGAGCGCAATTGGGACCAGGTGCAGGAACCATGCAAGAAATCGATGATCGCTACGCTCTCGCCGCTCAGGAAGATCGCTGCTCGCCCCGGGCGAAGCTTTCCATTCCGGCAGAACTTCGTCCGTCCGGTGGCCGCCGCTATCACACGGTGGTCCACGACCTTTCCATTTCAGGCTTCAGTGCAGCGGCGATCAACCGGATGCATGAAGGCCAGGTCTGCTGGCTAACTCTGCCCGGGCTAGAATCGCTGATGGCCCATGTTGTCTGGTGGGACAACTCCATGGTCGGCTGCGCATTCGCCGACCTGCTGAGCCCGATCGTGCATGACAACATTCTGGCCCGTTACACGGGGCAGACGGGAATGGTCTATCGGCCTCTGGGCTAACGGCAGAGGGCGGGCTAGCCCCCAGCCCTACTCTGCCGCGACTGCTTCCGCTTCTTGCATGATCGGGCCAGCCTGCCTGTCGATGGCTGCTTGGACCGCGCGATAGAACTCCTCACGCTGCGAACCCACGCCCTCGTAATCGGTCGCAGTCGGCCAGTTGGAGTTGGATGCGATCACCAGCTTGCGGGCCGGATCGATGAAGATGCCCTGGCCAAAGATGCCTTGTGCTGCGAAGCTGCCATCATCATTGGTCCACCACTGATAGCCATAGCCCTTGCCCGGCGCGCCGATATCCGCCTGCTTCACGGTGGCGGCTTCGAACCAGCCATCAGGCACGACTTTCTCGCCACCGGCAACACCGCCTCCGAGGACAAACAGGCCAAACCGCGCCATGTCGCGCGTCGATGCTTGCACGCAGCACCCGCTGATCTCATGGCCGGTTGAGCCGAGCAGCCAGGTTGCGTCCTGTTCCATCCCGAACGGAGCCCAGATCTTCTCCGAGAGATACTCGCCCAGTGGCTTGCCGGTTGCTTCGCTCACCAGCACACCGATCAGGTTGGTCTCACCCGTCTTGTAGACCCACTTCTCCCCCGGGGGTGCCTCCTGCGCCAGAGTCTTCATATAGCTGACGGTTACGTCCTCGCCATCGGCTGCCTGATGCTCGTTAAAGCGTGCGACGTCCGAATTCGGGTCGGTGTAATCCTCGTTCCACATAACGCCTGATGTCATCGTCAGCAGCTGTGCAACGGAGACGTCTTCGTAGGGCGAGCCCTCCAGCCCCGTGATATATTTGGTTACCGGATCATCGATGCTCTCGATCGCACCGTCCTTGATGGCCGCGCCGACCATGGTCGATGTCAGGCTCTTGGCGACCGAGAAACTGGTCCACTTGCCCTCCGGCCCGAAATCGAGGCCGTACCGCTCCAGAACGACCTTCCCGTCATGGACGATCACCAGAGCTGATGTGCGCTGGTCCGCGAAATATCCATCAAGATCATAGTTCAGGTCCAGTGGCAGCCCTTCCGGCAATGGATAGGTCGCTTCACCCGCCTCGATCACCCGCGCCTCCGCCAGTACCGGCAGCGCATCCATGGTGCGGAAGGCCGCATCGCGCTGTTCGACGGACCAGAAAAGGACATTGCGATCAGTCGGCAGGTTGGAAAGCAACATGCGCTGGTCGCGATCAAGGCTGAAATAGCCAACGCCCAATACCACCGCGATCACCGCGACCGCCCCCAAAATCCACTTTGTCATGCTGTTCTCTCCCCGGGCAATGTCAGCTCTTTACCAGCGTCACCTGGTGCACGTCGATATTGCCGGCGCGAAAGCCGCCCTCGCAATACATCAAGTAATAGCGCCACAGGCCCACGAACCTGTCGTCGAACCCGTCAGGCAAGGTGCCGCGCGCCACGACCTGGTCAAAATTCTCGCGCCACATGCGCAAGGTCTCTGCATAGTCGATCCCGAAATCGTGCTGGTCTGTCCATTCCAGCCCCCGCTCTTGCGCCAATTGGCGAAACTCGCTGGTCCGGATCAGCAGCCCTCCGGGAAAGACATAGGCCTGGATGAAGTCCGCGCTTTCGGCATAGGCGTCGAACAGGTCGTCCTCGATCGAGATATACTGGATCGCGGCCCGACCGCCCGGCTTCAGATTGCGCGCGATGCAGTCCATAAAGGTCGGCCAGTATTCGCGCCCCAGCGCCTCGACCATTTCGACGCTGGCGACTGCATCATATTGGCCGGTAGTATCGCGATAATCCTGCTTCAGGAAGCGCACTGTGTCAGGTGCATGGGCACGGGCCCAGGCCAATTGCTGGTCAGACAGGCTGATCGCATCGACCGCCGCGCCGCGTTCGGCTGCTGCCTTGGCCAGCGTGCCCCACCCGCAACCGATTTCCAGCAACGATTGGTCAGGCCCGACAGACAGGCGATCAAGGATCGCTGCCATCTTGGTGGCTTGCCCCTTATCGAGGTCTGCCTGATCCGTTCCGAACATGGCGCTGGAATAGGCCATTGTTTCGCCCAGCCACGAAGAATAGAAATCGTTGCCCAGATCGTAATGCGCCTGGATGTTACGCTCTGACCCTTCCTTCGTATTGCGATTGAGCCAGTGGGCGCGTTTCAAGGCCCGGCGCCAGAAGCTCTTTGCCCGTGCAGCATCGCCCAACGAGCGTGCATTGTCGCCAAAGGCAGCAAAGATCGGAACAAGGTCCGGGCTGGTCCATTCGCCCGCTTCCCACGCCTGGTACCAGCCAATCGATCCATGGGTTGCGAGCCGGAGCAGCGCGTGCCAGCTGGTGACACGGACCTCGGCCTCAAATCCGGGCTGGCGACCGCCCAGCAGGCGGGTGCTTCCATCCGGTAGATGGCCCAGGATAGAGCCTCGTTCCAATCCCGCATCGATCCGGTCCAGCACCTTGCTGAATCCCGGCGCGAGCAAGCGTGCCAGCAGCCCGGGCGCACGTTCGAAACGCGCCGCGCCCTGCAGCAGGCCCATGCCCCGGTTTGTCCCTTCGCTCGCCATGGCGAAACCTATGCCGCCCTGCCCTGCGACGGGCAAGGCTGCGCGGGCGTCATTTGGTGACCTGTCCCAACTTTGGTAAGCCAATGAAAGGAGAGACATCATGATAAATAATCCGGTCGTTCGGGCAATTGTTGCAACAGTATCTGGGTTGCTGGTGGCAGTGTTCGTGATCGCAGCTGTCGAGAGCGCGGGTCACATGATCTTTCCTCCGCCGGAGGGCCTGGATCTCACCAAGCCTGCCGATCAGGCAAGGCTGATGTCGGTGATCCCCTTCGGGGCGCAACTGGCCGTTGTGATTGCCTGGTTCCTTGGTGCCTTTGCCGGGGCCAGTGTTGCCACCTATCTCGGACGCAGTGTCATTCCGGGCTGGATCGTGGTCGGCTTTCTGGTGTTGGCCAGCATCTGGACCACCCAGATGTTCCCGCATCCGATGTGGATGATCGTGGCCGCCGGGGTTTTGCCTGTTTCAGCGAAATTGTTGGCGGACAAACTACTCGCCGCGCGACTCAATCCTTGATCGCGCGATAGGCTGCCAGCGCCCGTTCGCGGGCCTCTTTGTGGCCGATGATCTTGGCGGGATAGTCCTGCGGCAGACAACCATGCTCTTCCGGGTCATGGATGTAAGGCGTATCCAGCTCTGATAGCTCCGGCACATAGGTGCGGATATAGCCTGCAGCATCGAATTTCTCCGACTGACTGAGCGGCGCCATGATCCGCACGAACATATTGCTGTCCACGCCGGTGCCACTAACCCACTGCCAGTTGGCGCCGTTGCTGGCATAGTCGGCATCGACCAGTGTATCCCAGAACCACTGCTCGCCCACGCGCCAATCAATCAGCAGATGCTTGATCAGAAAGCTGGCGGCGATCATCCGCACGCGATTGTGCATCCAGCCCGTCTGCCACAGCTGGCGCATTCCCGCATCGACAATGGGGTAACCCGTCTGGCCCGTTTGCCACGCCTTCAGATCGGCAGCGGCCTGGGGATCGCCGTCCGGATCGCGCCACTCCAGCTTGTCGAAATCTTCGCGATAGGATTGCTTGGCATAACTGGGCGTCTGGCAAATCACGTTCTGGGCATAGTCACGCCAGATCAGCTCTTTCTCGTAGGTTTTCCAACCCTCGCTGCGTTTGTCTTTCAACGCATGCCAGATCTGAACCGGGCTAATCTCGCCGAAATGCAAATGGGGTGACAGACGGCTGGTCTTATCGACCGAAGGCAGATTGCGGGCCTCGTCATAATCGATCACGGGGTCTTCCCACTCCGCCAGCCGCTCATGCGCAGCCGCTTCGCCGACCTGCCAGAAATCGCGCATGCCGCCAGCCCAATCGGGGCGCGTGGGGAGCAGGTTCCAATCTTCCAGCGTATCGCTGCGGGGCCAGCTATCGGGGGATGAAAGCGTGTCCGGCTCCGGCACCACATCGCGTGGCGGGAATTGCGCGAGCGTTGCCTTCGAAAATGGCGTGTAGATTTTGTAGGGCGTGCCCGATCCGGTTGTCACCGCGCCCGGCGGCAGCAGGTAATTGCCGTCATGAAGCTGGAGGTCGAGCTTGTCCGCCAGCTCGCCCTGCGCCTTGCGCCACCACGGCTCGTAATGGCGATTGGCATGGATGGTTTGCGCCCCGACCTCTTCGGCAACCTTGCACAATTCCTCCACTGCGTCGCCGCGCCGCAGGACGATCTGCGCATTTCGCTGGCCGAAGGTCTTCGACAGGCTCTCCAGTGAATGATGCAGCCACCAGCGCGAGGCACCGCCGTAGGCATGGCTGCCGGCACGCTCGTCATCCAACACATACACCGCGACAACCGGGCCCTGCTGGGCCGCGTGATAAAGCGCGGGATTGTCCGCCATGCGCAGATCGCGCCTCAGCCACACAATTTGAGGTTTCGCCATATTGGCTTAGCGCCTCACTCGGCGAGAGGTTCCTGCGTTAAAGGCTCGCACCGCACATTAGGGAGTGCCACGGTGAACCGGTCCCTGGCCAATGGATCATAGAACCGCGCATCCCGCATGATCACTGAGCCGTCGTCCGCCCGTTCAGCGAAGGGCGAGCGTGACCAAAGCATGAAGGCAGCGGCTTCCTTCGACTGCTCAGCCGCATTCCCGGGAATAGCGCAAAGAACAGCTTCGGGAGCTTTGTAGTCATAGCCAATATCGGTGCCGGTCCACGCATCGGAAAACCAGCGCCCGTCTTCGGTCTGGATAATCCGTTCGCGGACCCAGAATGCGAATGGCGGCGGGCTGGCAATTGCTACAACAGGGTAAGGCTCTGCCATGATGCCGCGATTGGTCTCTGCCAGATAGGTTATCACCCAGTTCAATCCGATATAGGCGAGCGCTGCAGTCAACGCGATCCGCGCTGGCTTCATCCACTCCTTGCCACGCTTCTCGCGCCGCAGAGAGAACCACGTCGCGAAGCCCATCAGCGCCCACAGCCACACATCGATGATGAACAGCGTATCGCCGTAGAACCATTGGTTCGAAAACGGTTCCAGCAGACGGATGCCATAGACATTGAGCCAATCGAGCGCCGGATGCGTCAGACAGCCGATAAAGCTGAGCAGGAACAACCATTTGAAGCTGACCGGGCGACGATCTTCGGGCCGTTTGCCACGGCTCGCCTGCCAACGGTCAAACCCATAGAGCAACCCTGCCAGTATTAGCGGCAACAGCACCAATGCGGGCGGCCCGTGGGTGATCCCGCGGCGAAAGCCGAGATGTTCCTGCCCCTCCAGCCAGAAGAAACAGGCCGCATCAACATCTGGCAGATTCGCCCCGATGATGAGCGCGGGCATCGCCAGCCCGGTCTTTTTCTTAAGGCCCGCTTGCCCGATTAGCGCGCCGACCAGGCTGTGAGTGAGATTATCCAACGGTGTTGACCCCTAGACCGGGTCTTGCGCTGTTCCGCTCACCGTCCAGGTCTGTCCAGTGCCGAGCAGTTTCGCCAGATTGGCCGTCTTGCCCGCCGTCGATTTTGCGCGCTCTTCAGCCACCGAGGCTTCGAAGGTCGGGCGTGGATCGTCATAGAGGACACCCAGCGCCATCGGGAACGGACCAAATGGCATTTCGACCAGCATATGCGCGATCACGCGGTTGGTGGCGTCATGGACCAACACACCCGCCTCTTCCCAATTCTCCTCGGTCGCATCGACGACTTTGAGCGCCAACCCGTCGCGATCGAGCGCAATGCCCTTGTCCAGGCCTGTCTTGGGGTCGCCGAACAGCATCGGCTTGCCATGTTCGAGCCACAGCTGGCGGTCGCCGGCACCCTTGGGCGCGGCGAAATCGTCAAACACATCCTTGTTATAGACGATGCAGTTCTGGAAAATCTCGATGAAGGCAGCGCCCTGATGGGCATGGGCTGCCTTGAGCACGTCGGGCAGGTTCTTCGATACATCGAAGCCGCGGCCGACGAAGCGAGCCCCTGCGCCCAGCGCAAAACTGGCGGGATTGGCCGGACGATCGACCGACCCGACCGGGGTCGACGGACTCTTGGTCCCCTCGCGGCTGGTGGGCGAATATTGCCCCTTGGTCAGGCCGTAAATCTCGTTGTTGAACAGCATGATCTGCATGTTCACATTGCGCCGTAGCACGTGGAGCATGTGGTTACCGCCGATGGAAAGCCCATCGCCGTCGCCTGTTACCAGCCATACATCGAGATCGGGATTGGCCAGCTTCGCCCCCGTCGCCAGTGCCGGAGCGCGGCCATGGATCGTGTGGAAGCCATAGGTCTCCATGTAATACGGGAAGCGGCTGGAGCAGCCGATCCCGCTAATGAAGACCGTGTTTGACGGATCACAGCCCAGCTGCGGCAAGGTACGTTGCACGGCTTTCAGGATCGCATAATCCCCGCAACCTGGACACCAGCGGACCTCCTGGTCCGTTTCCCAATCCTTCAGAGTGGTTTCGATTTTCGTCATCTCGTTCATGACAACGCCTCCTCGATGGCGGCTTCAAGTTCGGAAATGTAAAATGGCTGCCCGCTCGTCTTGGTCAGCGGTTGGGCGTCGACCAGAAACTGGTCGCGCAGCACGGTCTTGAACTGGCCGGTGTTCATTTCGGGCACCAGCACCTTGTCATAACTCTTGAGCAATTCACCCAGGTTGCCGGGCAGCGGCCAGATATGGCGAACATGGATCTGGCTGACATCCATACCCTTCGCGCGGCTTCGGTTCACCGCCTGATGGATGGGGCCATAGGTAGAGCCCCAGCCAACAACTGCGAGTTTGCCGCCCGCCTCGCCGACGGCGATTTCCTGGTCGGGCACGGCAATGCCCAACACCTTGTTCTTGCGCGCATCGGTCATCGCCTGGTGGTTTTCCGGCCCATAATCGATGTGGCCGGTGCCTTCCGCCTTTTCGATGCCGCCGATGCGGTGCATCAAGTCAGGCGTGCCGGGCTTGATCCAAGGGCGCGCACCCTTGGCATCACGCGCATAGGGCAGCAATTCCTCTTCGCCATTGTCGTTCCGGGCGTTCTTCTGGTCGAGGAACTTGACCGGAAATGGTGTGTAGCTGGCCGGGTCCGGCACTTTCCACGGCTCGGCAGCATTGGCGATATAGCCATCGGTCAGCAGCATGACCGGGGTCATATACTCCACTGCGATACGGCACGCCTCGATCGCGCAATCGAACGCATCGCCGGGGCTGCAGGCGGCGATGACCGGCATGGGTGCATCGCCATTGCGGCCATACACGGCCTGATACAGATCGCTTTGCTCGGTCTTGGTTGGCAGGCCGGTCGACGGGCCGCCGCGCTGACTGTTGACGATGACGAGCGGCAGCTCGGTCATGATCGCCAGGCCCATTGCCTCAGTCTTGAGCGCAATTCCTGGGCCAGAGGACGACGTAACGCCGAGGCTACCTGCCCAGCTGGCGCCGACAGCGGCACAGATCGCGGCAATCTCGTCTTCCGCCTGGAAGGTGGTAACGTCATACTCCTTCAACCGCACCAGATGATGCAGGATCGCGGAGGCAGGCGTGATCGGATAGCCGCCGAAGAAGATCGGCAGATCGGCCAGTTGCGCACCGGCGACGAGGCCCACAGACACCGATTCCGCGCCGGTAATCGTGCGATACAGACCCGGCTCCGTCGGCTTGGCCGGCATCGCCACCTGCTTCAGCGGGCCAGAAAGCTCTGCCGTTTCGCCATAGGCATGACCGGCATCCAGCGCAGCAATATTGGCACCGGCAATGTCCGGCTTGTTGGCGAATTTCTGCTTCAGCCAGTCATGGATCGGCTCACGCGGGCGATCGAACATCCACAGCGCAAGGCCTAGCGTCCACATATTCTTGGACCGCAGCGCATCCTTGTTGCCAAGGCCGAACGGCTTGACAGCTTCGATTGTCAGGGCACTGATATCAAACGCCAATGTGTCATATTTGGCGAGCGTATCATCGTCCAGCGGGCTGACATCATATTTCGCCTTGTCGAGATTGCGCTTGGTAAACTCGCCCGTGTCGATGATCACCAGGCCGCCCGGCTTTAACGCGGGCAGATTGGTCTTCAAAGCGGCCGGGTTCATCGCCACCAGTACATCGGGCGTATCGCCCGCGGTGTTGATCTCGCGGCTGCCGAAATTGATCTGGAATGCCGACACGCCGAACAACGTGCCTTGCGGGGCGCGGATTTCCGCCGGGAAATCGGGGAAGGTCGCAAGATCATTGCCGGCCAGCGCAGTAGACAGCGTGAACTGCCCCCCGGTCAGCTGCATGCCGTCGCCGCTGTCGCCAGCAAAGCGAACAACAACTGCGTCGGCTTGTTCGGAAGTTTCGGGGCGTGGTGCCGCCTCAGTAGCCATAGTCTATCCTTCTTGCGCCAGTCCGTGCGCTCGGCCCGTCTGGGGGCTTGCGACCTAGGTGCGCCGATGCAGCGCGGCAATCAAGTTTTTCTGTCCCACATGCTAACAGTCTACGCGATCAGCAAAGTAGACAGGCCTGCCTTGCGCACCCTATCCCACCCGATAAATCGGGAGAGACAGAATGAATGACGGCAATCCCTTCGTGCGCGATGATGTGGCAGCCTTCCTCGCCTTGCTGGAACAGGCAGGCGGCCCGCCGATCAACGAAGTCTCGCTGGAGGAAGCGCGCGGCGCCTATATGGCGCTGCACCAGATGGCTGACCGCCCGGCCCGTGATCTCGCCGTGATCACCGATCTGACATGCCCAGGCCCGGGTGGCGATATACCCCTGCGCCTGTATGATTCCCGTGACAGCCGCGATCCTGGCCCGGTGATCTGTTTCTACCATGGCGGCGGATTCGTGATCGGCGATCTCGATACCCACCACAATCTGTGCACCGAAATCGCGCATCAGATGGATTTGCCCGTGGTGGCGGTCGATTACCGGCTCGCGCCGGAGCACCCCTTCCCCGCCCCGATCGAGGATTGCATTGCCGCCAGCCGCTGGATCGCTGACTCGCCCGAAGCATTGGGCCGCCCGGCCACCGGCATTATCCCGATTGGCGATAGCGCGGGCGGCAATGCGACCATCGTTGTAAGCCAGGCGCTGGCCCGGCAACCGGCGGACACGCCTGTCCTCCTGCAGGTGCCGATCTTCCCGCTCGCCAGCGACTCGGCAGGCTCAACCAGCCTGGAAGAATTCGCCGAGGGATTTGTCCTCACCAAGGTCGCGATCGAATTCTTCGAAGCGGGCTACCAGCCCGACAAGGCCGATCCCCGAGCCATGCCGATCCTGGGCAGCCATGCGGGCACACCGCCCTCGATCGTAGTCACCGCCAGCCTCGATCCGATCCGCGATTCCGGGCGTGATTATGCTGCGGCACTGGCGCAGGCCGGGATTGATCATGTGTTCCTGGAGGTTGCCGGCGGCACTCACAGTTTCACCAATCTGCGACAGGCAGTGCCCAGCTACCAGACCGAGCTTGAGCGGGTCTTTGCCGCGATGAAGCTGATGCTGGCGGGGAACGCCTGACCATGACCGGCAATCTCGGTTACCGTCCCTGCGTGGGCGTGATGCTGGTCAACGCGCAGGGCCAGGTCTTTGTCGGCCAGCGCCTCGACAATCCTGGCAGTGATGCGTGGCAAATGCCGCAAGGCGGGATCGACAAGGGCGAAGAGCCTGAGGCCGCCGCCTTGCGTGAACTGCGCGAGGAAACCGGCCTCGCGCCCGATCATGTCAGCATCATCGCCAGGATGGACGAACCCGTGCGCTACGATTTGCCCGAGGATCTGGTCGGCCGGATCTGGGGTGGCAAATATCGCGGGCAGGAACAGGAATGGTTTCTCGCACGATTAACCGCAGGCGACGACGCCATCGACATCGATGCCGACGACACGCCGGAATTCTCGTGTTGGAAATGGGCCGATCCCGAAACCCTGCCTGAGTTGATCGTCCCCTTCAAACGACACGTCTACCGCCAGGTACTGGAGGCATTTCGGGAGCTGGTGTGAGGAATGGCGGCTAGTGACCTCTGTCTCGGCCATACGGGTCGAGCACTACGTTTAACATAAGCGGGCTCAGGAGAACCTTATATAGCCGGTCATCTATCTCCATGAAGCTGCCAGACCATCCTGCTATTGCCTATCAAGCCAAAGATAGAAGTGCGCTGGGGAGCAGAAAAAGTCCTCCCAAATGTCTTCGCCAGCAACGTCTTCGCCGCACCACTGGCAAACCTGGCCTAAAGACTTGATTGTTTTCCTTGCTGGGCGGGTCATCATGTTACTGGTGTATTCACCTTCCTGCGTACGGTCCTCACTTACAGAATTCATCAATCGCTCAGCATCGGCAAGGTTCAGCCTACAAAGTTCATTGCCCGCCTCTGCTCCCTTACGCCACCACTCGCAGGCCTTTACCAAATCAATGGGTGTGCCACTTCCGGCGTGGTAGAAATTGCCTACATTCAACGCGGCACTTACATCACCCTGCTGGGCAGACTTAAGATACCATTCGAACGCCTTCACAAAATCCGTATTGGTGCTGATGCCACGCTTATAACGATGGCCCAGTTCTCGTTGGCTGTTGCTGTCGCCTTGTTCCGCTGCAAGTTGAAGCCAATTGAAAGCAGCGTCTTTCTCGTTGAAGCCATATTGGTCACCTTCAAGCAATACAGCGAGCACATACTGGGCTTCCGGCATGCCTGCGCTGGCTGCTGCTGTAAGATGCTTGCGAGAAGCGTTTACATCTTGATCAATCGTCTCACCAAGCATGAGTTCACGGCCAAAGAGAAAATGCCCAAATTCGCTCCCTTCTTCTGCCGATTGCTGGATCAACTCCAGATATTTGTCTGGTGCTTTCGAACAGCCGTCTCCTTTCAGATAGAGCAATGCAAGATCGGCCTTTGCATCCGCTGCTCCTAATTTCTGTGCCGCCTCGGTGTCTGAGTTTTTGGCGGCCTCCTCAATCCAGTAGAAAGCGTCAGCCTTATCTTGGTCTACACCAATTCCGCGGAGACGAGCCCTACCATACGTCAGTGCAGCCAGCGACACGCCTTGTTCAGCGGCCAATTTGGCATAACTCGCACCCAGCTCCCGATTTCTTGGAACTTGCTGGCCGTTCCAATAGCGCCAGCTAAGACTATTCATCGCTGCTTTGTTGCCTAGTTCTGACGCGGATTTTAGCGCACTAATGCCCTTCGGTATGTCTGCTGACCACCTGTTCCCGTCCAAATACAGAATACCAAGCCAATACCAGGCTTTGTCAGAACCCGAGTTGGCAATGTTTTCGATTTCCTCAAGTGCGCGTTTCTTTGTTATATTTTTGGATGCTTGTTCAAAGTTAGAAACCTGTTTGCGAAGTTCTTCGTCTTTCACTTTGCCCAATCTATTTCTCCACCTTCCATCGAGTTGGATAATATTAGCTATAGTCTTACTAAGGCAAGAAATTGCCAGTAACACCGCGAATGGTCCGAAATTGGCTCGCAAGCTGACATTCGCGGGTTACGGAACATAGGTCCACTTTTGGCCATGTCGATCTGGAAGCCGACCTTCCGCACTCTGCCCGCTGCAGGCCTTTGCGAAAACGTCGGTCAGTATTCGCCGAACTCGCCAAATCCCTACAAGCACCAGCGAGCCCGGTGAAAGACACTCAGTTCTGCGTCACCACGGCCTCGGGCATCACCGCTTCCGCAGTCAACACTCGCGGTTGCGGGCCGCGGGCGATGGCTGTGGCGAGCTTGCGGGTTTCGGGGCAGTTGGAACCGCAGAGCGACTCAAGGCGCGTCAGGTTCAGGCGTGCCTTTTCGACGGCACCCTTTTCCACCAGGGCTGCGCCCTCGCCCGACATGGCAGCGAAATTGTCCGGATCGCGCTTTAGCGTCTCGCGGTAATAGCTGATGGCCTTGCCTTGCAGCCCTTCGCGGCGCGAGGCCTCGGCAAGGTCAAGATAGATCGGGGTGAATGCCGGGTCGACGGCCAATGCCGCCTCGAACGAATCGGTTGCCTTCTGGGGTTGCCCCGCCGTCAGCGCCGCGCGTCCTTCGGCGATCAGGATCGCCGCGCGCGGATCGGGTTCGCGATCTCCGGCCTGACTCACACTCGCAGTGACTGCAAACAGCAGTGACAAAGCAGCGGCAGCAGGGGCGAAGCGCATCAGCAATTCCTTCCAGCGGGGATTCGCGGTTTCCAAGCCGTCAACCATACCGCCAGCGGTTAGCATGGCAACTGCGCGCGGGCGATGAAGAATCCATCCGTGTCGTCTTGATACGGTGTCAGGCGCATTCCCTGTCCACGCGCACTGCCCAGCGGCAAGTCGGGCGGATCGGCAACCCAGTCAGGATTGCGCAGCAAGAAACTCGCGAACCGGTCTGCGCCTTCAGCATCGAGCAGTGAGCAGGTGACAAACACCAACCTGCCGCCCGGTTTGACCAAATGCGCGGCAATATCGAACAGCCGATCCTGAATGTCGGCGAAGCGGGTCAGGCGCGAATCGCTTAGCCGCCATTTCGCTTCCGGTTTGCGCCGCCAGGTCCCCGTTCCCGAGCACGGTGCATCAATGAACACACAGTCTGCAGCGCCGGAAAACTCTTCGAGCGCCTCCAGTTCCTTGCCCGGATCGAGCAGGATGGAGCGGATCACACCTGCGCCCGCGCGCTCTGCCCGTGGAGCCAATTTGGACAGGCGCCCGCGATCAGTGTCGCTGGCCACCAGCACGCCCTGGTTTTCCATCGCAGCGGCTAGCGCAAGCGTTTTGCCCCCGGCCCCTGCGCATAGATCGATGACAGTTTCCCCGGGCTTCGCTTCGGCTGCGAGGCAGGCAATCTGACTGCCATGGTCCTGCACCTCGATCTGGCCCTCGCGATAGGCGAGCCATTGATCGACATGGCTGCCCGTCGGCAGACGCATGGCACAAGGTGCAGCGAGATGCTCTGCCTGCTCCGGCAAGACGCAAGTCTCCCGACTGGCCTTGAGCGCATTGACCCGGATATCGAGCGGTGCCCGGCCCCGCATCGCGGCCAGGGCTTCCCCTTCGATCCCGGATGCGGCGAGCTGTTTCTCGATCCAGGGTGGAGCCACGCCGCCTTCTGCGGGCGTTTCCCGGCTACCAATGGCTGGCGGGCCGTATTTGGACCCGTCGAACAGCGGTTTCAGCGCGCTATCCTCCTCCGCCAGTCGCAGCATCGCTGTGCGCCCTGTCTTGGGCACTGGTCCACAAGCCCGGATTGCGCCGTAGACCAACTCGCGCACCGCGCGCCGGTCCTTGGACCCGGCATAGCGATTGTTCCGTGCCCAGTCCGCGAAGATCCGGTCTGCCGGGGCGCCATCAGCGGTGGCCGCGGCGATTACCCGATCGAGGATTTCGATGGCAGCCTGAACCCTAGCAGAAGGGGTCACTGCTCCGGGTTCCGGTCCGGATTGGCACGATCAGAGAAGGCGCGATCGAACACGCCGTCCAACTCGTCATCGCCAGGAACAGGAATACAGAAATAGCGATACCGCGCAGGGAACTTGGCCATGTAGTCCTTACGATCCTCGAGGAACTTGGTGCCCTGCGCCTCGCACGCAGCCTGGCTGATATGCAGTGAATGCTGCAGTGCCATAGTCTCGGAAGGCTTGTCGGGATCGAAGCCGATAATGATCAGAAGGTAGGGGATTACAAGTTCCATCACAGTCTCCTACCGGGTCGGGTAATTGGGCGCCTCGCGGGTGATCGAGACATCGTGGACATGGCTCTCGGTCAGGCCTGCCCCCGTGATGCGCACAAATTGCGCACGCTCGCGCAGATCATTGATCGTGTGGCTGCCGGTATACCCCATCGCCGCCTTGATCCCGCCGACTAGCTGGTGGACTACATCCTTGGCCGGGCCTTTGTACGGCACCTGCCCCTCGATCCCTTCCGGAACCAGTTTGAGCGCCGAAACATCCTGCTGGAAATAGCGATCGGCACTGCCGCGCGCCATCGCACCAACACTGCCCATTCCGCGATAGCTCTTGTAGCTACGGCCCTGATAAATAAAGGTTTCACCCGGTGCCTCGGTGGTGCCAGCCAGCATCGAACCGATCATCACGGTCGATGCTCCGGCGGCCAGCGCCTTGGCCGCATCACCGCTGGTGCGCAGCCCGCCATCGCCGATCACCGGAACGCCGGACTTGGCCGCTTCCTCAGCGCTTTCCATGATCGCGGTCAGCTGGGGTACGCCCACTCCTGCCACCACGCGGGTGGTGCAGATCGAGCCCGGACCAATCCCGACCTTGATCCCGTCGGCCCCGGCCCCGATCAGGGCTTTGGTTGCCTCAGCAGTGGCGACATTGCCGGCGATAATCTGGACCGAATTGCTCAGCTTCTTGGCCCGCTCGACAGCCCGCGCCACGTCCTTGTTGTGACCGTGCGCCGTGTCGATAATCACCACGTCGACTTCGGCGTCGATCAGCGCTTCGGTCCGCTCGAATCCCTTGTCGCCCACGGTCGTCGCTGCGGCGACCCGCAAGCGTCCGCCGCCATCCTTGGTCGCGTGCGGGTAATTGACCGCCTTTTCCATGTCCTTGACCGTGATCAGGCCGATGCAGCGGTAATCGTCATCAACCACCAGCAGCTTCTCGATCCGGCGCTGGTGCAACATCCGCCGCGCCTCTTCCTGGCCGGTACCCAGCGGCACGGTCGCAAGATTGTCGGTCGTCATCAATTCGCGGACCAGTTGGCCAGGATTCTCGGCGAAGCGGAGATCGCGATTGGTCACGATCCCGACCAGCTTGCCTGCGGTATCGGTCACCGGAATGCCGCTGATGCGGTGCTGGTCCATAATTGCCTGCGCATCGCCCAAAGTCGCCTCGGGCGTGATCGTGATCGGATTGACCACCATGCCGCTTTCAAACCGTTTTACCGCGCGTACGGCGGCGCATTGATCGTCGACATCCAGATTGCGGTGCAAAACGCCGATCCCACCCATCTGGGCCATCGCAATCGCCATATCCGCCTCTGTCACCGTATCCATCGCAGCGGAGACGACCGGGATATTGAGGCCGATCTCGCGGGTCAGATGGGTACTGGTGTTGGCCATGCTGGGCAGCACGTCGCTTTCAGCCGGGCGTAGCAATACGTCGTCGAATGTCAGGCCGAGGGGAATGTCTTTGATGGGCACGAGGCGGCTTTCTAAACTGGAGCAGCGGGAGGAATCGTGCGCCGCCCCTTAACCGGAACCGCGCCGCGCGGCTAGAGGGAGTTCCTCACTCCTCCCCGACCGGATAGGCGACAGTGCTGCCAAAGTGCTTCAAAAGCGCAATATGGAGGAAGATGTCGTCTGTGGCGCCGCCCAATTCCATATCAGGCGACCATTCGTCATTGGCCTTGTGATAGGGCCCGTTGAGGAATGCGGAGAACGCCTCTTCATCGCCAAAGGAACTGGTCACCAACACCACCGGCACATCGCGGCTGAGCAAAGCCCAGCCATCCTGACGGCGGACAAATTGCTGATGCTCTTCCAGCACGTCCAGCTCGACACCGATGGCCTCGGTCACCTGTTTAATACCGGCATCGAGCGGCGTGCGCTCCCACCCGATAACCGTCGCCGGGGCCCCGCGCGGAGCGATGGCGACTGTATCCATGTTGAAGGCCGCCACGATTGTCGGGAGCGGAAATGGCGGATCTTTGGCGAAGGCTTCCGCGCCCAGCAGGCCCAGCTCCTCCGCCGTGGTGCCCATCACGTACAGATCACGGTCGAGCGGGCCGTCTTGCGCGATCCGGCGTGCAGTCTCCAGCATCACGCCGATCCCGCTCGCATTGTCGACCGCGCCGTTGCACAGTCGGTCTTCCGCATCCTCGGGTCCGCACATGCCCAGGTGATCCCAATGGGCTAGCAGCATCACTGCGCCACTATCCGGAACCGAGCCGGGAAGCTTGCCGATCACATTGGCCGTCTCGGTCCGGTCTACCGCGAAAGTACCACTGATCGCCACCGGCGTACGGCGCTGGAAGGCCCCTGCCTCTTGCTCCTGCGCCAAAGCGAGCAGCGAGGGCACATCATGCCCCACCGCTTGCGCAAATTGCGCAGATGCCTCTGGCGAAAGGGCCACATAGGGCACCGCACCCGGCTTTGCCGAGGAAAGGCCCCAGCTTCCGCGTGCGAAGGACCGACTGGCCTGGCCGAAACGCTGCGTATCCTCTTCGCCGAACAGGATGATGATCGCATCGAAGCCCGCATCGGACATGGTCCTGCCCTCGCCCGCAAAGATCGCGTCGGCAAACATCACTGCCGAGCGTCCTTTTTGCGATCCGTCCGGCGGCGGCTCCGCGCCAGGTGCCAACACTGTCAGGCGGCTATCCTCGATAGCCAGCGCTGGTTGATCATGCCGGACAACCAATTGATAACCGGAAATCGCCACATTGCCGATGGTAAGCTCTGCCGTTTCGGGCCGGATCCGCACCAGTTCCACCGGCTGGCGCCAGCTGCCATCTGCTACCCCTGAAACAAAGCCATAGCTTTCGAGCGCATCGACCAAATAGGTCTGCGTCTTGCGACCGCCTTCGGTGCCTGGCTCGCGCCCGCCATATTCTGCCGATGCGAGGGTACGAATGTGATTGTCCAACGTGGCTTGCGCCAGTTCGAACTGGCGTTCTGCATTGGGTGTCGTCTGGCATCCTGCCAGTGCCAGCACCGCCAATGCGGCAAAAACGCCTCTTGCCCCGATCATATGCGCCCCGTTCTTTCCTGTTGCGCGGCAGCCCTATTCCGCTGTCCAGCCGCCGTCGATACTCCAATTTGCGCCCGTCACATTCCCCGCTTCTTCGCGGCACAGGAATACGGCCAATGCGCCTATCTCGTTTGGCTGGACGAATTTCTTCGTCGGCTGCTTGGCAAGCAGGACATCGTTGATCACTTCCTCGCGCGATAGGCCGCGCGCTGTCATCGTATCGGGGATCTGGCCTTCGATCAGCGGGGTCCAGACATAGCCAGGGCTGATGCAGTTCGCCGTCACGCCTGTTTGCGCCAGTTCCAACGCGATTGTCTTGGTGAACCCGTCAATCCCGTGTTTCGATGCGTTATAGGCGCTCTTGAAGGGCGATGCGGTTTTCGAATGCGCGCTGGCGGTGTTGATGATCCGGCCCCAGCCCTTTTCCTTCATCGAAGGCACAGCCAGCCGCGTCGTGTGGAAAGCCGCTGTCAGGTTGAGTGCGATAATCAGGTTCCACTTGTCAGTCGGGAAATCCTCCACCGCGCTGACATGCTGCATCCCGGCATTGTTGACGAGGATATCGACCGGCCCGGCATCCGCCATCATCGCCTCGACCGCTGCCACATCGGTCAGGTCGGTGTCGAAATGTGTGGCGCCTCCCATCTCTTCGCGCAGGGCGGCGATTGCCTTATCCTCGCCGAAACCGTTGAGGATCACTTCGGCACCTTCGGCATGCATGGCACGCGCGACTGCAAGCCCGATTCCCGAGGTTGAACCAGTGACCAGCGCACGTTTGCCGGAAAGGGACATCGATAACTCCTGCCTAATGGGTGGACGTGCAGCCGGTTTTGCGGGCAAAGTGGCGCATGTCCAGCCCAATTGACGGGTGAAGAGAGTTTCGGGGAGCGGGAATGCGGCTTAATCCATTCAACACAGACAATATCCGGGTTCGTTCCAGCGGCGGCGGGGGACGTGGCTTCCCTGGCGGCGGCGGAGGCAAGGCGGGCTGCGGCACGCTCGCTATCGTGCTGGTCGGCGCGCTCGTTTTCGGGATTGATCCGGGCCAGATGCTCGGCGTGGTGGACGGCGCGCAACAATCAGCGCCGACCCAGCAGCAAGGCGGCGCGTTGAGCGAGCAGGAAATCTGCACCAGCAGCGAGTACGCGCAGGAAGCGTGTAACGCTCTGCAATCGCTCAACCAGACATGGGAGCCGGAATTCCGCCGTGCCGGTATTCAGTTCGAACAACCCTTCCTCGATCTGTATCGCGATGGCCGGGTCAGCACACAGGGATGTGGCAATGCCTCCTCTGCTGCCGGGCCGTTCTACTGCCCCGCTGACATGGGCATCTATATCGACACCAGTTTCTATGACACGATGGCGCGCCAGATGGGTGCCGGGGGCGACTTCGCCCGCTATTATGTGATGGCGCATGAATACGGCCATCACATCCAGAACCTGACCGGCCTCGCCACACAGGTGCGCAGCCTGCAGCAGCAGAATCCGCGCCGGTCCAATGAATTACAGGTCCGGATGGAGCTTCAGGCCGACTGCTATGCCGGCGTCTGGGCAGGCAAGAACCGCAACCTGATCGAACGCGGCGATATGGAAGAAGGCATGCAAGCAGCCAGCGCGATCGGCGATGACACGCTGCAACGTAATGCGGGCCAGCGGATCAATCCCGAAGGCTTCACCCACGGCACCAGTGCCCAGCGCATGGAAGCCTTGCGTGCCGGGCTACAATCCGCAGATGACACCGTTTGCGACCGCTACTTCGACTTCAGGTGAGTATCATGATCAAGACAGCACTATCGTCCAGCTTCGCCATGATGATAATGGCGGCGAGTGTACCCCTTGCGGCACAGGACGAGCCCGAACGGGTCGATAAGGGGCCTGATGTTGAAGACGTCGCAATGACCCCGATCCAGGACCTGAACCTGGCCAAAGACGAGATTCCGGCGGTGCTCGCAACAGCCGCAGCTGATCCCTATGCCACCGGCGACCTGGGCAATTGCCGGGCTATAGGCAATGAAATCGGCGATCTGACAGCGGTGCTCGGGCCCGATCTCGATGTCGAGGACGGGGAAGACGGCTTGAGCGTTGGCAAGGCTGCGCAAAGCGCGGTGGGATCGCTAATCCCGTTCCGCGGCATCTTGCGCGAAGTGACCGGCGCTGCCGACAACCAGCGCAAATTCGAAGCGGCCATTCTCGCCGGAGCCGTCCGTCGCGGTTTCCTGAAAGGCCTGGGGCAACAGCGCGGTTGCGCCTATCCGGCCCGCCCTGCCTTCACCGGCGAAATCACGGTCAAGGATGGGGACGAATAGCGGCCGAAAGGGCGCCATCCTTCACTCGGTGCGGATGACGCCCCCTCGCTAAGAGCTCCTTGGGGGGTAGCTCTATTCGGTGAACTTCAATCGGCTTGGTTGAGCTCGCGAATGGCTTGCTCGACGCCGGCCAGAGCTTCGCGGCGTTGTGCATCGGTCAGGCTGCGTTCTTCACGGATCGCTGCGCGCGCTTCCTCGAGCGCTTCAGCCGCCATCTGGCGGGCGTCCCGCGCAATTCCCTCTGCACACAGGGCAAAGGCGAAGGTGCCATCGCGCGATGTGATGCTGCGCGCCTGGCCATCGGCCTTGTCGCAATCCAGCTTGGCCAGTTTGGCCACCTTGCCTTCGAATTCCTTGCCGTAGCGAAGCTCGATCCGGTTGCTCAAACGCTCGCCCAATTCTTCCCAGCGGATTTCGCGGTCTTTCAGACGCTTTTCGAGGCGTTTCTCGAGCTTCTCGCGATCTTCGTCGGACAGGCCTTCGCCATCTTCGTCAAAGAACGCGAAGGTGTTGACCCTGCGATTGACGATCTTGACCTTGCCGTCTTTGCCCTTGCGATTGATGACCGTCACGGTCTCTCCGTCATCGCTGTCGAATTCACGCTCGATCACGATGCGGCGGGTTTTCTTGCCGTCTTCACCACCGCCCATTGTCGCGTCGAATTCTTCGTCAAGCGTCGGGGCAAGCGGAGCCGCAGGTGCTTCAGGCGCCCTGGGTGGAGCAGGTGGAGCTGGCGGCAATTCAGCTGCCGGAGGCGCAGGCGGCGCAGGTGGTTCTCGCATCGTTTCCGCGTAGGAAATCGACGCCGTCAGCGGCAGGGCCAGTGCGCCTGCCAGCAGCAGCGCACGGCCGCCCCAGCGACGCGTGGTGGAAATATCGGACATTTTCAGGCTCCTCAAACGATGGATAATCGATTTGTCGCCAAGCACCGGACAGGCCATCGGAGCGGCCAGCGCAGCTCCTCTGGCAAAAGCGGGACCTGCAGCAAAACTGGCTATGGTATGCGCATATGTTGCACGCATCTCGGCATCCGCAGTCCCCACGACGCGCGCATCGCACGCCGCCTCCTGGTCGCGCCGCAAGGCACGCCAGCCAACCCAGCCGAGCGGGTTGAACCAATGCAGCGCGAACAGCGGCTGCACGGCGAAATTCACAATCAAGTCGCCCCCGCGATGGTGGGCCAGCTCATGCGCCAGCGCGAGATCACGCACCGAACGATCGGACAGGGCGAGGAAGCGCGGCGGGAGGGCAACGACCTTGTCGAACACACCGAAGGCCAGCGGCGTTTTGGTGGCAGGCGTCTCGACCAGGCGAACACCGCCCTCGCGCCCCACTTCGCGGGCATCGGCCAGCAGCGCGTCCCGCATGTCAAAATAGGCGCGAAACCGCATCACCATGAAGACCACAGCACCGGCCAGCCATATCGCCAGAAGAAACGGCACAATGTCAGAGAGTGACATCGCAATGCTCGTCGCGGCTGCAGGCACGGGCGTTCCTATAGACTCCGCCGACATCAGAGCGGGATTACTCGCAATCACCATGACAGGATCGGCGCCTGGTGCGGCGGCAACCTGTGGATTCGGGTTCATCCAGGCCGGCAGGGTAATGCCCGGCATGATCAGGCGCAGGAAAGGGAGCAGCCACAGGGCATAGGCTGCCTGAGGCCCGAACCAACGGGATACCGGCCGGCGTAACAGCAAGACGAATCCGATCAGCGCGCCTGTCCACAACAGGGTTTCCAGCAGCCAGCTCATGGGCGCAGCTCCTTCAACAGCGCCTCAATCTCAGCCAAGTCATCATCGGTCAGCGCCTCGGTATCGGCGAGATGCGCCACCAGAGAGGCGGCTTTTCCTCCAAACAGTCTATCGACCAACCGGCGGCTCTCGCCCCCAACATAATCGGCGCGGGCAATGGCGGGGGTGTAAAGGAAGCGGCGACCGTCAGGCTCGGTCGCAACCGCATCCTTGGACACGAGGCGCGAAAGCAGCGTCTTGACCGTGGCCAGGCTCCAGTCGCGGCTGCGGCAGACAGCTTCGCACACTTCGGCAGCGGTCAGCGGGCTTGTCTCCCACAGCGCTTCCATAACGGCATGTTCGGCCTCGCTGATTTGCGGCGGGGCGGATTTCCGATTGCTGTCCCTCATGCTCATCTCCCGTGATGCGCTACTGACTACATCTGTAGGCATAACGATTACGTCTGTAAACATGAAGGCTGGATGAACATGCATCGCCCATCGACGAACGACATTCCTGGCAAGATTATCGGGCGATTTGCGGCATTTGGCAAAGCAGGTTAGCCTGTACGCAAGACACGAGAGGAGCCCCCGAAATGCCAATCCTTGCCCTCGCCCCGTTTCTGGTGCTCGCCCCGTTGGCGGGCCAGAACGGCGATCCCAAGCCACCCACCGCAGAGGAAGCAGCACGGGAGCGGCCGATCGTGGTGACCGGCCAGCGCGAGGAAGAACGGGTTGGTGTCCAGTCCGATTCCCGCATTCGCAAGAAGCCCCGCTTCACCAACGAGAACATCCGCAGCGCCACCGGCATTGCCGGCCTTTCGCCGGGATCAGGCATGCGCCCGCTCAGCGGTCGCAATCCGGTGTTCAAGAAGCGTATCATCCAATGCGTCAGCGACAATGAAGCCATCGGGGAGCGCGCCACCTGTTTGCTGGCTAATGCGCAGGAGGATGTCGCTGCAGGCAATATCGGCCTTGGTGCTGACGCCTATCGCTACCTCGTATCGTCCGACGAATTTGCCGCAACCGAGCGACTGGCAGGGGGCCAGAAGCTGTATGCGCTGGGCGAAGAAACCGGCAATGATGGGATGCGCGAAGAGGCGCTGATCCGGCTGGTGGAAAGTGACACGCTGCCTGCCAACCAAGCGCGTTCTGCACGCCGGACCCTGGTGGCCATGGCGCTCAAACAGGATGATACCGTGCTGGCGATTGACCGGTTGGAAGATGTGGTCGCAGCCGACCCCGCCGATGCGCAGAGTCTCGCCAATCTTGCCATCCTGCTGCGGCGCGAAGGCCGCTCCGGAGCCAGTGATCGCATGCGGCAGGCCATCGCAGCGATTGAACAGTCGGGCCAGCCCGCCCCGCAAGCCTGGACCGATTTTGCCGAGGCTTCGGAATGAAGACGCTCTGGAAACATGCTCTCGCCCTTGTCGCGATGTTGTCCACGCCAGCACTGGCCGCACAAGACAGCGCGCCGAACCCGCCACCGCAACCGGAGTTCGAAACCGTTGATATCGTGCTGGAGACGACGTTGGGGGACATCACGATTGCGCTGGAAACCGAGCGCGCACCGATAACGGCGGCCAATTTTCTGCGCTATGTCGATCAGAAGCGCTTTGATGGCATCGTCTTCTATCGGGCTATGACACTGGGCCGGGGCGATGAACCCAACGGGCTGGTCCAGGCCGGTACACAATGGGACCCGGACCGTATCCTCGATCCCATCCCGCACGAGCCCACCACGCAGACGGGCCTGACCCATACCAATGGCGCTCTGTCCATGGCGATGGGCGAACCAGGCACCGCCAATGGCGATTGGTCGATCATGGTCGGCGACCAGACCGGAATGGACGCGAACCCCGAGGCGACCGATCCGATCTGGCAAAACGGCTATGCGGCATTCGGCTATGTCACGGCGGGGATGGATGTCGTGAAGGCGATCCACGCCGCACCGACCGATCCCGACAAGGGCGAAGGCTGGATGAAAGGCCAGATGCTGGCCGACCCGGTCACCATCGTGACAGCGCGGCGCGCTGGGCCAGAGTAAGAACTATTCCTTGAAAGAAGGCTGCCCGACCGGCTCGGTCGCTGTCGCAGGCATCGCGGCTTCCAAGCTGGTGAGCCACTCGGCAACATTCTCGCCAATCACTACTTGCGGAAGCGATGGCCGCAGGCGGCTGCTTTTTTCCCACTTGGCAATTTCCAGCTGTGCCTCGCGCGAGGCATCGGACAGGTTGACCGGCTTGCGCAGAGCCCGGTTGATCAAGGCGTCTCCGAAATAGGTCCAGTCATTCTCCGCCCGGCACCCGAATGACGGGCGCTCGGCATGTGCCGCCGTCAGGATCGCGGTGTCCGCACTCTTCAAAGGCTCCACGAACACGCCGGAATAGCAGGCACTTATCATCAGGATGCGCCGCTTGATCTCCAATTCTTCGAGTATCTTAAACAACCGTTTGGGCGAGAGGATGCCATAGCCGGTATCGCCATAGTGATAAGCCACGCCCATCGGCAGGCCATGGCTGGTTGAATAAAGGACCAGCACGTCCTCCTCCGGATCCATCAGCTCTGCGATCCGGGCCAACCCCAGTGTCAGCGCAGTGATCGAACCTTGCGGCAGATTGTCTCCGCCGCGCCCATCCGGCCCCGCCAGCACCAGCGTGCGTCCGTCGGCACCATAACGCCGGCCAAGAACCCGCCCTGCCTCGCGCGTTTCGCGCGAAAAGACCGGATCACTATCGAGCGCCACCGTCAGGACATAGGCATCGACCGTGCCGGGCCGATGCGGCTGAAGCTCTGCCAACGCCGCATCAAGCCGACGCCGCTCCTGCAAAATATCCTGCACCGACAGATTGCGCCGCAATTCCGGCCCCAAGGCCAGGCTCCTCTGCACCGCATCACGCGCTGCGCCACTGCCCAATCCGGGCCATGGCTGCGTGTGTTCAGGGGGTTGGTCGGGCACAGGCTCGGGCTGAGCCTGGGCTACTGACATTGTCGCAAAACCGCCCACAATCATAGCGAGGCAGAGAGGCGTTATCGCGACGAGTCTGGTCCAAGACATTCAAGTGGCAGACTGCCCCTTGAATGCTCGTGGCGTCAAGAGGGCTTACCTGAGTGGCAAAATTGCCCTTCTAATATGGACCCCATCACCAATTTCGACGGTTCGGAACCCTTTAGACTGAGCGCAAGACCCCATTCCTGTACCGCGTTAGATCGACCGCCATCTGCGCGGGACGAAAGCCCTCGCCTTGCAGCAGCCGTTTCCAATCGGCGGCATGATCGAAATGCTGCAGCTGACGATGGTAGTAGTTGATGTATTCCAACACTGCGAGCGCCGCCGCAATGCTCGCAGTGCAGCGATCACCGAATGAGGCTGACATCGAAGGATACAGCCAGCTAATGAGGCAGAGCGCCGCCACGCTGAAACTGCTTACGGCGAGAGGCCACTGGAGCTTGGCCGCGAGTGCCATGGTGCGAAACAGCGGCGTATGCAGCCCTTGGACACTCAGCAGCTTGGCCCGCCAATACAGACCGCCGATCACCAGCAAGCCTGCCATGGGCACAATCGAGATGAAGCTGAGCCAGCCGAGCGAGTAGCCCTGTATATAGGACAAGGCGATCATCGCTGCCGGAAGCAGGAGGACGTTACCGAGCTCCATTTTCCAATAGCCACTCAGCCGATCAACGATTGCCGACTTGCGATTGCTCATAGCTTGCCGGCAGTTTTGCCTAGTACACCCGCTTCTTCGGCTTGATGTACTCCGCATCGTCGGTCAGCGTGTATTCGTGGACCGGGCGGTAGTCGATTTTCATATCGCCTTTGCCGCTGCCCTTGGCGCCGCCGCCCCAGCCGTCAAACCAGGTGATGGTGTGCTTCATCCATTCCTTGTCGTCACGATCGGGGAAGTCCTCATGCGCGTGCGCGCCGCGGCTTTCCTTGCGGTTTTCCGCGCTGGCGATGGTGACATTGGCCTGCGCCATCAGGTTGTCGAGCTCGAGCGTTTCGATCAGGTCGCTGTTCCAGATCAGCGAGCGGTCTGACACGGCAATATCGGCCATGCTTGTGTTGACTTCTGCCAGCAGATCCTTGCCTTCGGCCAGCAGCTTGCTGTCGCGGAACACTGCGGCGTGTTTCTGCATGCCCTTTTGCATGTTCTCGCGGATTTTGGCGGTCGGCGTACCACCCGACGCATGGCGGAAATGGTCGACCCGCGACAGGGCCAGTTCAGCACTGTCAGCCGGTAGCGCATCATGCGCGGCATTCGGCTTGAGGTTTTCTTTCAGGTGCAGACCGGTCGCACGGCCAAACACCACCAGATCGATCAGCGAGTTGGAGCCAAGCCGGTTGGCACCGTGCACTGATACGCAGGCAGCTTCGCCGACAGCGTAGAGGCCGGGCACGACGTGATCAGGATCATCCTTCTTTCCGGAGGTGACCTGCCCGTGATAATTGCACGGAATCCCGCCCATGTTGTAATGCACCGTCGGGGTGACTGGCAGCGGCTGGCGGGTCAGGTCGACGCCGGCGAAAATCTTGCCGCTTTCGGTGATGCCGGGCAGCCGTTCAGCCAGAACCTTGGGATCGATGTGGTCGAGGTGCAGGTGGATGTGATCGCCATCCGCGCCCTGTCCGCGCCCTTCGCGCATTTCCAGCGCCATCGAGCGGGAGACAACATCGCGACTGGCGAGATCCTTCGCACTCGGCGCATAGCGTTCCATGAAACGCTCGCCTTCGGAGTTGGTGAGATAGCCGCCCTCGCCGCGAGCACCCTCTGTGATGAGGACGCCGGCGCCATAAATGCCGGTCGGGTGGAACTGGACGAATTCCATGTCCTGCAAAGGCAGGCCAGCGCGCAGCACCATGCCGCCGCCATCGCCGGTGCAGGTGTGGGCGCTGGTCGCGGTGTAGTAGCACCGGCCATAGCCGCCGGTCGCCAGAACCACGGCATGCGCCTTGAAGCGGTGGATGGTGCCGTCATCCAGGCACATCGCGATCACGCCGCGGCATTTGGGGCCGTCGGGCGTGTCTTCCATGATCAGGTCGAGCGCGAAATACTCGATGAAGAAGTCGGCGTCATATTTCAGGCTCTGCTGATAGAGCGCGTGCAGCATGGCGTGGCCGGTGCGGTCGGCCGCGGCGCAGGTGCGCTGCACGGGCGGACCATCACCCATGTTCTGCATGTGACCGCCAAACGGGCGCTGGTAAATCGTGCCGTCTTCATTGCGGCTGAAAGGCACGCCAGCATGTTCCAGCTCGTACACTGCGGCGGGGGCTTCGCGCGCGAGATACTCGATCGCGTCCTGGTCACCCAGCCAGTCGGCACCCTTCACCGTGTCATACATATGCCATGACCAGTGATCGGGCGTGTTGTTGCCGAGCGAAGCGGCGATGCCGCCTTGTGCCGCCACTGTGTGGCTTCGGGTCGGGAAAACCTTGGAGATATTGGCTGTCTTGAGCCCTGCCTCGGCCGCGCCCATCGTAGCGCGCAGGCCCGAACCGCCGGCACCCACGACGACAACGTCAAAAGTGTGATCGATTATCTGGTAAGCAGGAACGGTGTTGGTATCGGACGCCATCAGGCGGCACCTCCGGTAACAGGGGCAAGAGCAAGGCGGGCGACGCAGAAGATGCCGAAGACACCGCCTGCGATCACGGCCAGATTAAGAGCAGCAAGCGTGGCAAATTTCAGGCCGGCTTCGTGGACGTAATCCTCGATCAGCACGGTCAGGCCGAGCCGGGCGTGCCAGAAGATGCTGACAATCAGCAGAACCATGGCCGCCGCCGGGATCGGCTGGGCGAGCCAGCTGCTGACGGTCTCATAGCCAAGATCCGGCAGCAGGATGAAGCTGGTCAAAAGCCACAGCGCCAACACCAGATTGCCAATCGCGGTGAGGCGGTGGACGACCCAGTGATGCGCGCCCTCTTTGGCAGAGCCGAGGCCGCGAACACGGCCGATGGAAGTTCCGTTACCCATGGTTCAGTACCTCAGCGCAGCAGGATGAGGGCCCAGAAGCCCGCAGTCAGAAGAATGGCGATAATCGGCGAAGCGATCGACCAGAACCGGTTGGTATCCAGTTCATACCCGGCACCGATATCCAGTACGAAGTGACGCAGCCCGCTCATCATATGGGTGAAGAAGGCCCAGCTCAGGCCGATCAGCACGAAATAGCCGAGCGGGGTCGTGGCCAGGAAAGAGAAGGTCTCGTACGCCTCCGGCCCACTGGCCAATGCGCCCAGCCACCACAGGAATACCCCGAGGCCGACAAGTGCCATCCCGTCGCCCGTGATACGGTGCAGGATGGAGACCAGCATATGCGGGCCCCATTTCCAGATTTGCAGATGCGGTGAAAGTGGGCGGTTGGCCATAAAACGTCTGTCCCGAAAAATACCGGTGAATTGCGCACCCACTTAGCGAAAGTGCGCGCGCACGCAAGGATGGGCTTTTGGTTGTATCCCTGTTTTGCCCCCGGCGACCTGCCCCAGAACCGGGTTGTCCGTCAACGCTCGACAGCACGGCCGATTTCTGTGATTTGCCGGAAGCATGACGACTATCCTTCTGACCGGATCGAGCCGCGGCATAGGTGCGGCAACCCGCGACGCGCTGGCCGAGCGTGGTGCCAAAGTGATCGGCCACTCCACCAAAGGGGCAAATGAAGGTGAAATTGCCGCCGATTTTACCGAGCCCGTCGCCCCCCAGATGCTGTGGCAGGACGCGCTTGTCCAAGCGGGCGGCACGATCGACGTGCTGATCAACAATGCCGGGCTGTTCGATCCCAACCCGCTAAATTCCGCCGACATCCGGTGGCTGGATGCGTGGGAAGATACCTTGCGGATCAACCTGACGGCTTCTGCCCAGCTGAGCCGGTTCGCGGTGCAGCATTGGCTCGAACGTGGGGTTGAAGGCCGGATCGTCCACATAGCCAGCCGCGCAGGGCATCGCGGCGATTCCCCCGCGCACTGGCATTACGCCGCCGCAAAGGGAGGCATGCTGGCCATGCACAAGACCATTGCCCGCGCCTATGCCAGCGAGGGCATCCTCAGCTACGCCATCACCCCCGGCTTTACCGATACCGCCATGGCGGGCGATTATCTTGATAGCCGCGGTGGGCCGGGCCTGTTGGCCGATATCCCCCTTGGCCGCGTGGCCGAGCCGGAAGAAATCGCCACGATCGCTTCCTGGTGCGCGCTCGACGCCCCACCCAGCCTGACCGGTGCAACTCTCGACGCAAATGGAGCAAGCTATGTTCGCTAGGAGAGCATTTGTCGCACTCGCCTTCGTCGCCTTGGCCGGATGCCATACCGCAAGCGGAGGAACCGCGGTTCCGCTCGATCTCGATACGATGGAGGAATTCGCGGCCTCCTGCGAACCATGGGACACTTGGTCAAAACCAGGCCCGATCTTCGCCGTGGACGACGATGTTTACGGCGGAACCCGCTATGTCGGCAGCTGCGGGATCACTATGCTGGCTGTCCACACCGATGACGGGGTGGTTCTGCTCGATACAGGCGAAGCGCAGTTCCATGATCAGTTGATCACCAATCTTGGCCGTGCGGGCATCAAGCCTGCCGATGTGAAGTATATCCTCACCAGCCATGAGCATTACGACCATGTCGGCGGGCTTGCCGCTATGCAGAATGCAACGGGCGCGCGGATTGTCACAAGCGAACCGGCCAAACCGGTCATCGAGAGCGGTAAGCTTGCCACGGACGATCCGCAATCCGGCATGCACGACCCGATGGAACCGGCGCGCGTCTGGCAGACAGTGGGAGACGGCGAGACCCTCGATCTCGATGGCAAATCATTCATGGCCATTGCCGTTCCCGGTCACACACCCGGGGCCTTGGCGTGGCAGTGGGAAACACAGATCGGCAGCCGCCGCGTTACCATTGTCTATGCGGATAGCCTTTCGCCGGTCAGCGGCGACGCGTACAAATTCTCGGCAAACCCTGACTATGTTGCACAATATCGCGCCGGGTTGGAGCGATTGCGCGCAGCGGATTGTGATATCCTGCTGACACCGCACCCGAGCGCGAGCAAAATGCTCGAGCGCGCGGCTTCCGGCAGTCTGGTAGGCGGGATGACCTGCACCGAATATGCCGACAGTATTGAACAACGCCTCGACAAAAGGCTGGCCGAGGAAGCGGAGTGAGCACGTCGTGGAAAATCACGGCCTTCGCGCCCAAGCCCGCGGTCCAGGCCGCGCTGTTGGCACAGGACGCGATCGAGGATTGGGACTATGACCTTGTCATCTCGGGTAGCGAAGTGGCCGAGGATACGCCCGACGACTGGGTGCTGGAGGCTTGGTTTCCCCGCAAGCCGGGCAAGGCACAACAGAATGCGTTGAAGAACCTGTTCGAGGGCACACCGCCCGAATTTCAGGTGGAGAAACTGCCAGATCAGGATTGGGTGACGCTCAGCCAGCTGGGTGTCGATCCGATCCGCGCTGGCCGTTTCCATGTCCACACGCCGGAACATGATGCCGACCCTGCGCCCGGGGTGGTCAACTTTGCGATACCGGCCAGCCAGGCCTTTGGCACCGGCCAGCACGAGACGACAGCCGCCTGCCTCGCCATGCTTGACCGGATGAAACAGCAGGGTGTGGTTGCCCGCAATATCGCGGATATCGGCACCGGCACCGGATTGCTGGCCTTTGGCGCACTCGCTCTGTGGCCGCGTGCGGTCGCCACAGCGAGCGATATCGACGCAGTCTGTGTCCCCGTGGTGGAAGAAAACTGCCGCCAGAATGGCATCAGGCTGGGCAGCGGTCGTGGGTCCCTGACCATGGTCGTTGCTGCGGGGACCGACCATCCGCTCATCCATGCTCGCGGCCCCTATGATTTGCTGATTGCCAATATTCTCGCCGGACCTCTGATCGCGCTCGCGTCGGATTTTGCAGCGCAAGTCCCTAGCGGCGGCAACTTGTTGCTGGCCGGGCTGCTCGAAACGCAGGAACGTGATGTCAGGAGAGCCTACCGTATGGCGGGCTTCCGGCTTTCACACCGGATCATCAATGGCGATTGGTCGATCCTGTGGCTGCGCAAGCGACCTTAGCCAGAACCAGCCAACTGCAAGAGTCCGGGCATCGGATCGTCTTGGCTGGACGACGTCCTTCCGCCACGAAAACGTACGTGCCAGACCCGGCAGCCAGCGGATCAAATTGTCGCGCCATCCCTGCACGCACTGCCAGACCGGAACTTAGACCGTCGCCAAGGTTTGGTCAGGGGTAGTCACAATTCTATCAAGCGAGACCCAGATCATGGCAAAAACCCTCCTAATTACTGGCGCATCTTCGGGTATCGGTGCGGCAACGGCCAAAGCCGCTGCAAAGGCAGGCTGGAATGTCGCCCTGCTCGCCCGATCCGCCGAGTCGCTCGACACCTTGGCCGAAGAGATTGGTGACGCTGCCCTGGCCATCCCCTGTGATGTGACCGATCGCCAGGCGCTGGTCGAGGCAGTGGAACAGACCACGGCGCGTTTCGGCAAGCTCGACGCAGTTTATGCAAACGCCGGAACCGGTGTGAACAGCCCCGGGATCGAGCAGGGCGACCCGGATGAATGGCACGATCTAATTCACATCAACATCCTGGCCGTGCTTTACACCGCGCACGCCACTCTGCCCGAATTGCGCAAGACCAAGGGGCAATTCATCGTCACCGGATCCAAGGCCGGCCGCGAACATTTCAAAGGCTCGGTCTACAGCGCGACAAAATGGTTTGTGCACGGCTTTGCTGGCAATCTGGCGGAAGAAATGCGCGAATTTGGCGGGCGCTGCTGCGTGATATCGCCGGGCATGGTCAACACCGCGTTTTTCGATGAACCCAAGCCAAGCAAACTTCAGCCCGAGGATATCGCCGATGCGGTGGTATTCACTTTGGAGCAGCCCGACACGTCATCTGTACGTGAAATTCACCTGATGCCCAACGACTGATCGCTATTGGGCGAGGCGCTGTTCCAGAAAGTCCAAGGCAGCGCGGGTGAAGGCTTCCATATTGGCTATCCGCGCGTCGCTTTCAGTTTGGGTGATGTGGGTCCACGCGCCATCCGGGCTGACCACTGCGGCGCAACTGGTGCCCGCAGGTGTACCGCTGGGATGGCTGCTGCCGCCAACGGAGCCACTTTCCGCCAGCCCCCAATCCGCCTGAAAGTTGTCCCGGATGGAGCGCGCCTGCAGCAGCGCATACTCCTCACTCGCCCCGCGCATCCCGCGATAGGCCTCGCGCGGCTGGGCAAACAGGACGTCCCTGGCCCGTAGCGAATAGACCACCGCGCCTCCGACAAAGAAATCGAGCGCGCCGGGAACGGTCAGCAAGGAGGCTGCGATCATGCCGCCGGTCGCCCCATCTGCGACCGCGATTTTCTCGTCCCGCTCTCTTAGCAAGCCTGCGATACGGAGGGCTTGGGGGTGAAGGTCGCGCAGCATCAGCTTTCCTCGATTGGCGGGAGCATGGCAGGCGGCACCGCCTCGCCCTTGGCTTGATAGTGATAGGCCACTGTCGCGGCGACAATCCGGTGCATCAGTTCCATCCGTTCCGGCACAGGCGTCGCCGTGCGACCGATCATCACCACGACGGCATAGCGGTGGCCATCGGGAGCTGTCAGAATGCCCACATCATTATAGCCTGCCTGCTCCCCAATCACGCCCGGCGGAACGGTGTCGAGGACCTGACCGGTGCCGGTCTTGTGACCGATCGACCAGCCTTCGGGCACGCCGCCTTTCAGGCGATTGGGGCCGCTTTTGACAGCATCGAGCAGGCGCAGGAACAGATCGGTGGTTGGCGGTTCCAGCAGGTCGCCTTGCGCCAGACGCGCGAGCGCCGCTGCGATGGCATTGGGGCTCGCGCCGTCGACCGGATCATTGACATAGCCGTTGAAGGCAATCTCGCGCTGGGCTGCCGGAACTGTCTTGCGGACTTCGAAGAAGCGTTTGCCGATAGAATAGGACGGATCCCATTCCAAACCGGCCAGTGCGCTTTGCATCGCGCGTTCGCCCGGTCCGAATTTTATCGCACCCAGATCGCCAGCGGCGATGGCATTGCGTACCCCGGGTGGCCCGCCAACCCGCCGTAGCAGCATATCGTTGGCAGTATTGTCGCTTTCGGTGATCGCGCGTCGCAATAAGTCGCCATAGTCGGTATGGAACGCGCCGCGCGCCAGCACGATTTTGCGCACCGGCTGGTGGAACACAGTCAGATCGCTGCGCCGGATGCTGACCTTCTCCGCCAGATCGAGCTCGCCTTCGTCGACCTTTTCCAGCGCGGCGAGCGCGACCCACAGCTTGCTGAGGCTCTGTTGCGGGAACATCCTTTCACCATTGAAGTGAATCACCCGCCCGCGCTCGATATCGCGAATGGCAATGCCGACATATCCTTCGAACACGTTGGCAGTGGTGAACACGGCGTCGTCCAACGCGCGCTCTTCCGCAGAGAGGTCGGGCGCGACTGGCCGCCGGGGGACCTCCTCGATCCGCTGCTGATAAGCGGCAGCTGCAGACGTCTCGGGATCGCCTTCAACGCTGGCATCACTGCAACCTGCCGCCGCGACAGCGATCAGCGGCAAGGTCCAGCGGCACTTGCGCCGCGCGATAGAGGCGAGCCTATTCGGCAGGCGGCGCATCCACCTTGCCCTTGCGCGTCCACGGATAAAGGAACTGCCCGGCATATCCGCGCGGCACGTCTTCGGGGATGCCGTAGTTTTCAGGCCAGCGATCTTCAGGCAAATGGAAGGTGCCGAACAGCTTGTCGATCCACGGGAAATGGATCGCGAAATTCACGTCGAAAGCCTCTTCCTCCAGCCCGTGATGCCAGTGGTGGAAACGCGGGGTAGCGATCCAGTGGCCAAGCCGGTTGAAATCTCCGCCGACATTGGCGTGCAGCAGCGACGACCAGACATAGATAAACCCGATATAGGCCTGCATCACCGATGCCTCGAACCCGAGCGTGAACAGCGGCAGCGAAGTGATAGTGCGCAACAGGATCACCTCCACGAAATGCATCCGCGATCCGGCCAGCCAGTCCATGCTCTTGGCGCTGTGGTGGATCGCGTGGAAACCCCACAGGAACGGCACCTGGTGGAACAGCCGATGATACCAATATTGCGCCATGTCGGAGACGACGAGCACGATGATAAACTGCACCAGCCACGGCAGGCTGGCGACTGTGGCGCGGAAGGCATCCCAATTGCTGGTACTGGAATTGATGATCTCCGATGGCGCCAGCGTGATGAAGGCCAGCACCTGAACGAACATCGTGCTGACCAGGAAATAGAACAGGTCCTCGCGCCATTCCTGGCGGAACAGCCGCTGTTCCCTCCGGTGCGGCGCCAGCCGTTCCAGCGGCGCGAACATGAAGCCGGTCGCAAGCAGGTTCACGACGAAGAAATCGAGGCCGAAGAATATCCCCCAACTGTTGCCGCCCTCCGGCTGGACACTCGACCCGCCGAGCAAGGCCGCCGAGAGTCCGATCGCCAGCGCTGTCATCCCCAACACCTTGCGCGGCCTCAGCAGCAGACTGAGCAGGGCGAGCGCATAGCTGGCCAGCAACACACCATGGAGCAGCACGCGGAAGCCGCCCCATTCTTTGACGATCTCAAGCTCCGGGGTGGCAAACCAGTCAGGGAAACGCAGCGCGATTACCAGGCCGAAACCGGCGACAGCGAGCAGCAGGGCAAAGAAGCCGGAGAGCCAGCCACTGCCAAACCGCCGCACCTTTGTGGGCGATTCCAGGTCGCGCATCAGCTTGCGAAAAAAGCCATCTGCATGCCGGTCAATCTTCTCTTCGATCTTCATCCTAACCTGCCGCCTTCACGATTTCCGCCCAGCCGGCCTCGTCGATTGTTTCGATCCCCAGTTCGGCCGCTTTCTTGAGCTTGCTGCCTGCGCCCGGCCCGGCGACTAGCAAGTCCGTCTTCGCGCTGACCGATCCGGACGCCTTGGCCCCCAGTCGCTCGGCCTGCGCCTTGGCCTCATCGCGGCTCATGGTTTCGAGCTTCCCGGTGAAGACCACCGTCTTGCCAGCCACGGGCGAGTCGAGCGTCTCCACTTCGTAGCGCGGAGGGGCGACCTCGCTGAGCAGATCGTCCCAGACAGCGCAGTTGTGATCCTCGTGGAAGAAGTCCCCCAGCGCCTCCACCACGGCGGTGCCGATACCGTCGATGCTGGTGAGTTCGCTAGTAGCGTCCTCATCGCCTGAACGCGCTTTCTCGGCTGCCTCACGTATCGCCGGTAATTCATGGAAATATTTGAGTAAATCGCGCGCCGTCACCGCACCAACGTGACGAATGCCAAGCCCGAACAGCAGCCGCGCGGCGTCCGGTGCGCGCCGGTTCTCCACGCTCGCCAACAGGTTATCGACAGACTTGTCCTTCCACCCTTCCAGCGCCAGAATATCCTCACGACGGTGCTTGAGACGGAAGATATCGGCCGGGCTTTCCAGCCAACCCAGTGCGAAGAATTGGTCGATGGTCTTCTCGCCCAGCCCGTCAATATCCAGCGCCCCGCGACTGACAAAATGCTTCAATCTTTCAGTACGTTGTGCCGGACATATAAGGCCGCCAGTGCAGCGCACATCGACTTCGCCCTCTTCGTTGACCGCCTCGCTGTCGCATTCGGGGCAGCGTTCCGGGAATGCGAATGGCGCGCGATCTGCATCGGGCGTCAGATTGCGGACGACCTGCGGGATCACGTCACCGGCGCGCTGCACCACCACCCGGTCTCCCGGGCGCACACCAAGGCGCGCAATCTCGTCGCGATTGTGGAGCGTGACATTGGTCACCGTGACCCCGCCCACCAGCACCGGTGCGAGCCGCCCGACCGGCGTCAGCTTGCCCGTACGGCCGACCTGGATATCGATAGATTCCAGCGTCGTTTCAGCCTGTTCCGCCGGGAACTTGCGGGCAATCGCCCAGCGCGGCGCCTTGGCGACGAAGCCCAACCGCGCCTGCCAGTCGAGCCGGTCCACCTTGTAAACCACACCGTCAATCTCATAAGGCAATTCCGGCCGCAGCCGCCCGATTTCCTCATAATGGGCCAGCATCTGCTCCAGCGTTTCACAGCGCCGGAACAGCGGCGACACGGGCACACCCCATGCGGCGATCCTTTCGACCATCTCGACCTGTGTCGCAGCCGGCAATTCGCCCTCAACCGCACCCCAACCATGGGCCCAGAATTTCAGCGGTCGCTTGGCGGTCACGCTGGCATCCTTTTGCCGCAACGACCCAGCCGCCGCATTGCGCGGATTGGCGAATTGGCGGACCTTTGCAGGATCCAGTGCCTCGCCCTTGGCCTCTGCCGCGCTGCATGCCTCGTCCATCAAGCGTGCATTGAGCGCATGGAAATCGGCAGTGGCCATATAGACTTCACCCCGGATCTCGAACACATCCGGCACATCGCCCGCCAGCTGCTGCGGAATGTCGGCAATATGGGCGACATTGGGCGTCACATCCTCGCCCACTTGTCCGTCCCCGCGGGTCGCCGCGCGGACGAGTTTGCCGCCCTCATAGCGCAAGGAGCATGACAGGCCGTCGATCTTGTCCTCTGCCGTGAAGGCGATCGGCGTGGCGTCGTCCAACGCCAAAAACCGCCGCACCCGCGCAACAAACTCCGCGACTTCCTCGTCGGCAAAGGCATTGTCGAGGCTCATCATGCGAACCTCGTGGGTGACCTTGCTCAGCGGCGAAGCGGCAATCGCATGGCCAACCTTTTTGCTGGGCGAGTCCGCGCGCACCAAATCGGGAAACGCTGCCTCCAGCTCCGCATTGCGCCGCACCAGCGCGTCATATTCCTGATCGGTAATCTCGGGATCGTCCTGGGCATGATACAGCTTGTCATGCTTCGCGATCTGCCGCGCCAGCCGCATCAATTCATTTGCGGCTTCGGCTTCGGAGAGATGGTTTGCGTCACTCATGCTGCGCCTTTTGGACGCGTTATGCCACAGAGGAAAGGCTCCGAATCAGGCCTTTGAACGGCGGTATCCGGCAGCCTGCGCATCGGCTTCCGTGCAAAACAGGGCCTCGGCCTTTGTCTGGGCGTAATAGGGTCGCCCGGGCAGGTGATAGATCCATTCCCCCCGCCGGCTGTGATTGCCCTTGATCGCGCAGCCGAACTGGTTGCGCCATTGGCGATGGAGGGATGCGTCCGCCCGTTTTGCGGCCATGCGCGCTTCCGCCTGTCGTTTCATTGCCGGCGAAGGCGGCGTGACGGCGGCTGGATTGGCCGCGCGCCAACGATCCGGGCGCTCAAAATCCGATCCCCACAATCCCATCTTGTGCTGCTGCCGCAGGGCTTGTGCATCATGATAGGCAGCAGGCGCACTATCCAGAGCGACCGCCAGACCTGCTTCGATCATGACCGCCGATAAATCGAGCGACCCTCTTGTGCAGGCAGCAACCACATTGCCGTCGCGGACGTCGGCCTGGGGCTGGCAGGAAACCTCGTGACCCTTGAGGAAAGTGCGCAGGAAGGTGATGGCGTCTTCGCCGCACGCCCAACTCTCACCCTCGCGCTGGCATGTCTGTGATGATTCAGGCGCATCGATGCCATGCAGCTCGATCCGTGCTCCGGCGAAATCCAGCGTATCCCCATCCACGACTTTTGGAGTCCCCGCCAAAGTTTGCGCCGACAGGGGCACTGCAGCGAAAAGAAGCCCAACTACAATTGCAAAATCAAGAACGCGCACCCTTTACCTCCGCCCGGCCTGGGCGAGGATTATGCGCTCAAATAGTTACGGTGAGCTTTCGAGGAAACATTCAAACCCCCTCCAGCAATCGATCTGCTTGTGCGCGCGCTTCTGGAGTCACTTCGGCTCCGCTCAGCATCCGTGCGATTTCTTCCTGGCGGCCCGCATCGTCCAGACGCGCGACACTGGTTTTGGTGACTGTCCCCTCGGATGACTTGGCGATCATGTAATGCGTGCCGCCGCGCGCGGCGACCTGCGGGCTGTGGGTGACGGCGAGCAATTGCCCGTCCCGTGCCAGCCGCGCCAGCCGTTCGCCGATGGCGCTGGCCACTGCGCCGCCCACGCCGCGATCGATTTCGTCGAAGATGACAGTCGCCGCCCCGCCCTGCTCCGCCAGCGCCACTTTCAGCGCCAGGATGAAGCGACTGAGTTCACCGCCCGAAGCGATCTTGCCCAGCGGTGCGAAACCTGCCCCGGCATTGGTCGCGATCAGGAACTCGACCGCGTCGATCCCGCTCGCATTCCATTTCTCCTCCGGCAGTTCCTGAATATCAGTACGGAAGCGCGCGGCATCGAGTTTGAGCGGCGCCAGTTCGTCTGCCACAGCCGCATCCAGTTTCTGCGCGGCCGTGACGCGTTGGTCATGCAATTTGCGCGCAGCATCACGATAGACATCGCCTGCCTCGCGCTCCGCCAGTTCCAGCGCATCAAGTTCCGCCTCGCCGCCTTCGATGGCGTCCAGCGCTGCGCGGAAGGTACGCATTTTTTCGGGAAGTTCATCCACCTCACAGCGATGCTTGCGGGCCAGCGCACGCAATTCGAACAGCCGGGTTTCCGCCGCATCCAGAGCCGCCGGGTCATGCTGCAGGGCCTCTGCCGCAGCTGCCAGCTTGTCCTCCGCCTCGCCCGCCTCGATCACGGCGCGATCGAGGGCTGCCAGTGCCTCGGCCAGCAGCGGGTGCTCCGCGCCGATCCGGTCCAGCCGGCGGGCCGCGCTGCGCAACTGGGCCAGCGGGGCGTCCGATCCTTCCCAGACGTGGCGCAGTTCTTCCAGGTCACCGGCCAGCCTCTCCCCCTTCTGCATATCGGCACGCGTATTGGCGAGCCGCTCCTCCTCCCCCGCCTGCGGTTCCAGCTGGGTCAGCTCGGCCAGATGCGCGATCAGCAGATCCTGTTCGGCCTTGGCTTCCTCAATTTCTTCCCGCGCCTGGGCCAGTGCCTCGGTCGTCCTGCGCCATTCGTCCCAGGCCTGAGCGACCGCGTCGGTATCGGCCCCTTCTTCATGGGCGGCATAGCGATCGAGCAAGGCACGGTGGCCGCGCGGATTGACCAGGCCGCGATCGTCGTGCTGGCCGTGCAGCTCCACCAGTGCCGGGGCCAGGGTGCGAAGCAACGCAACGCCGACGGGCTGGTCATTGATAAACGCCTTGGAGCCGCCATCCGCCTTGAGCTGGCGACGGATCAGGAGCGCTTCGCCCTCCTCGATCTCGATATCGGCTTCATCCAGCGCCTCTGCGACGGGACGCGGCAGCTGCGCGAATTCGAAACTGGCGGTAACACTGGCCTTGCCCTCGCCCGCGCGGACCAGGCCGCTATCGGCGCGATTGCCCAGCACCAGGCCGAGCGCATCGAGCAGAATCGACTTGCCCGCACCGGTCTCGCCGGTCAGCACGCCGAGGCCGCGCCCGAAATCCAGGTCGAGTGCCTCGATCAGCACGATATTGCGGATGGAAAGCCGGGTCAGCATGTCTGGCCCGATTCTCTAGCGAATGTGCGCGGGCGCGTCACCGTGGTGCGCGCGGCTACCCACCATCGCGTGCTGACGCCCTATTCCATGGAACAGCGGAGCAGGCTCAGCTGGCTGTAACGCCTGCAGCGTGCCGGTCGACCAGCTTGAACGCCTTTTCATACCATTCGCTGCCCGGATAGTTGGCCCCCAGCACAGCGGCGTATTTCTTCGCCTCGTTGGGGATCCCCAGCGCCAGGCTGGCTTCGGTCAGGCGGTAAAGTGCCTCGGGTGTGTGGCTGGTCGTCTGATACGTCTCGACCACGTTCTGGAACCGGATCAGCGAGGCCGCCCATTTGCCCGAACGCTGGTAGAACCGGCCGATTTCCATTTCCTTGCCCGCAAGGTGATCGTTCACAAGGTCAATCTTGAGCCGCGCATCGGCGGCATATTGCGTGGTCGGGAAGCGGCGATCGACTTCGCGCAGCGCGGTCAGCGCCTGTTCGGTCGTCTTCTGGTCGCGCTGCACATCGCTGATCTGCTCGTAATAGCTGAGCGCGATCAGGTAGTAGGCATAGGGCGCATCCTTGTTGCCCGGGTGAATCGACAGGAAACGCTGCGCGCTCTGGATCGACTTCGTGTAATCGCGCGAGACGTAGTAGCTGAAGCTGCTCATCAACTGCGCACGGCGGGCCCAGGGCGAATAGGGATGCTGGCGCTCGACCTCGTCAAACAGCGCCGCGGCCAACTTCGCATTGCCGACATCGAGCCGTTCCTTGGCGGAGGCATAGAGCGTCTCCACATCGCGCGCGACATAGGCCGTATCGCGCGTGCCGCCGTCCCCGCCGGCACAGGCCGTCAGCGTGGTGGCCGCAAGGGCAGACAGGGCGAGCGCGCGAAGGCCCGAGCGGGCGGGCGCAGCGATAAGCTTGGAAACCATGGCCTGCCCTATAGCCAGCCGCCACGTGAACGCCAAGTGAAAGGGCGCGCGGTTTTGTGGAGAGCAATGCCAACGCAAACGCGAACCCGAACACCGGCGCTTGAGGGCCCCGACAAACACCCTTTCCTACAGCCCCCCACCCATGGCATCTCCCCTCGCCCCCATGACCCGCCGCACCGATCCCCGCACCGCCCGCCTCCCCGTTCGCGCGGGGGAGCTCCCCACCTTCACCCCCGTCCCGCGCAAGGGCGCGCGGCATGACGGGTGGACGCAGGCGCGCCAGCAGCGCTTTATCGAGGCGCTGGCCGAGACCGGCTCGGTCCACGCGGCGTGCAAGGCGGTCGATATGAGCCAGCGCGGCGCCTATCACCTGCGTCGCCAGCCGGGCGCGGAGAGCTTCCGCGACGCGTGGCAAAAGGCGCTCGACCTGGGCGTGCAGCGGATCGAGGATGTGGCGATGGACCGCGCGCTGAACGGGGTGGAGGAGCCGCTCTATTCCTATGGCAAGCTGGTCGGCAGCCGGACGAAGTATAATGACCGGCTGCTGATGTTCATGCTCCGCAACCGCGCGCCCGAGCGGTTTGCCGCAGGCGGCGGACACCACGCCAAAGGTCTCGGGGGCCTCAACGCCGTCGGCAAGATGGAGAAGCGTCGGCTCAAGAAGAAATGGCGGCAAGAGTGGGAGGAGGAACAACGCGGCAAACCCCTGCCTCTGGCTGAGGCCCGCCAACTGATCGACCGCAAGCTGGACGAGCTCCGCCGCCGCTCAGCCCTGCGCCAGCGCGCCCGATGGTGTGCCCTCACCCCCGAAACCCGCGACGCCTACCGCCACTATGAGGAACTGCGCGCCCGCGACGAACAGCGCTCCGTCCAGATGCCGGACCACTGCCCCGACGAAGCCACCATCGCCGCCGAAGCCCAAGCCCGCGAGGCTGCGGCCCTGCGCGAGACCGAATCCGACAAAGACGCCCCGAGCCTCCCCCCGCCCGGTTGGGATCGGCGGGGTGTGGTGGAGGAGCCGGAGGACAAGCCAAGGGTGCGGACGGTGAAGGATGAGAGTTGGGAGTAGCCCAGACATGCGTGACGAAGCACGGACGGCGACCAGCCGACCGCAAGGGCGACTGCCCGCCCGAGCTTATGCGAGGAGGCAAGGGGCGCGGATGCGTCCCGCCCGCAGGGTCCCAACAAAAGGTTCTCGCCACCTGCACATCCCTTACCGTAAAGCACCCGAATGGTGGATAACCTCTCTCCCGAAGAGCGCAGTCGCTTGATGTCGCGCGTGCGTGGTAAGGATACTAAGCCCGAGATGGCTGTGCGCCGACTCGTTCATCGGCTCGGCTTCCGGTTTCGATTGCACAGACACGATCTGCCCGGAAGTCCCGACTTGGTTTTTCCAATCAGGAAAAAGGTCATCTTTGTCCACGGGTGCTATTGGCACAGGCATAATTGCAAAAAGGCAACCACTCCAAAGACAAACGTAGATTTCTGGCAAAAGAAGTTTGACGACAACATTATGAGAGATAATAAGAACTTGATCGACTTGGCCGAAATGGGATGGGAGACGATGGTCGTGTGGCAGTGCGAGGCAGAAAAGCCTGACGAACTTGCCGATCTTCTGGTCGACTTTCTGGAGACTGCGTCGTGAGGGCGCAGCCGGAAGTCGTCGATCTATTCTGCGGCGTGGGCGCCCTGAGCCATGGCCTCAAATTGGCAGGCTGCGAGATATTGGCGGGCTACGACACCGACGAACGATGCAAGTTCGCCTTCGAGCAGAACAACGGCGGCGAGTTCATCAAGCGCGACGTCGGAAAGATGTCCGCATACGAAATTATGAGCCACTACTCCGGCAAAGCGCCGACTGTGCTGGCCGGGTGTGCGCCATGCCAGCCATTCTCGAGCTACAAGCAACGCTACGATGAAGACCCCCAGTGGTCACTCGTCGGCAAATTTGCCGAGCTCGCAGCGGCTGTCCAGCCAGACTTCATAACCATGGAAAACGTTCCGTCACTCCTGCGATACAAGGAGGGCAGCGTTTTTCGGGAGTTCAAAGAGATTTTGAACGATGCCGGATATCCCGTCCGTGCGACCATCGCAAAGTGCGAACTGTTCGGAGTGCCACAGAAGCGAAGGCGTCTTGTTGTCGTCGCCGCGCATCGGCGCAAGATCGGTCGCCTGATTCCCGCCGAGAATGTCGGGATGACCGTCAAGAAAGCGATTGCCCATTTGCCGGCTATCAGCGCGGGTGAGACCGATCCGGCCGATCCGCTTCACACCGCCTCGTCGCTTTCGGAGCTGAACATGCGGCGGATGAAAGCCGCCAAGCCAGGGGGAACATGGCGAGATTGGCCGGAAGAATTGCGTGCTGCCTGCCATCGACGCGCATCGGGAAAGACCTACCCTGGCGTATATGCTCGCATGACATGGGATGACCCTGCACCCACCATGACTACGCAATGCTTTGGTTTCGGAAACGGTCGATTCGGCCATCCTGAACAAGACCGGGCTATAAGCCTTCGAGAGGCTGCTATCCTTCAGTCCTTCCCACCAGAATACGAATTTCTACCATCAAACGATAAACCTAACTTGAAAGAGGTCGGGCGCTGGATTGGCAACGCAGTGCCTGTGAATCTCGGTAGGGCCATCGGACAAACCATTATTTCAAGGTGCGACTACGCATGAGCAGAAAGACAACAGAAAAATATGAACTCACAATAAGTCTGAATTCGCTCGAACATCTTGGTATAAATCTCTACAGCAATATGGCGGCGGTGCTTTCTGAAATCGTCGCCAATGCCTACGATGCAGATGCAGAGCGCGTTGACATCTCTTGGGATTCCGCTCGCAAAAAGATTGTTATAACTGACGATGGTCTCGGAATGACCGAGGAGGAAGTCAATCAACGGTTTCTCACTGTCGGCTATCGCAGGCGGAGCGGACAGCCGGGATTGACCCCAAAACACAAGCGCAAACCCATGGGTCGAAAAGGCATCGGAAAACTCTCACTGTTCTCCATCGCCGATACGGTAGTCGTGGAAACAGCCAAAGACGGGGAAAAAAGTGCTTTCAAAATGCACCTGCCTGATATCCGAAAGAAAATCGAAGCGGGCGGAAACGACTCCACTACTTATACGCCCAAGGAAGTGGGAACAGACAAAATTGACTTCGTACACGGCACACGAATTACGCTGACCAACTTGCGACGACGGCAGACCCTTGCAACTCCCAAAGCTCTCAAAAAACGGGTCGCCCGACGCTTTCAAGTCATCGAAAGCCCAAAATTTCGAGTATATATTGACGACGAGGAAGTGAAAGTCGATGACCGAGAGTATTACGATAAGCTACAATATATTTGGACATATGGACAGCAGAAAGACGTAGTCGCACGAGCCAAAAATATTGAACACCATGAAAAGCGGGCGACCACTACTGCACCTGGCGGAGTAACAATCTCGGGATGGTTGGGCACAGTAAAAGAGTCGAGTCAGCTCAAGGACGATGATGATGACGATAATTTGAATCGCATCGCTATCTTCGTCCGTGGAAAAATGGCACAAGAAGACATACTTGACGCTTTTACAGAGCGCGGCGTTTATGCAGGATATTTGATAGGCGAGCTCAGAGTTGACGGGCTGGATCTATGGGTAGATGAAAAGTCCAAGGACGACGATGCTGCAACAAGTAGCCGCCAAAATTTGGTCGAAGGTGACCCAAGATACGTCGAACTGAAGAAGTTTATCGCCGCCGAGCTCAAACACATCCAAACACGATGGGCAGCCTTGCGAGTTGATTCCGGCGCCAAGAATGCTTTGAAAATTCCCGTTGTAAAAGAGTGGATCGACACACTCAAACCAGCAACCCGAACTAAAGCTAAGCAGTGGATTGGAAAATTAAACAAAATCGAAGCGTCGGATACTGAGGAGAAATCCCTCATAAAACAATCCGTTCTAGCTTTCGAGTTTCACCGCCTGAACGAGAATTTGGATAGGCTCGAAAACATAACGGACGAAGGGGTGCCGACCCTGTTGGAACTATTCTCAGAGGTTGATGGTCTTGAAGCAAACCTGTATGGTCAGATTGTCAAATCTCGCGTGGGAGTTCTTAGGGCACTCGAAGAGAAAGTCGACGGAAATGCTCTCGAAAAGGTGATTCAAAAGTACCTTTTCGATCACCTTTGGCTGATTGATCCAGCATGGGAACGCGCCGACTCCACCGAGTACATGGAGCGCCGAGTCGAAAAAGTAATCGCCCAAGTAACTTCCAAACTTAGTGCGGCTGAGAAAAAGGCACGCATAGATATTGGTTATCGTAAGACGGCTGGAAAACACGTCATAGTCGAATTGAAGCGTCCAAACGTCGTAACAACCTCGTTCAAACTAGCAGAGCAAGTTTCAAAATATCGCTCAGGCATGACAAAGGTCTTGAAAAAAGCGGACCTCGACAAAGAGCCCGTCGAGATAGTGATTGTGCTGGGAAAGCCGCCCTCTGATTGGGCAAATCCTGGAGGAGAAACCGCCTCGCAAGCAACGCTTAATGCGCAAGGAGCGCGTATCATATTCTACGAGAATCTTCTTGAGACGTCGTCGAGAATTTATGCAGACTACTTGGCTCACAGAAAGGACGTTGATAAGCTTCAGAAATTGATGGCTGCTATCGACGATTTTTCGGCAACCTAAACCCCTACTCCTCACCCATCCGCAACGCCGCAATAAACGCCTCCTGCGGAATGCTCACGTTCCCATACTCCCGCATCTTGGCCTTCCCCTTCTTCTGCTTCTCGAGCAGTTTCTTCTTCCGGGAAATATCGCCGCCATAGCACTTCGCCGTCACGTCTTTGCGCAGGGCCGAGATGGTTTCGCGGGCGATGACCTTGCCGCCGATGGCGGCCTGGATCGGGATTTTGAACATGTGGCGCGGGATCAGGTCTTTCAGGCGTTCGCACATGCCGCGTCCGCGTGCCTCGGCCACGCCGCGGTGGACGATCAGCGAGAGCGCGTCGACCGGTTCGTTGTTCACCAGGATGCTCATCTTCACCAGATCGCCTTCGCGCAGGCCGATCTGTTCGTAGTCGAAGCTGGCATAGCCGCGGCTGATGCTTTTCAGCCGGTCATAGAAATCGAACACGACTTCGTTGAGCGGGAGCTCGTACGTCACCTGTGCGCGGCCGCCGACATAGGTCAGGTCGACCTGGATGCCGCGCCGGTCCTGGCACAGTTTCAGGATGCTGCCGAGATATTCGTCGGGCGTGTAGATGGTCGCCTTGATCCACGGCTCCTCGATCATCTCGATCCGGTTGGGATCGGGGTAATCGGCCGGGTTGTGGAGCAGGATTTCCTTCGCGTCCTCGTTCTTCGTCTTGCCCAGCTGGATGCGGTAGACGACCGATGGTGCGGTGGTGATCAGGTCCAGATCATATTCGCGGGTCAGCCGTTCCTGAATGATTTCCAGGTGTAACAGGCCCAAGAACCCGGCGCGGAAGCCGAAGCCGAGCGCCGCGCTGCTTTCCATTTCGAAGCTGAAGCTGGCATCGTTGAGGCGCAATTTGCCGATGCTCTCGCGCAGTTTCTCGAACTCCGCCGCGTCAACCGGGAACAGCCCGCAGAATACCACCGGCTGCACTTCCTTGTAGCCGGGCAGCGCCTGTGTCGCGCCGTTTTTGGTGGTGGTGATGGTGTCACCCACGCGGGCCTGCTCCACCTCCTTGATCTGGGCGGTTATGAAGCCGATTTCGCCGGGGCCGAGCTCTTCCAGCTGTTCAATCTTGGGGCGCATGCAACCGACCCTGTCGACCAGGTGCTCTGTGGCGCCTTGCATGAACTTGATCTGCTGGCCCTTCTTCAGCACGCCCTCGATCACGCGGACGAGGATGACGACGCCGAGATAGGGATCGTACCAGCTGTCGACGAGCATGGCCTTGAGCGGCTTGTCACGCTCGCCCTTAGGGGCGGGGATCTTGGCGACGACCGCTTCCAGTACCTCTTCGATGCCGATGCCCGATTTGGCGCTGGCGAGGACGGCTTCGGAGGCGTCGAGGCCGATGATGTCCTCGATTTCCTGGCGCACGCGCTCCGGCTCGGCGGCGGGCAGGTCGATCTTGTTGATGACGGAGACGATTTCGTGGTCGTGCTCGATCGACTGGTAGACATTGGCGAGCGTTTGCGCCTCCACGCCCTGCGCCGCGTCGACCACCAGCAGCGCGCCTTCGCATGCGGCGAGGCTGCGGGAGACTTCATAGGCGAAGTCGACATGGCCGGGCGTGTCCATCAGGTTGAGCTGGTAGGTCTCGCCATCCTTGGCGGTGTAGTCCAGCCGCACGGTCTGGGCCTTGATGGTGATGCCGCGCTCTTTCTCGATGTCCATGTTATCAAGGACTTGCTCCGACATCTCACGGTCGGTCAGCCCGCCGGTATGCTGGATCAGCCGGTCGGCCAGCGTGCTCTTGCCATGATCGATATGGGCGATAATCGAGAAATTGCGGATTCTGGAGAGATCAGTCATTTCCCCGCGCATTACCCGCGCTTCCGGCAAATGTCAGCATGTCTTGTAGACCGTAATGGGGATGGCGCGAAACAGTTGCCGAACCATCCTCGATTTGTGCGTGTTTCCAGGGTCTCAGGCGACAGTCGCGCTGCCGAAAAAGACTCCGAAAGCACGACACCAGATTACGACCGATTTTGCATCGGTAACATTGGCAGACGCCGGAATACGATAGATTTGCTCGCCACTGCTGCTCTTGAGTCGGCCAAGGTCGACATAGCCAGCCTGCCGGACAGCACGCCCGTTGCGGGGATTGCGCGCTTCGCTGAGCCACACGCGCAAGTCCGGGCCGCCGCGAACCTTGAAATTGCTCTTCAGCTTGACCCCGAGGCCGCCGCCTTTGAGCTTCACGATTTCCACATTGCCTGATGCGGGATGTGAACTGTCAGCGCCACGAAACTCGCCGGCAGAAGACGCTTCGGCAGCAACCGCTGCACTTGGCAGGCCAACAAATGCGAGCCCAAGAGTTGCCGTGCTGGCAGTCGTCGCCAGAAGAACTGGCGCAGCTATGGTACGGATAAGTTTCAGCATTTTTCCATCCTTTCGAGTATTCCGGTCGGCACGATGGCCCATGCCGGTCAGTTCGAAAGGGTTGGCTTTTTCGTTACACGCACCCTCTATCTGCAACGAATTTTCTGACAGCGGGTGCGCAGTTACGCCGCGCGCGATCCGTCGTGCGACATTTCGATCTGCAGGAACTTTGGTGCCGTCTTCGGCTGGTTTCCGTTGATCTGATTGATCGGGTAGTTGCCCGTGGGAAGCGCGGCCAGCGGCATGCCGGCTGCTGCCAACGCGTAAGGTGAGATCCTGTGACGCGTGCACAGACCATCTGCGCCATCGCTGATCAAGGGTGTTTCGAATTCGATGCCCTGTGCGGCTTCCTCAGAGCGCCTGACCACGCCAACTGCGAGCTGCCCGTCACCCAGATCGAGGACCAGACCTGTCCCGACTGGGACATCCAGCAGGCCTTCAATCCGCGCGCCCGTCTTGGAGAGGTTGCGAAGCACCACATCATACCTGTGGTCTTCGTGCACAGCCCCGATGCGGCGAAACACTGTCTTGCGATCCGACCGGTGTTTGGCAGGGCCGTTGGGCACATACTCAAGCTCGCCGGCTTCAAGTTTCGCGAGCACCTGATCCTGCGGCAGTGCCTTGGAATAGATCCAGCCCTGGATCAGGTCGGCACCGCGTTCCCTGACAAGCTCCAGCTCGTCCATTGCTTCGACGCCCTCGGCCACTGTCACCATGTCCAGCGCGCCGGCAAGGCTCACGATCGCAGTAATGATGGCCGCATTGTTATTGTCGTCTTCGGTCGCGCCGCGCACAAAACTCTGGTCGATCTTGATCTTGTCAAACGGGGCATTCTTCAAATAGCCGAGCGACGAATATCCAGTCCCGAAATCGTCCAGAGCCAGCCGCACGCCGAGCTTCTTCAGATCGCGAAACATCTCGTGCGTAGCGGTCGGATCGCCGATGAAGACACTTTCGGTCAACTCAAGCTCAAGCCGGCTGACATCCAAGCCCGAAGCATCGAGCGCATTCTGGACAATCTGCGGCAGTTCCGGATTGGCGAACTGGACCGCAGAAACGTTGATGGCCACGCCCAGGTCGCCGGGCCAACTTGCAGCGTCCTTGCATGCCTTGCGCAAGACCCACTCACCCAGCGCGCCGATTTGGTTCGTATCTTCGGCAACCGGGATGAAGTCAGCCGGACTGATCCAGCCCCGCTCAGGATGATTCCACCGGACCAGCGATTCGAAGCATTTGACCTTGCTGGTTTTCGCGCACACCAATGGCTGGTAGTGCATCTCAAGGCCCTGCTCCGTTACAAGAGCATCGCGCAGGTCTTCTTCAATCTGGCGCCTTAGCTTGGCACCGTCTTTCAGTTCGCTCGAATAGAAGCGATATTGGCCGCGTCCTCCGCCCTTGGCCGCGTAAAGGGCAAGGTCGGCCGCGCTCACAAGTTCTTCTGTCTCGATGCCATCGAAGGGTGCAATCGCTACACCGACGGAGGTACCAATGATCGCCCTGGTCCCATCTATGGAATAGGGCTGTGAAATCATCTGGATTACGCGGGACGCAAGTTCACCCAAGCGCCCACGATCTTCGATATCCGGCAGGATAATCTGGAACTCGTCTCCGCCGAGCCGCCCGATCTCACCCATTTCACCCACGATCCGACCGAGGCGTTGACCGACCTGCTTCAGCAGCTCGTCACCGGCAGGGTGCCCCAGCGTATCGTTGACCTGTTTGAACCGGTCGAGGTCCAGCATCATCAAGGCACAGGAACGCTTCGCGGCCTTATAGGCTATAAGCGTGGCCGTCAGACGTTTGGTCATGCGATGACGGTTGGCCAGGCCTGTCAGCGAGTCATACTGGGCCATGCGCCCGACTTCGCGTCGGCTCTCGCGAACCGAAGTAATGTCTTTCGCGCTGCCTCTGTAGCCGAGGAATTCGCCCTCGCTGTCGAACTGGGGCTTGCCGGAGATTGACCACCAGATCTCTTTGTCGTCCTGCGCGATCCGAACGGTCAAATCCGTGATCGTATTGCGGGCGCGAAGAAGGAACTGCAGTGGCCGTTGGGAGCCCTCGTCCTCGTCCCCATCATTATCCAGTACGAACAGCTTCGACAGCTGTTGCCCTACCAGCTTGTCGACATCCATGCCGAATTGAGCGGCAGCATTGTCCGACAAATAGACCAGCTCCGAGGCAGTATTTGTGGCCCAGAACCAACCCAGATCAGCGCTTTCGAAATCATCGAGCAAGGCAAGGCGACGCGGATCGGCTTTTCCAATCGGCGTCTGTCCCACCGATGGGCCGTTGTCCCCCGAAGAGGCCCCGCGTTTCGAAAAGAAGTCACCTATGGCCATGATATGCCGCGAAATCGCTCTCTATTTATACTTGACCGTGAAATTACTCGGTAGAACGTGATGAATTTCGATAGGATAACTTACCTACTATCAGGTTAACTTACATCGAGTTTCGGACCTGTTTCTTCAGCGCAAAGGTCGTATCTTCACCTGCAAGTTCGATTTTCCCGCTTTCAGACTTTGGCAGAGGTGTGGCGAATTCCATGCCCATCCGGTCTTCCTTGCTCCACCGTGCCGTCGCCGTAACGATCAGTTTCTCGGTAAGAGCAATCTGGAAAATGGTGCTGGCCGGTACATTCCACAACCCTTCAATCATGCAGCCCGTTGACGACAGATTACGCACGGTTGCGAGGTAATGCTGGCTGCCATGCTCCAGCACGACGCGACGCAAGACGGTCTGGCGCGGTGCACGGGTTGATTTCGGACCCTTGGCCACAGCCGTAAGGCCAGTACCCAGCAAACGGGTCGCTGCATCAGGCTGCAAAGGCTTTTCGTAAATATAGCCCTGGATATGGCTGCACCCATGCATTCGCACGAGGTCAAGCTCATCAAGGGTCTCGACACCTTCGGCGGTCGTATCCATGCCGAGCGCCTGGGCAAGACTGGTGATCGAAGCAATGATCGCACCGTTGCGGCTGCCGGGCTCGGTCGCACCGCGAACGAAGCTTTGGTCAATCTTGATCTTGTCAAAAGGTGCCGACTTCAAATAGCCGAGCGAGGAATAGCCTGTGCCGAAGTCATCAAGCGCCAGCCGCACGCCGATCCCCTTCAAGGCGGCGAACATCGCGTCCGTACCCTCATCATTGTTCAGGAACACGCTCTCTGTGATCTCGAGCTCAAGGCGTGACGGCGCAATGCCCGCTTCCGCAATGGCACTGGTAATAATCGCAGGCAGTTGCGGGTTGGAGAACTGGATGGGCGAGACATTTACGGCACAACGGATGTCGTCAGGCCATTCGGCAAGGTCCTTGCACGCAGTGCGCAGCGCCCATTCCCCGATGGGCTGGATCAGACCTGTGTCTTCGGCAATCGGAATGAACTTGCCGGGGCTGATGAAGCCCTTTTGCGGGTGCTTCCAGCGGAGCAGCGCTTCAAAGCCGGAGATCCGCTCTGTCGCGGTGTGGACGACTGGCTGGTAATGAAGTTGCAGCGATCCATCGGCAATTGCATCGCGCAAGTCTTGCTCAAGCAGGCTGCGCTCTTCTGCAGCGGAATGAAGATCGCTGGAATAGAAGTGGAAACGCCCCCGGCCACCGTCTTTTGCAGCGTACAGGGCAAGGTCCGAATTGCGGATAATGTCGTCACTGCTTTCGCCATTCTCCGGCGACATGGCAATGCCGATAGAGGCGCCGATAACAACACGCTGCCCCTCGATCGAGTATGGCTCTGACAGCGAATGGATGATCTCGCTCGCAAGCTGGCTTAGTTTCTTGCGCGCGATCCGGCCTGGCAGGATGACTTTGAATTCGTCTCCGCCCAGGCGACCAACGCGGCCCATCTTTCCAACAGTCCGCTCCAGCCGTTGCGAAACCTGTTTCAGCAAGGCGTCCCCGGCCGGATGCCCCAGCGTATCGTTGACATGCTTGAACCGGTCCAGGTCAAGCAGGAACACCGTACATTCACGGTTCGCTTCCTGCGGAGAGGACAGAATCTTCTCCAGCGTCTGAAGCATCTGGTGACGGTTAGCGAGACCGGTCAGGGAATCGAAATGGGCAAGGCGCGAAGCGTGTTCCTGGCTGCGACGCTTCTCGGTCAGATCCGTGCCTGATCCGCGAAACCCGCAGAAATTCTGGAAAGTGTCGAAGATCGGACGGCCACTGATAGACCACCAACGCTCATCCTCGGTTCGCGATGCGCGTACGGGCAGTTCCTGGAATGCAGAGCGCGCCGAAAGGTGGAACGCAATGGTACGTTCGCCTTCTTGATTGCCCTCGGCCAGATCGAACAACGCAGTGATAGGACGACCGACAAAGTCTTCTGCCTGGGCGCCAAGCTTTTCGGTCACCGCTTCGGAAATATATGTCAGCTGGCCGCGGCGGTCAGTTTCCCAGAACCAGCCTTGGCCAGTCTCTTCGTAGTCGCGCAGGATGTCGATGGCGCGGTTAAGTATCCGCGCGTCGGCCTGATGGCGTTCTGCGCGCCGGCGATCGATCACGATCTGATACCGTGTCAAGGCGATCAGCCCAACCGCGACCAAAGCCAGAGCGACAAAAGCGCTAACCTGGCCCGCTACCAATGCAAGCGGCGCCCAGGCCGCAGCCTTGCATCCGAACATGACCGTGGCGCGGCCGCTGAGCATCGATGCAGACAGAGCGTTGGCGCAAATCAATGTCGCGAGGCCAAACGCGATGTTCAATCCGCCATTGATCATCCAGTAAGCGATGCCAAAGCCGAACAATCCCGACGGTATTACCGATACGCAAAAAGCGAGTATCCAGGCCTTGGTCGGCTGGCCGGGAAGCGAGCGTTCCCACCGAGTAACCCAATAGGACACGCCGAAAATGACAGAGGCGGCCACCAAGGGGAAGAGGGTCAGTAGCGGCGGCAGGCTCAATTGCAGCAATGCACACGATACGCCGCCCAAGAGCGGCGAGAAAAGCATCATCCACCATGAGCTTGGCAGATTGTAGGCTTTAGCGGCGGCGCCGCGCTTGCGAGGGCGCGTGCGAGAGCCTCTTTCGGTGCTTGGATCGCGGCGATCGGGGGCTTTTCGACCGGTCTCGGCCGGCGCTTGATCCCGCGTGGAAACCGCGCGCAATTCTGGCTGCGCGTTCTCGCGCATTGCCTGTGTATCGGCCGATTTCTTTGTAGCCTGCCCGCCCATACGATCCCTATGGACCAGAAGCGGTTTAAAAAGGCTGAAGCGCATCCCTACTGAATTTGATTAACGACCCGACGGCGAGGTTCCTTCAAACCGGCATCTTTCAACGGATGCATCTTGCCACGCAGACTGTAGCACGGCATCGTCTGAGAAAGGGGGAGTGGCACGTCTATGCGTCATATCGCGATAATCGGTTCCGGACCGGCAGGGTATTACACCGCCGAGGCAGCGCAGAAGCACTGGGGGGACGACGCGAAGATCGACATCTTTGACATGCTTCCGGTGCCGTATGGATTGATCCGCACAGGCGTTGCCCCCGACCACCAGTCGATCAAGGGCGTTTCCCGCCGGTTTGAAAAGACCAATCTGAATGACAATGTCCGCTTTGTCGGCAATGTCACAGTGGGTGATGATGTCTCGATTGGCGACCTCCAGTCTCTCTACCACAGCGTCATTTTAGCGACGGGAGCGCCGCGTGATCGCGAACTCGGCCTGCCCGGTGAAGATCTGGCAAATGTCTTCGGCAGCGCAGCTTTTGTCGGCTGGTACAACGGCCACCCCCATTTCGCCGATCTCGCACCGGATCTGACTGGAAAGCATGCCGTGGTGATCGGAATGGGTAACGTCGCGCTTGATGTCGCCCGCATCCTTGCCAAGACACCGCGCGAATTCGCCGGTGCTGATATTGTCCAGCATGCTCTCGATGCACTCGAGGCCAGCAATATCGAGACCGTCACTATCATTGGCCGGCGAGGCCCCCACCAAATCATGATGACGCCCAAGGAATTGGGAGAATTGATGAATTTGGACCGGGCCAGTCCTTACGTCGACCCGAAGGATTTGCCGGACGAGGCCGATGACGCCATTTTGGAACCGGGACTGCGCAAATCGGTAACCCACCTGCGCAATTTCGCCGCGATACCGACCAATATTCATGGCGAAACCCCGATCACGATCGAGTTTGACATGTTTGCCAGCCCGACATCCTTTCACGGCGATGGCGGTGTGCATGAAGTCGAAGTGGAGGAGACGAAGGTCGAGGCCGGTCGAGCCATCGGCACCGGCAAGACCTATCGCATTCGCGCTGATCTGGTCGTTAGCTGCATCGGATACAGGACGTCACCCATTCCCGATGTGCCGTTTGATGACCGCATGGGGCGCTTTGCCAATGACGAAGGGCGCATTTTGCCCGGTCTGTATTGCGTCGGTTGGGCCCGAAGGGGACCTTCAGGCACTATCGGTACCAATCGCCCGGACGGCTATGCCATTATCGATCGGATCATCGAGGATTTCGAAAGTGGTGCGCTCGGTACAGCGCGTAAGAGTGGGCGCGAGGGCTTCGATGCAATGGCCACCGAGCGCGGGTTGGATATTGTGACGTTCCGCGACTGGAAGAAGATCGAGGAAGCAGAAGAAGCGGCCGCACGCGATGGCGCACCGCGTGAGAAATTTGTCGACGTTGCTAGCATGATTGCTGCCAAGGACTGAAAATTCGCCCCATTGCGGGCCTTCCCTACGCGTCATCTTGTAATCGATGTTCCATCCCCGCATGATCTGATGCAATAGAACGACATAACTGGCCCGCCGATAAGAGCGGGCAGCGAAAACGAGGATACCCATGGCCGTAGAGTTTGACGATGAAGCTGCCCAGCACACCAATGCGCTAGGCCCCCTGGTTGGCCTGACCCGCGAAGACATTTTCGGTGCCGTCGCCGTACTTCTGCGCGAAACTGCCTCTGACCCGGCCCGGATGGTACGCCATAGCCAGGCAATGGGCAGTGACATGATCAAGATCATGACCGGTCAGAGCGATCTGGCGCCTGAGGCCAAGGACAAGCGTTTTCGCGATCCGGCCTGGCAGTTCAATCCCTTCATGCGCGCAGGTATGCAGTATTACCTCGCGGTCCAGAAAGGCATGTCGAACTGGCTGGAAGAATTGGAACTGGATGACCTGGAAAAGGATCGCGCGCGCTTCATTTCCACGATCATTATCGATTCCATCGCGCCGACCAATACACTTGCGGGCAATCCCACGGCGCAGAAGCGCCTGATCGACAGTGGCGGTCTGAGCATCATTAAGGGGCTGAAAAACGCCTATACCGACATCACCGAGAACAAGGGGATGGTCAGCCAGGTCGACAAACGTCCGTTCGAGCTTGGCAAGAACGTCGCCACCTCCAAAGGTTCGGTCGTCCTGCGGACCGAAATGATGGAACTCGTCCACTATGCGCCCACCACCGACGAAGTGCACGAAATCCCGCAGCTGACAATTCCGCCGCAAATCAACAAGATGTATATCAACGACCTGTCTCCGGAAAAATCGGTCGTCAAATACCAGCTCGACAACGGGATCCAGACATTCGTCATTTCCTGGCGCAACCCGTCGAAGGAACAGGGTCATTGGGACATGGCAGATTACGTCTCCTCGTGCCGCGAGGCGATGGAGGCAGTCAGCGCCATTACCGGTTCGAAGAAAGTGAACGTCTCCGCTGGCTGTTCCGGTGGCCAGACTGCCGCGATGCTCGCATCGAAAATGGCGAGCGACAAGGACGACCTGCTGGGCGCACTCACCTTGATGGTGTGTGTGCTGCATCCCAAGCAGAACGATATCGAAGCCGGCTCCCTGATCAGTGAAAACGGCCTTGCCCTCGCCCGCCAGCGCGCGGCAAAGAAAGGCGTGATCGAAGGAGACAGCCTGGCCCGTGGCTTTGCGTGGCTGCGGCCCAATGATCTGATCTGGAACTACGTCATCAACAACTACCTGATGGGTGACGATCCACCCGCATTCGATGTCTTGTTCTGGAATGCGGACGCGACCAATCTTTCCGCCAGCCTGATGGGCGATTTCCTGACCGTGTTCGAAACATTGGCCTTCACCAAGAAGGGTGAAGTCGAAATGGTCGACCACAAGATCGACCTTTCCAAGGTCAAGAGCGACCTGTTCATCCTTGGCGGCGTGACCGACCACATCACGCCCTGGAAGGCGACCTATCGTTCGACCCAGCTATTCGGTTCGAAAGATGTGACGTATGTCCTGTCGCATTCCGGGCATATGCAAGCAATCCTCAACCCGCCGGGCAACCCCAAGGCGCGCTACTATCTCAACAAGGGCAAGAAACTGCCCAAGACCGCCGATGAATGGCAGCAAGGTGCCGAAGAAGTGGCCGGCAGCTGGTGGCCTTACTGGATGGAATGGGTGCAAAATCGCTCGGGCAAGACAAAACCAGCGCCCAAGGAGTTGGGGAATGCCGACTACAAACCGCTGGACCCGGCCCCCGGTCTGTACGTAGTGGAAGAAGTCTGAGCGGTTTCGCACTTGCGAAACGCCATCTGAAGGACCGACTTTGCCGAAGAAAAAGCAGGATATGACCGCCGAAATCACCATGGAAGAGGTCGGCGGTCGCACGCTGCGGGTCGCCCGTTGGCGACTGGATGAGCCTTCGGACCATCCCCCAGTGCTGTTCTTCAACGGCATCGGTGCCAATATCGAGGCTGTGGCCCCGCTGGCCGAAGAGCTGGACGATCGCGGTTTCATTATGTTTGACATGCCGGGAACGGGCGAAAGCCCCGATCCTACCATTCCTTACACGCCCTTCACGATGAGCTGGACGGCCGCCCAACTGCTGGGCCGGTTCGGACTGGATGAAGTGGACGTGATGGGCGTCAGCTGGGGTGGTGCCATGGCACAGCACTTTGCGCTGCAACACCCGGGCAAGACACGCAAGCTGGTCTTGGTCGCGACCACAGCCGGGATGCTGATGGTTCCGGGCAATCCGGCGTCCTTCACCAAAATGGCCAACCCGCGCCGCTATATCGACCCCGAATTCATGAACGAGCATTTCGCGACGCTCTATGGCGGGGTTGATGCAGACGGCGCAGCGCACCAGAAAGATAGCCACATCGGTCGGCTCAAGCCGCCCAGCCCGCGCGGCTACATGTATCAGTTGCTGTGCATGCTGGGCTGGACCAGCGCCCCTGTCCTGCCCTTCATGACCAAGGAAACGCTGATCATGATGGGCGATGACGACCAGATCGTTTTGCCGATCAACGGGAAGATGCTGAAGGCATTGATCCCGAATAGCCGCCTGCACATGGTCGAAGGTGGCGGGCACCTGTTTTTGCTCACCCATGCTGACGAGAGTATTGCCGAACTCCGCAATTTCCTCGACGCGCCAGAGGACGAGACGCGGCAAGCGGCCTAGACCGGACTCGCTGGACAGGCCCTCCGCAATGTGAGACCCCTCTTGGCGGAGAGGGCGAACGGCCAAGGTGGCAATCACCGCACCGCGCTCGCATTTTGGAGTTGCAGCGCCTGTGACGGTACCCACCCACACGCACCATGACGATGCGTTCAGCGATAGCTATCATCCTGAAAATTTGCCGCGCCCAACAAGCGGCGAAGGCGGTGCTCTCGACAAGACCGGATTTGCGTGGGCCGTGTTCGAATGGGCCCGTAATCCGTACTACATCCTCGTCGTCATCTACATTTTCGCGCCCTATTTCGCACGCGACATCATTGGGGCGGACTTCCTCGCAAGCGGCGCACTCAACGGGCTGGAGCCAGACGAGGCACTGAAGACAGCCAATGCGAAAGGCCAAGCGACCATCGCATCGGTGACAAAATGGGCAGGGTTCATTGCAGCGTTGACCGCACCGTTCCTGGGTGCCGCGCTGGATCGCGGTGGGAGGCTGAAGCCCATCCTCGCCGTATTTCTCGGTTCCATTACGATTTGCTCTGCCATGCTGTGGTTCGCGCAACCAGGCGGCGCCGGTCTGCCAGTGTGGGCGATCATGGCGTTGCTGGTGGTGGCCTATGTTAGCTACACCTATTCCGAGGTCACCCACAACGCGATGCTCTCTGTTGCTGGAGAGCCCAAGCGCCTCTCCATGATTTCCGGCCTCGGGCTTGGTCTCGGCAACCTTGCTGGCACGCTGATGTTCATCGCTATCGCGTTGCTCTTCGTGCTGCCGGGCCTGACAGAATGGCCCTTTGCCGAACCGCAATTTGGTTTTGACATGGCCGAGTTTGAACATGCCCGAATTGTCGGCCCGCTTTGCGCCGTATGGCTAGCGGCATTCTCGATACCCTTCTTCCTCAACTCCAAAGATCCCGGCGTCCCGGGTGCAAGCTGGTTCAAGGCGGTGAAGACGGGGACTCAAGCTGTTTTCACAACGCTTCGCGAGGCTGCGAAGTATCGCGAGTTGATGAAATATCTGATTGCACGGATGCTCTATGCGGATGGGATGACCGCCCTGCTCACGCTAGGTGCAGTGTATGTTGCGCTGTTTCTGGGCTGGGGATTCCTCGAAATGCTCAGCTACGCCATTTTCGCATCGGCCTGGGCCTTTCTGGGCGGCTTGTTCGGCGGTTGGCTCGACAGCAAGGTTGGCGTCAAACGTGCGTTGGTCATCGAAGTTGTCGTCATGGCACTGGTCTTTTCAGTGCAACTCTCGATCACGCAGGAAAGCCTGTTTTTCGGAGCCATTGAGAACTACCAGGTGTGGGACGGGCTCGTGTTCAAAACACTTTCCGACCTCACCTATTTGAGCCTCATCGCGGTTGTCGCAGTTACTGCAACGGCCAGCATTTCGTCCAGCCGGACCATGTTGGTCACGCTCGCGCCTCCTGGGCGCAGCGGGGAGTTTTTCGGCCTATATGCAATCGCGGGAACAATCACAGTGTGGATGGGCCCGTTGCTCGTACAATTCTTCACGACTGCGTTCAACGATCAGCGCATCGGAATGGCTTCGATTTCAGTCTTGTTCGCGGCGGGCCTCGCAGTCCTGATCTCTGTCAAAATGCCCAATTCCACCAGCTAGCTAACTGGCTGCAGGAAGCCAGTCGCTCAGGATCGCATTCACCTGTTCTGGTGCATCCTGCTGCACCCAATGCGAAACGTTCGGCAGCCGCTTCAGAGTCAGGTCAGACACCCACTCTTCGGTGCCCTCCGTGCAGTGGATGTTGAGAGCGACATCCTCTTCACCCCAGATCATCAGTGTTGGTATGTCGACGCGATAGTTGCCCAATTCTACCAGACCACGATGCTTCATGGCCGCACGGTAATAATTGACCATGGCCCGAGGCGCGCCCGGTTGCGCAGCGGCGGCGGCATAGACGGCCCGTTCCTCCGGTCCGAACCGCTCCGGATTGCAGCTGGTTTTGACGAACAATTCGCCAATGTTCTTTCCGTTGTTCGATCCCAGGCGTTTCTCCGGCAACCAGGGGAGTTGGAAAAAGAAGACGTACCAGCTCTTCCTGAGCTGCTCCCAACGCTTCAGCTCGCGCTCCAGCACCTTCGGGTGCGGCAGGTTCATGATCACCAGCCGTTCCAGCGGACGGATTTTTGCAATCGCGAAGGCCCAGGCAATGATACCACCCCAATCATGTGCAATCAGGGTGACTGACTTGGCGCCGCTCGCATCGATCAGCCCGGCAACATCCTGGGTCAAATGATCCATCCCGTAATCGCGAACGGCATGGGGCCGCGTGGTCTGGCCATAACCACGCATATTGGGCGCCCAGACACGATAACCCATCTCGGCCAGCAGCGGCATCTGGTTGCGCCAGCTGTAATGCAATTCGGGAAAACCATGCAGACATAGCGCAAGGTGGTCACTCTCGCCCGATGCCGGCTCCATTTGGGCAACCTCGAAAGTCAGCCCGTTGGCCTCCACAAACTCGATCGAAATCCCGCTTTCGGGTTCGGGTGACCAGCTACGTTGCCTATCCATCTCTCCAGCATAGCACCGCGCCAGCAGATATGATAATTGGGTTGCAAAGAAAGATTGAGAGGAGAGACTCATGCCCGCATTTGACTTGATCATCCGTGGCGGCACCATCGTTGATGGGACCGGAGAAGCCCGCTTTACCGGCGATGTCGCGATCAAGGATGGCCTGATTGCCCAAGTCGGCGAAGTGCGCGGCGATGCGGCGGAGGAAATGGACGCATCCGGCAAGATGATCACGCCCGGCTTTGTCGACATTCACACCCACTATGATGGCCAGGCCACATGGGACCAGGAAATGGCACCTTCGAGCTGGCACGGTGTGACGACTGTCGTGATGGGCAACTGCGGCGTGGGCTTTGCCCCTGCAAAACCCGAGCGCCACGAATGGCTGATCCAGTTGATGGAGGGGGTCGAGGATATTCCCGGCACCGCCCTGGCAGAAGGGATCACTTGGGAATGGGAGACTTTCCCTGAATATCTCGATGCGCTCGAAAAGATGCCGCGCACGGTCGATATCGGCACCCATGTCCCGCATGGCGCAGTGCGTGCCTATGTACTGGAAGACCGTGAGGAGCCTGGCGCCGTACCGACCGATGAAGACATTCAGCAAATGGCGCAAATCGTCGAAGACGGCGTGCGCGCGGGCGCGCTCGGATTCTCCACCAGTCGCACCGTATTGCACAAGGATGTGAACGGCGTGCTGGTGCCCGGCACCACCGCTACGGCAGAAGAGCTGGTCGAGCTGGGTCGGGCCATGGGCCGGGCCGGACACGGCGTCTTCGAAATGGCCAGCGATCTGCGGCGCGAATGGAACGAATTCGAATGGATGGGCAATCTGAGCCGCGAGACTGGCCTGCCCGTAACCTTTGCTGCCTTGCAAAGCATCGCCAAGGAACAGCCGCTCGACGAGCAAATTTCTAACATGCGGGCAGAGAATGACAATGGCGCCAACATCGTCGCCCAGATTGCCCTGCGCGGCAATGGCATCATCATGGCGTGGCAGGGGACAGTGAACCCCTTCGTCTTGCGCCCAAGCTGGCAGGCTATGGCCGAGCTGGACTGGGAGGAAAAGAAAGCCAAGCTGCTCGATCCTGCTTTCAAGGCGCAGCTGCTTTCGGAAGCTAATGACTATTCCGAAGTGGCGGAAGACACCAAGGAAGTGATCTTTGCGCTCACCAATGGCTGGGCACTGATGTTCGAGATGGACGACGATTTTGATTACGAGCCACCGCAGGATGCGACTGTGCAGGCACGCGGCGGCGCTGCGGGCATCGATCCGCAGGAATATGCTTACGACATGCTGTGCCGCGACGATGGCAAGGGCTTCATCTACTTCCCGATCCTGAATTATGCCGATGGCGACCTGGAATTCCTGCTGCCGCTCCAGCACAGCGACGACACGGTCAACTCGCTCAGCGATGGCGGCGCGCATTGCGGCACGATCTGTGATGCAGCGAGCCCTACCTTCATGCTTGAACACTGGGTCCGTGATCGCAAACGCGGTGACCGGATTACACTCGAGAATGCCATCAAGCGGCAATGCTGGGACACAGCCAAGCTCTATGGCCTTGAAGATCGCGGCATCCTGGCGCCGGGTTATCTCGCCGACCTCAACATCATCGACATGGATGCGATCAAGCTGGGCAAGCCCTGGCTTGCGTTCGATCTGCCGGCAGGCGGAAAACGCCTGCTCCAGAAGGCAGAAGGCTATGTCGCCACGATCAAGGGCGGTGAAGTAACTTTCCGTGACGGGAAATGGACCGGCGCGACACCGGGTGGCCTGATCCGTGGCCCCCAACGGGCGGAACTCGCTGAAGCCGCAGAATGAGCGCCTATTCTCCCCGTGAAGGAGACTGGGCCGTCATTACCGGAGCCGGTCGGGGGATCGGGCGTTTCCTGGCCGAGCACTTCGCGGTCAAAGGCATGCGTATTTGCGCCCTGGATATCGACGCATACGAGGCAGACCAAACGGCCCGCCTGATTGGCAATGAAAGTATCGGACGCGGATGCGACGTATCCGACCGGGCAGAGGTGATGGATGTCGCCGAGAAGCTCATCGCGATGGGCGTGAAACCTTCGCTATTGTGGATCAACGCGGGCGTGGGCAGCGCCGACACGATCGCAAGCGTCGAGCCGGGAATCCTTGAATGGGTGATGGGCGTAAACGTGATGGGGCCGGTGTGGACCGCGCAGGCATTTCTGCCCGCCATGCGCGCAGCTGACGGTCCCTGCCATGTTGCGGTTACTGCTTCATCGGCGTCTGTGGTTCCCGTCAAAGGCCCCTTCACGCTCTATTCCACAACGAAGCAGATGACCGCCGCGGTAGGCGAGGCGCTGGCCGCCGAACTGGCCGAAGATGATATCGGCGTTACGATCCTGTGCCCTGGCATCCTCAACACGCAGATCTGGAACGCGCGCCAGGCTCGGCCGGAACGATTTGGTGGCCCGCGTTCGGCCCCGGAAGAAGCTGGTGCCCATTGGCGGGCCCAACCCGGCCCCGAAGTGCTGGCGAAGGGGGTCGATGCGACACTGGCCAAGGGCGGCGGGTGGTGCATCATCCCGACCGAGGCGGATACCGGTCCGCTCATGCAAGACAGGCACAACGGCCAGCATGACGGTTTCTACAGCTATGCAATCCAGGAAGGCTAACTGACCATGAAGGCCATTCAAACGGGCGCGACGCCCTCTTCGCTAGAGACACTGCAGCTGGTCGACATCGACGATGCGACTGCCCCGGGAGCGGGGGAGATAACAGTGTCCTTGCAAGCAAGCTCGCTCAACTATCACGACTACGCCGTGGTCAAAGGAATGATCCCGGCGGCACAGGGCCGGATCCCGATGTCCGACGGTGCCGGTGAAGTCACCGCTATTGGCGCTGGCGTGACGGAATATGCGGTCGGCGACACAGTCGTGTCGACTTTCTTTCCCGACTGGATCGATGGCGAGCCGCCACAAAGCGCCTTTACCCGCGTACCGGGCGACGGGATCGACGGATACGCGCGTGACGCAATTACCGCTCCGACAACCTGGTTCACCAAAGCTCCCAAGGGCTATGATGCGGCACAAGCCTCCACCCTCACCTGCGCCGGTTTGACCGCGTGGCGCGCGCTCTTCGTCGACAATGCGATCAAGCCGGGTGATATCGTCTTGGTTCAGGGTTCCGGCGGGGTTTCGGTCTTCGCGCTGCAATTTGCGAAGATGGCTGGTGCCACAGTGATCGCGACCAGTTCTTCCGACGCCAAGCTTGAAAAACTGAAAGCTCTCGGCGCCGATCACCTGATCAATTACAGGGAAACCGAAGCCTGGGGGCCTGCGGCGCTGGGCATGACCGGCGGCCGCGGCGTGGATTGCGTCGTCGAAATCGGCGGCCCAGGCACGCTTGACCAGTCCATGCTCGCTACGCGTGTGGGTGGTCATATCGCTTTGATTGGCGTTCTGACGGGCTTTGCCGGACCGGTGCAAACGGCCTTGCTCATGAGCAAGAACCTGCGTGTGCAGGGGCTTACGGTGGGCAGTCGGGCACAACAACTCGATATGATTGCCGCCATTGAGGCCAATGGGATCGAGCCCGTTATCTCAGACCATTTTGCGCTGGCTGATCTTGCCGATGCTTTCCGCCATCAGGAAGCGAACAAGCATTTCGGCAAGATCTGCGTGGATATTTAACGCCAGCGCTTAAGCGGCAACTAAGGCTCGATAACGATCCCGACAGCTGGGTCCACCTTCCCGCCCAACATGGCAAGATAGGTCGAGCGTGCTGCATCAAGCCCAGCGTGCCGCTCGATCGCTACGGTGTCACCGACTGCGCTAAGAAAATAGTGCCAGCTTTCTGCAAGCTGCTTGCCCGCGCCTTCCGGACCCAATTCCTTGAACAGTGCCACGGCATGATCCGGGGCAAAGAACATGGTCGGCTTGGCGCCCGGCAGATCGGCAGCGCCGCCCATTCCTTCACCGCGTTCTTCAATGTGGGTTACGCCCACCAGGCAAGAATACTTCAGCGCATCGGCGAAGTGGGTGTGCAGGCTCGCGAGCAAGCCGGCATTGCCCGCGAAATCGACCGTTACGCTTGGCACAGTCTCCAACGAACCAACGGCATCATAAGCAAGGACCTGATCATACAGGCCGGTGCTCTCGACAAATGCAACATTGCCAGCCGAGGTAAGGCCGATCCGTTTCACACCTGGAGATCGCTGCTTGGCAACAGCTGCCAGCCCCATCGCCGTTTTGGAAGACGCACTGGTCAAGACGACTTGCTCCGCGCCGAACCAGCTTTCATTGCGCATGAAATATTCGATCAGGAAGCCGGTCTTGAACAACGGGCCAAAGATCATACGCTCACCTTCGCGCGCCGGATCATGCTCCGGATCATTGGCGAGGCGGGAATACTGGTTGTAGATCGGGCTCATCGGCTGGCGATGTTTGGCAGTATCTACAAACCCGCTCTTTGAGACATTGCCGGGCACAACATCCAGATGCGTCGCCATTGGCAAGTAGCCATAGACCCGCTCGCCCACGGCGATATCAGCGCAATTGCTATCGATCACCTTGGCATGACCCCACATCGGAACGATGCCGTGGCCATCCGGTGCCGGGAAGAAATTCCAGTATCCGAACCCGTCGCCTACCACGGCGTAGGTGATGTTGTTGGCTGTCACGGAGAAACTCTCGATCTCCAGCCGTGCGGCACCGTTTGCCAGAGCTGGCATGTCGAGATCAGCCATGTGCGTGGTCGCCAGCTCGTCTTTCTGGACATGGACGGCTTGGGCGGCAGCTTGGGTCATCGGGGGCTCTCCTGAAAAAGTGTTGGCCACATCCTAGCGCGCTGTGCCCCGCGATGCGAGCGGGTTCTCAGCCTTCGCTTTCCCAGCGGGTGGCCTGGATGCTGGGCTGCATAGCCGTAAACGCGATCCACGCTTTGAGGTGTTCGCACTGGGCAATTCCAGCCGCCCCATGCGGCGTCAGCTCGACCCCGCGCAAGATAACATAGAGCCAGATGTCAGCGAGCGTGAATCCGCCAGTCCAAGCCCCATCTTTGGCAATTTCCAGGTCGAGAAACTCCAGCGATTTGGCAATGTTGGGAAGATTGCGCGCGATCCGGTCCTCGTCCAGAGGCTGGCCAGCATAGCGATGCATGACAAACGGCATCACCAAGCCATGTTCGAACAACGGAAACAAATAACTATCGGCTACGGAGATCCAGCGATCCATCCCTGCTTGCATAACTGGATCATTCGACTGCAGCGCGCCTCCATTGTGCCGGTTGTCCAGATAGCGGGCGATCGAAACCGTTTCGTAGAGCTCCAGACCATCGACCTCGACCACCGGTACCTTGCCGAAGGGATGCCGGTTCTGGTCTGAATGCGCCGCTGTCGGGATTACCTCGTGGTCGAGCCCAGCCTCGTGCGAAACAACTTCGACAATCCGGACATAGGTAGAGATGACCGGTCCGAATATGCGGACGTCAGCCAAGTGCCTACTCGCCTGCTGGCTCTTCAGACTTTGCGGCTTCGGCCTCGCCTTGGGCCTTCTGCGCCTTCTCGAGCTCTATCAGAGCGGTACCGGCATCTGTCATCCGCGCACCCATAGCCGTCATCCGGCCACCGCAGGTCGGCCCAAGAGCTCCAAAATCAAGCATGCTCATTGTCTTGACCCGGTCAACCATAGCGGCCTTGAGATCACCCCCGCGGACGGCTTCCCACCGACCGATAAAGTAGGTCATGCCGGACATAATGCCTGTGCTCTCATCCGCCGTCAGATCTTCGGAGGAGTCCAAGACATAGGCCGCGAACAGCGCGCAATCGAGATCGTCTTCCGGTGTCGGGTTCTGGACGTCAGGACTTTGCGCAGTCGCCGGGAATGCGAGGGTACAGGCCGCCGCTATCGCCAAGAACGATCCGCGCTTCATCATACCCGCATCGGCATGAGGACGTAGAGCGCCGGACTGTTCTCGTCTTTACGGATCAAGGTCGGCGCGCCAGGATCTGCGAGATGGAGCTCCACCGTATCGCTGTCGATCTGGCTCAGGATATCCTTGAGATAGTTCGCGTTAAAACCGATCTCGAACCCTTCGGAGCTGTATTCACCCGCCAGTTCTTCCGATGCTGTGCCATTGTCAGGGCTGGTTACCGACAACGTTACCTTGTCAGTATCGAGGCCCATTTTCACTGCGCGCGTTTTCTCGGTCGCAATAGTTGCAACGCGGTCCACCCCTTGGAAGAAGCTCTTCGGGTCGACTTTCAGCAGCTTGTCATTTCCAGTCGGAATAACACGGCTGTAATCCGGGAAGGTGCCGTCGATCAGCTTGGAAGTCAGCACCGTGCCGCCTTCACCGCCCAGCGTGAAACGGATTTTACTGGCGGAGAGGTCGATCTGGACATTGCCGTCCATCGCCTCTTCCAGCAGCTTTCGCAGCTCTGCCACGGCTTTGCGCGGCACAATCACGTCCGGCATCCCATCGGCACCATCAGGACGTTTGAGGGTAAAGCGAGCGAGGCGATGGCCGTCAGTCGCAGCAGCCTTCAGAACCGGTTCGTCTTCGTCCGACACATGCAGGAAAATACCGTTGAGATAATAGCGTGTCTCTTCGGTGCTGATTGCGAAGCGGGTGCGATCAACCATTTCGGCCAGGGTCTTGGCCGGCAATTCGAACGATGTTGGCAGGTCCCCTTCCACGATAACCGGGAAATCATCCTTTGGCAGGGTCGGCAGCTGGAACCGGCTCCGGCCAGCTTTCACTGTCATCCGGTTATCGGCGGTTTCCAGGCTAACCTGGCTGCCATCGGGCAGCTTGCGGGCAATATCGAACAGCAAATGCGCCGAAACTGTCGAGGCACCCGCGGCCTCTACATTAGCAGCAGACATGGTTTCCACGACCTGCAGATCGAGATCGGTCGCCATCACCTTCACCGAACCGCCATCGCTGGCATCGATCAGAATGTTGGACAGGATCGGGATCGTATTGCGGCGTTCCACCACAGACTGGACGTGGGAGAGGCAACGGAGCAGCGTCGCGCGTTCGATAGTGGCCTTCATCGGTCCTTCTCTCGTCTCTTATGCGCCGCCCAGGGATGCAGATCACTCTGCCGGAATCGCCAGGAGCGCCGGGGATATGTGTCAAAGACCTTACCGCGCCTGCGAAAGCGGGCAAGGAGTAAGCGCCAAGGCCACGGATTCCTTGGGGATAACCGGCACGATTTGACCGGAATCGGCGTCACCTATTGGTGATCACGCACTTACCATCGCCATGCCGCCATTCACATGCAGAGTCTGCCCTGTGACATAGCCGGCTTCCTGGCTCGCAAGATAGGCGACCGCCGCGCCGATATCAGTGCCCTCACCCATCTTGGCCATCGGAATACGGGCATTGATGGTGGCTTTCTGATCATCCGTCAGCTGCTCGGTCATAGCCGTGCGAATGAATCCGGGAGCCACGCAGTTGACCGTGATCCCCCGGCTGGCCAATTCCTGTGCCAGCGCCTTGGACATGCCGGTCAGCCCGGCTTTGGACGCAACATAGTTCATCTGGCCCGGATTGCCGGTCGCGCCGACGACGCTGGTTATCGAGATGATCCGGCCAAACCTGGCCTTCATCATAGGCCGCGCGGCGGCACGCATCAGGCGGAAAGAGGACTCCAGATTGATCTTCATCACCTGGTCCCATTCCTCGTCCTTCATCCGCATCGCGAGATTGTCCCGCGTGACACCCGCATTGTTGACGAGAATATCCATCCTGCCGAGCGAATCGATGGTCGCTGGAATCAGTTCCTCGACCTGGGTCGTATCGGAAAGATTGCAGGTAATCTCGACGTGGTCGTGACCAAACTCAGCGTTAAGCTCTTCGCGAAAAGCGCGCAGCTTGTCTCCATTGGAGCCTGACAGCGCCAAGCGGGCACCTTGCGCGGCAAGCGAACGGGCAATCGAGGATCCGATCCCGCCACTCGCTCCGGTCACAAGTGCGGTCATTCCTTCAAGCGAGAACATCAGATTATCTCCGTCAAAATTCGTGCAGTGCCTCTCGCCTTAGCGAACCGATTGGTCAATCCTCGATGGGCTGCTCTGCCGCCTTTGGCGCGAAATTTACGCGCCGGCGCTCCTTGATTTTACCGCCGACCAGAACTCCTTCGACCAGCTCGTATCCGAGGAGCGCAATGATGCGCTCTCCCAGAAATATCGGGCGTGAATTTCCATACCAATCGGTGCAGGAAGCCTCGCAGCCATCTTCGTCTGCACTATCGACGGCATATTCGCTGCCCTGGCTATCTTTTGCCACCCGGTCTTCATCGATCGGGTCACGGGGGACCGAATAAAGATTGCCCGCCGGCGAAAACTTGCGAGCATCGCGGCGCAAGTAGAAGATCGAGGAAGCCTCGCCCAGGAACTCGCCTCCATCGTCATTCACATCACTGACAACGGGCAGGGCCAAAGTGCCGCTGGTGCCCGACTTATCGCCAGGATTGGACCGAAAATAGAACGCCTGACTGCGGTTCTCGCCTTCATCGGCATTGGGTAGGAAATAGGTATCAAGCCGTTCTGCCGTGAGCAGTTGATGATCCAGCCCTATGGCAGAAAAGCCCAGCGCATCATTTGGACCAGGACCGATGACCACGGGATCGATGCCCATCTTGTCTATCCGGGTGACACCATGATCGAGGCGCACTTTCTGGACCCAGCGGGCATCCAGTGGCGTTACGAAGACCCCAGGAGACTGCTCCTCGTCACCGTAGTCTCCGCCACCATAGAGCAGGAAGCGTCCAACATACCGGTTCAGGACGCGGTACCCATCCACCGGCGCAAGTTCGCGGTAGGCACCTGGTTGGGCCTGCGCCGATCCATCACCAAAGTCATCAAGATCAAGTGCCAGCAACGCCAGCGGACCGTCGACATATTCACTGGCCCACATCGGGCCGTTCGCTCCATCTTCTTCGACCATCACGAACAGCTTGTTTTCCTCGCCATCCTGCAAAAAAGAAAACTGGTCGATTGGCGCCCCGGAGACACCAATAGCCTTAATGTCACCATGGTCAGGAATCACGTAGAGCATGCTCGGATTGTCACGGTCCCGGCGTCGCGTTCGCCAATCATTCGGCGCTTGTGTCCAGACATACACAGCATCACGGGTGATGTAGAATTCGCGTGAATTTCCACCCACTACTGCGCGCGTCTCACAGTCGAAATCGTCAGATGCGGCATTGCAGCGGGTTACTGCGTGGAGGATGGATGCTGCGGGCTGGAACTCCTTCAAATACCGGGCAGCGATACCAAGGCGATCTGCCCCTCCAGGATCGGCCACAGCCTTCGTCGTGCCGTCAGCCATCCGCTTGCGGATTGCAGGAAGTCCGTCGCGCCAATCACTGGCGGACACTGGGACTGGCGCATAGAACACCAATTCTTCGCCGATCAGTCGGGACGCGTAATTACGCGACGAGTAGTAGTCTGACGAGCCAATATAGTGCGTGTCCCGGTAGCTCAATGAGCCATCCTCAGCCATGGTAAACCGGCTGATTTCGGTGCCATCCTCTCCATAAGAATAACCGATTGACAGGATCGTGCTTCCAGTCACCAACAGCTCGTCATACCAAGTATCATCAGGGTTTCTGTCACCGGGCGGGAACACGTCGATCGCATCAACGGGATCGAGGTTCTTATCGCCATGGCGAATGGTGAAGATGCGTCCACGACGCAAAACGATCAGATAGTCGCCGCTGGCTTTGACGATCCCGCCTTCGTCAACGCCAATTTCCTGCACATTGGTGATCGTAGGGGCGGCAGGAATCATCGTAGCTGTGACGATAATCTCTTGTTCGTAGTCGGGGTCCTTGTCGGCCTCGCGCCGCGCATCTTCTTTCTTCAATTCGGCAAAATACCGGTCAACCTGCGCGTCGCTGGTGAACATCGGCACGCCGCTATCCGGACCTGCAGATTGTGGCAGAGTTGCGCAGCCCCCCAGCAGTATAGCAGAGACCAGAACAGCGAAGATTATGCGCATCGAAGTTCCCTCTCCAAGCAAGCCACCGCCAGACTATGCGGATTGGGCCCAAAGGGAAAGCGCCCCGAGCGATGACGTCACACGCGCTTCGCGAGAGCTTCGATATCGTCCATTGTCAAAAGGCTGATTGCCTGGGCTTCCTTGTCTATCCTGCCGACCATCGGGCCCAGGACCTTGCCGCCCAATTCCACGAATTGCTCGATCCCCGATGCACGCATGGCCTGCACGCTTTCACGCCAGCGCACACGCCCTGTCACCTGTTGCACCAGCAAATCGCGTTCTTCGCCAGGGTCAGTCACCTGCGCTGCCGTGACATTGGCGTAAACTGGCAAGGTGAAGCTGCCGGGGGCTGTCTCTTCCAGCGCCTCGGCCATTGCATCGGCGGCCGGTTGCATCAACGAGCAGTGGAAAGGCGCAGAAACCGGCAAAGGTATGCCGCGCTTGATCCCGTGTTCTTTCACCAACGCAACAGCACGTTCGATCGCGCCCTTGTGGCCGGAGATCACAACCTGGGTCGGGTCGTTGTCGTTGGCGATATCACACACTTCGCCTTCAGCTGCCGCTGCTGCCAGCGCGGTTGCCTTCTCGATATCGGCGCCAAGAAGAGCCGCCATGGCCCCTTCACCCACTGGCACAGCCGCCTGCATCGCTTGCCCGCGCAGCTTGAGCAGCCTTGCCGTATCGGCAAGCGAGAATGCCCCCACCGCGCACAGGGCGGTATATTCGCCCAGCGAGTGACCGGCGACGCAATCGCCCTTATCTGTCAGCGAGACCCCGAAATCCTGCTCCAGCACGCGCAGGGTGGCGATGGCGTTCGCCATGATGGCGGGTTGTGCATTCTCGGTCAGCGTCAGGTCCGCCTCCGGCCCGTCCCGCATGATGCTGCTCAAAGTCTGGCTCAGTGCGTCATCGACTTCCTCGAATACCGCGCGAGCGGCGGTGCTGGCATCGGCCAGTTCGGCACCCATGCCGACCTTCTGGCTGCCCTGCCCGGGAAAGATAAATGCGCGCATTGGTAATCTCCTGTCTTGCAGGTGCGATTATGAGGCCTGCGGCGGACTCGCAACCCCGAACGGAACGACATGGTTATCTACCGTGTGGCCGACCTTCGCCCGCCCCAGATAGGGAATGCCGGCCCGGTCACACCAGAATTTGGCGATCTCCTCCGGTGTCTGACCGAATTCGCGATCATTCTCAGGTACGGCTGTTACCGCCCCCAGCCGGAGGCCAGCGATGCGTGGCAAAGTATTGGCAAGGCTGAAGAACAGGCGGTCGATTGCATAGAGATGTTCGCTCACCTCTTCGACCATCACGATATGGCCAGAAAGATCGGGCAGCAGCGGGGTATCAACCAGCATTGCCAGCGTAATGAGATTGAAAGCCACGGTCGGCGTCTTGCCATCAATCGACGGCTCCACCCCACCGGCATCCCCCGAAAACCAATTAAGCACGCGGCGCAGCGCGACCTTGCCCCTTTCACTGCGCGCGCTCACCGGCATAGACCCGTGAACGGGCTGCCCAATTCCGTGGCGATAGAGAGCTGCGAGCATGTAGCCCATGTCCGAATAGCCGACATAGGTCTTCTCTCGGGCAGCGTCATTCATACGCGCTACCGCCGCTTCGGCGATGCGATTGGAGCCATAGCCGCCCTTGGCAAACCACACCGCGTCATACTCCGGATGGTTCGCGCATTCGACCAAGGCATCCAGCCTCGTCAGATCATCGCCTGCGTAATGGGCGTGTCGAGCGAAGCATTGGTCGTGAAACCAGACCGAATGCTGGGGATATTCTGCTGCGACAAATTCTTCCATGGCAGCTGCATGGTCGCGGGTAATGGCGGTGGCCGGTGCACAGATAGCGATGCGGGTCATGACACCGGTCTAGCACCCGCTTCACAAATCGCCACTCCCCGCGTAGGCGCGTCCACATGAGCGAATTGCCTGACCCCACTGCCGACCTGACTGCACGCCCTTGGTTCTTTTGCGGGATTGGCGGGTCTGGAATGCAGCCCCTCGCCGCCATTCTGAAAGGCCGCGGCGCACAGGTGGCCGGATCGGACCGAAGCTTTGACCAAGGCAGAACGCCGGAGAAGTTTGCAGCACTGGAGCGGCAGGGCTTCCAGCTTTTCCCCCAGGACGGCAGCGGCATCACCATGCCGGAACAAGTCCTGGTGGCCAGTGCAGCTGTAGAAGACACTGTGCCAGAAATGGTCCGCGCGAAAGAGCTGGGCATTCCGCGCCTCACCCGTGCCGACCTGAATGCCGCCCTGTTCAACTCGGCCAAGGCCGGTGTTGCCATTGCCGGGACCAGTGGCAAATCAACGGTCACCGGAATGCTAGGCTGGATCTTGCATCACGCGGGGCGCGCACCGACGATCATGAACGGCGCGGTGATGAAAAATTTCGTCAGCGAAGACCGGCCCTTCGCCAGCGCCGTCATCGGCGGGGATGACCTCTACGTTTCCGAAGTCGACGAAAGCGACGGCTCGATCGCATTTTACCGCCCACGCGTCGGCGTGTTGCTCAATGTCAGCCTTGACCACAAGAGCATGGAAGAACTGCGCGAATTGTTCGGCAATTACCTCGCAGTTTCGAAGACCAGCGTCATCAATGCCGACAATGCAGAAGCCATGGCCCTTGCTGGGAATGCGGGAGACCTGATTACCTTCGGGATCGACAATCCCGACGCGACGATCACGATTGCAGCGAATTCGATTGCGGCCGGGCCGACCCGTCAGGCAGCGATGGTCGTCGACAGTCGCGATGACGGGCGGCATTCGCTGGTTCTCAACATGCCCGGCAAGCACAACCTGTCTAACGCAGTAGCTGCCATCGCGGGCGCCAATGCAGCGGGTGTGCCGGTGGCCGATGCTGTGGCCGCCCTGGCGCAATTCAGCGGTCTCGCTCGCCGTTTCGACGTGGTCGGAACCAGCAGTTCCGGCGTGACAGTGATCGACGATTTCGGCCATAATCCTGAAAAATGTGCAGCAACCTTGCGCACTCTGAAGTCCCATCCCGGGCGTGTTTTCGCCTTCTTCCAGCCCCATGGATACGGGCCGCTGCGCCAAATGGGCGAAGAACTGGCGCAAACCTTTGCGCGTGAACTCGGCCCGGATGATCTGACGCTACTGTGCGACCCGGTCTATTTCGGGGGCACCGTTGATCGTAGCGAAGGCAGCGAACGGATTGTTGATCTGATTGCCAGCAACGGACACACGAGCGGGCCAAAGGCTCTCCACATCAACACGCGTGATGGGTGCGGGGATTTTCTGGTCGCGAATGCCAAAAGGGGCGACCGGATCGTTGTTATGGGGGCACGTGATGATACTCTGAGCGAGTTCGCCAATGGACTACTTAAGCAGCTCCAGACTTAGGCCGCTAGCCGCCACCTTCCGCCCTGCCTCCTTCGGTTTTATCCTGCGATCCAGGCTTCTCATCAGCAATCTTACTTTCGATCTTATCTTGCTTCTCGGCCGCCGCCTTATTCAATATTCCCTTCATTCCAAGAAAAGAGCAAATATTTGCATGTTCTCTAATCAGGGATTGAGCCTCATAAAAGGTCGAAGCGTTTTTCTTGCCCGACTTCAATTCCGCCCGAAACAGCGATTGCTGGGCCTGCACTAGAGATTTGGCATTCGCAAGATCAGGCCCAACCACAAAGGCTTCGTCGTAATTACGCCAAGCGCTATCGCCTAGACCAAAGCCCGCTGCGATACCGGTGACAACATTCTCACCAGCATTCGCCAATCCCAAAATCGTGCTGAGCGCAGTACCTGTATCATTCCATAGGGCGCGGCCATACTGGCGGCGGCGTTGGGATTCATCGGCGTCTTCAAAAAACATGTCGCAGTATTCGTCAGAAAGAGCGAGGCCTGCAAATAAGTACTCGGCAACCGCATCTGCCTCGGTTGGCGTCTGGTTGCCAATTGCTTGGGAAACGCTTGTCCCAGCGTCTTGTCCGCCTGTCCCAGCGTCTTGTCCGCTTGTCCCAGTTTTTTTTCCGCAGAGGACGTCAACGTTCGCTCGATCAGCAATATTCAAGCGGTTGAGCTGATTTGTATCAATGTTCCAGTCATCAAATTTTCTTGGAAGACAGAGCAGGAGAGCATAATTTCTCGCAATTATTGGGTTTATTCCAACACTCTTGGTATTGACCGGTTGTACGAACACGCGATCAGGGTTTTTCATAGTCCCCAACGCCGAACTCAATCTCTGTGACGACTGACAACCGCCGGAAATTAAAGCGATTAGAACAACAAGAAATCCAAATTTCATAGTAATACGCCCCCCACACTTCATAGGGAGCACAAATGTATGTCATTTGTCAAACTACATAAAGCATTAGTACGAGTTATCTGGCCTGTTCATCGTTACATTGTTGAAGCTCCCGTTCCGCAGCCCGCTTATAAGCCTCGCGTGCAGTCAACCGCTCGCGATAGGCCCTGAGGGTTTCAGAAACGCCTTCATCCAGCCCCACGCTCTTCGCCAGGATCAAGGCGTAGCCGACACAGATATCGGCGACAGTGAAGCGGTCGGCGCACAGGAATTCACGCGTCTCCAGCCGTTGCTCGACTTTCACCAGACGCTTCCAGAACCACTTCGCATAGGCGAGACCGGCTTCCTCCCAACCCTTGTCCTTCTCGAACAGGGCAAAGCGCATATAGACGGTCTGCGGAAATGTGATCGTGGCATCGGCATGATAGGTGAAATCGAGATATTCGGCATAATCCGCTTCACCCGGTGCAATCGCGAGGTCCGTGTAGCCGGACCGCGTCGCCAGGTAATGCGCAATGGCGCAACTCTCGGTCATCCTGCTTTCGCCCTCAATCAGCAACGGGATGGTCCCGAGCGGATTGATTTCGAGATATTCCGGTGCCTTGTAGCGCGGCGGAAACGGAAGCATTTTCAGTTCGATATCGACGCCGGCCTCTTCGGCCGCCCAAGTAGCACGCAATCCGCGAGAGCGCGCACAGGTGTAAAGGACCGGGCGCATCAATGCTCCTCCGCTTTGTGCCCGACCCTGAAAACCTTATGGACGACGAAGACTATGATCGCCCCCAACACCAAGCCGACGACTGCGGATGCTGCGGCGTAGGTGATCCAGCCCAGAATGCCCCCCAGTGCACCCGTGGTGGTGCGGACCGCTTCTTCCAGGCCCATGCTTGCATCATACAAGCCATGAATGCCCAGCTCGTGCGTTCCGTGCAGAATGATCCCGCCCCCGACCCACAGCATGGCAATGGTGCCGACGACAGAGAGAAGCCACAGGATTTTCGGCATCGCCGACAGCAGGAACTGCCCGACTTTCCGCGCAGTGTCCCCCGGCTTTTCGAGCAAGTGCAGACCGATATCATCGAGCTTCACAATGATCGCAACGGCGCCATAAACAGCCACGGTCACGCCAATTCCGACGATCGCCAACACGGCCGCGCGCGTAAGAAGTGTTTCGGCCGAAACTTCATTGAGGGTAATCGCCATGATTTCGGCGGAGAGGATGAGGTCGGTCCGGATCGCGCCTGCCGTGCGCTGTTTTTCGAACTTCACAGGATCCTCGATGGGATCATCGATCGTCTTGCCGTGCTTCTCGCCGCCCAGCTTCTCGATGATCTTTTCGGCACCCTCATAGCTCAGATAGGCCCCGCCCAGCATGAGCAGGAAAATGATCACCCCCGGCAGGAATTCACTCAGAAGCAGAGCCCCGGGGAGCAGGATCAGCAACTTGTTCTTCAAACTGCCTTTGGTGATGTTCCAGATCAGCGGCAATTCGCGTGCCGGAGTCATCCCTGTCACATAGCTCGGCGTGACCGCAGCATCATCGATCACCACCCCGGCGGCCTTCGTTCCGGCCTTGGAGGCAGCGACGCCCACATCGTCAATCGACGCAGCCGCAGCCCGCGCGATAATCGATACATCATCCAGCAGTGCAGCTAGCCCACCTGGCATATTCTCGCCCTTTCCCTATTCGCGCCCCATATGCGGCCCCTTGCAGCCGCCTGTAAACGCCGCGATGGCAGCTTTGCACCCTTGCTTTTCACCGAGACCCCGCTATGTGCGCCCCTTCTCCGCTTCCGGCGGGGATTTTGAAGAAAGCCGGAGGGGCCCCGCAATCGTGCGGATCAGCCAGCGATCGGCATTACAGTGTGAAGGACAAGTGGTATGGCTCTGTATGAGCATATCTTCCTTGCGCGTCAGGATCTGAGCCAGGCTCAGGTAGACGCGCTGGCGGCAACAGCCACCGAAATCGTCGAGAAGAATGAAGGCAAGGTCACCAAGACGGAAACCTGGGGCCTCAAGAACCTCGCCTACAAGATTGACCGCAACCGCAAAGCGCATTTCGTGATGCTCAATATCGAGGGTCCGGGCGGCGTTGTGGCTGAGTTGGAGCGTCAGACGCGCATCAACGAAGACGTCATCCGTTACATGACCATCCGCGTGGAAGAGCACGAGGAAGGCCCAAGCGTGATGATGCGCAAGAATGACCGCGACAGCAAGAAGCGTCGCGACCGTGAGGAGCGCAGCTAATGGCACGTCCGTTTTTCCGCCGTCGCAAGTCCTGCCCGTTCTCGGGTGAAGGTGCGCCGAAGATCGATTACAAGGACGTTCGTCTGCTTCAGGGCTTCATGTCCGAGCGTGGCAAGATCGTTCCTTCCCGTATCACCGCCGTTTCGGCCAAGAAGCAGCGCGAACTCGCCAAGGCGATCAAGCGTTCACGCCATATCGGCCTGCTTCCGTACATCGTGAAGTAAGGGAGAAGACACATGGATATCATTCTCCTCCAGCGGATCGGCAATCTCGGCTCGATCGGTGACGTTGTCACTGTGAAAGACGGCTATGCCCGCAACTTCCTGCTCCCACAGAAGAAGGCCCTGCGCGCCAACGAAGCCAACAAGAAGGTTTTCGAAGCGAACCGCGAGCGTCTCGAGAAAGAGAACGCTGAGCGTCGTAGCGAAGCAGAGAAAGCTGGCGGCAAGGTTGACGGTGCAGAGGTCGTTCTGATCCGGGCGTCGTCGAATGCCGGCCAGCTCTATGGCTCTGTCAATGTGCGTGACATTGTTGCCGGCCTGGCCGAGCAAGGCCACGACATCGACAAGAAGCAGGTCATTCTGGGCAGCCCGATCAAGACGATCGGCATGCACGATGTGACCATCGCCCTGCACCCGGAAGTCGAAGTCATTGTGAAAGCCAACGTGGCGCGCAGTGAAGACGAAGCCGAACTGCAGAGCCAGGGTGTCGACGTTCTCGCCCAGCTGTTCGAAGAAGAGCAGAAGGAAATCGAGGAACAGGCCGATGCCAACCGCATCGACCCAACCCTCGAGCCCGGCGAAATTCCCGCTGAACTGCTCGAAGACGGCGCAACGGCTGCCGAAGAAGCTCCGGCTGAAGGCAGCGACGCCGAAGAGACCGCCGAAGACTGATCACCTGATCAATCCGGCTACGAAAAAGGGGCGCGGAGCTGAACGGCTTCGCGCCCCTTTTCCTTGGCCCTTTTCATTCCTGGCGGCGGGCCATTGCATTGTATTGTCGCAATTGCGCGTTACATGCGGCTGCATATGGAAAAAATAGACACGATTCTGGCGGAATTGGTCCGCCTTCACGACGAGGCTACCCAACGCCTTCGCAAAGACATCCTGGCCTTCGCCCGCGAGGGCAAATTGCCTTCCAAGACTCGCCGTAGCGATGGCAGCTATGCTTATCCCGAAATGCGCGTCACCTATCGCGGTGGCCCTCCGTTGACCGATCAGGGCCGCGCCTTTGGCCGCCTGAACGATAGCGGTACCTATGCCACCACGATTACGCGCCCTGCCCTGTTTGCCGACTATCTGCGCGAACAGCTGGAGCTGATCCAGGAAGATCACGAGGTCGAATTCGAAATCCGCCCGTCACGTCAGGAAATCCCGTTTCCTTATGTGCTCGACGGGGAAGCCGGGGCCGAGCTGGCCGGCGTATCTCCGCAGGAAATCGCGCGCCACTTCCCGCACACCGACCTCGCCGATATCGGTGACGAGCTGGCCGACGGGATCGAGTTGGATGATCCCGACGATGTCATCCCGCTTTCGCTGTTTGACGGGCTGCGCACCGACTTCAGCCTGGCCCGCCTGGCACATTACACTGGCACCGACGTCGAACACTTCCAGCGCTTTATCCTGTTCACCAACTATCACCGCTATGTCGATGAATTCGTTGACTGGGCAGCATCGCAACTGGGTGAGAACGGCTATACCGCACTGGCCGGCGCAGGCGGCTTGCTGATCGAAGAAAAGACCGAGAATGCGCGTGAGCAGCTCTCGGACACGGCATGGCGCAAGCACCAGATGCCGGCCTATCACCTGGTCGGGAATGACCGGTGCGGGATTACCCTCGTCAATATCGGCGTCGGCCCGTCCAACGCCAAAACGATCTGCGATCACCTGGCAGTATTGCGACCGGAAGCTTGGTTGATGATCGGCCATTGCGGCGGACTGCGCGGCACCCAGAAGATCGGCGACTATGTGCTGGCCCACGCCTATCTGCGCGATGACCACGTGCTCGATCCGCTCCTCCCGCCAGAAATCCCGCTGCCCGCCATTGCCGAGGTGCAACAGGCCCTGACCAACGCCGCCGTAACTGTGAGTGGCGAAGGCGGTGCTGACCTGAAGAAGCGTATGCGCACCGGCACTGTCGTCACTACTGACGATCGCAATTGGGAACTGCGCTATTCCACCTCGGCAAAGCGCCTGTCGCTGAGCCGTGCCGTCGGCATCGACATGGAAAGTGCCACCATCGCCGCACAGGGATACCGCTTCCGGGTGCCCTACGGCACGCTCTTGTGTGTCAGCGACAAACCACTGCATGGCGAAATCAAACTGCCGGGCCAGGCCAACAAGTTCTATGAAGAGGCTATCGCCGCCCATTTGCAGATCGGCGTGACCGCCTGCGGCCTTATGCGCGAAGAAGGTAATCGTTTGCACAGCCGCAAACTGCGCGCCTTTAACGAACCGCCGTTTAGGTAGGGCACGGCTTTTCAATCCAGAACCACCGTCGCCCCGGACTTGATCCGGGGGACCTCTGCCTTTCGGCCCCGTACCAAGCCCGAACATGCAGGACCCTGACTCGTGGGCCGGGGTGACGTGGGGAGGTTTGTTGGGTAGCGTTTCTCCCAAACAGGAGACCAACATGACCGCACCCAACCGTTCGCGTTCCATCGCCGGACGTGTCGCCATCATCACCGGGGCCGCCAGCGGCATGGGCCGCGCGACGGCGAAACTCTTCGCTGCCGAGGGTGCGCATGTTGCAGTGACTGATCTGGACCTCGCCGCTTGCGAGACAGTGGCAGCGGAGTGCGGTGCAAACGCGCGAGCCTATGCCCTCAATGTCTCGGACAAGAATGCGATCGCGCGGATTGTGGCGCAAATCGCGGAAGACATCGGCGGGATCGATATCTTGGTCAACAATGCGGGCATCTCGCGCCATGCCGCGCTCGATGGCGGCGAGGACTACGAAGACATCTGGCACAGCGCCCTGGCGGTGATGCTAACCGCGCACCAGCGCATGGTTCGCGCAGCCCTGCCCCACCTGCGCCAGAGCGACGCCGCGCGGATCGTCAATATCGCCAGCACAGAAGGCCTCGGCGCGACTCCCGGCCTGACGCCCTATGTCGCGGCCAAGACCGGGGTGACGGGCCTGACCCGCGGCCTCGCAGTCGACCTCGGCCCGGAAGGCATCACCGTCAATTGCATCTGCCCCGGCCCCATCAATACCGGCATGACCGCGCGCATCGCGGACGAACACAAGACCATCTACGCCAAGCGCCGTACCGCCCTCAAACGCTACGGCGAGCCGGAGGAAGTCGCGCATATGACGCTGTCGCTGGTGCTCCCTGCTGCAAGCTACATCACCGGCGCGGTGATCCCGGTGGATGGCGGGCTGATGGCGCGTAATGCTTGAGCGCTAATTCATCCCAAGAGACCTAGCATAGCGATAATTTCGTCAAGGTAGAGAATGACGAAAAGCAATATGGCCTGGTTCGCAAAAGGGATCATCGCGATGCTCCAGAACAGCGTCTGCCAGATCGACCCTGTGACGAGGAAGACAAGGGCAATGGACAGGAAAACGGAGATGTAGAGATCGACAATGATTTGTCGGCCCCAGTATTTGTCCCAGATCTCGCGCACGCTTTTCACGAAATTTTCGTATCGCATACAGTGCCACGAATAAGCTAGGAAGCCGAGCCACACGGCGATGAGGACAACTTTTGCGAAGCCAACTGGCCCAGAAAGAGCAAATTGCCGGTCGTCCCAGCTTATCGCAATGGCGACGGCCACCCAGACGGCGAACACGGCCCACGGGATCAACCCATCCGCGCGCAATTCTCTTTTTTTCATGTCCCTCTCCCTTAGCAATCAGCCCCTCGGCGTGTCACCCCTGCCCCTTCGTCTTCGTCTTGCCCGCCTTCGCGTTGGCCGCGATGTAGTCGATGATCTGCCCGGCAATATCCTTTTCGGTCGCTTTCTCGATACCTTCCAGACCCGGCGACGAGTTCACCTCCATGATCACCGGGCCGTGATTGCTGCGCAGCATGTCGACGCCGCACACATTCAGCCCCATGTGCTTTGCCGCGCGGACGGCGGTGGAGCGTTCTTCCGGAGTGATCTTGATCAGCTGCGCGCTGCCGCCGCGGTGGAGGTTGCTGCGAAAATCGTCGGCCGCGCCCGTGCGTTTCATCGCCGCGACCACTTTGCCGCCAACCACGAGCGCGCGGATATCCGTGCCGCCCGCTTCCTTGATGAACTCCTGCACCAAGATGTTGACGTTCGCCCCGCGAAACGCCTCGATCACGGACTTCGCGCTGCTCATCGTTTCAGCCAGAACCACGCCGATGCCCTGTGTGCCTTCCAGCAGCTTGATCACCACCGGCGGGCCGTTGACCGCCTTGATGATCTCCTCCGCCGCCTTGGGATCGTTGGCATAGGCTGTCAGCGGCAGGCCGAGCCCGTGCTTCGCGAGGATCTGCATGCTGCGCAGCTTGTCCCGGCTGCGCCCGATGGCAACGCTTTCATTGAGGGGCCACACACCCGCCATCTCGAACTGGCGAAGCACCGCGAGACCATAATTGGTGATCGAGGCGCCGATACGCGGGATGACCGCCTCATACCCGCTGATCGTTTCGCCATTGTAGGTGATCGTCGGGCGGTGACTGGCGATGTTCACAGTGCAGCGGGTGGTGTTGAGGATGTCGAGCGTGTGCCCGCGCTCGTTGGCCGCCTCCACCAGTCGCTGGTGCGAATAGAGGTTGGGATTGCGGGCGAGCATTGCGATTTTCATGCGAGGGGTCCTGTCTCTCGGCCTTAAGGCTTGTGGCCGACCTTGGTTTTTCGTTCGGGGGTCTGCAGCCATGAATGGCCGGAATCGACGACAAAACGGCGACGCAGCGAAGAGCGGCCTATCAGCATCGGGAACTTCATATCGCTACGGTCTGCCAGGCTGATCTCGGCCCGGAATTCGATATCGCCGATCCGCATCGGGGTCTTGATGACATAGCGTCTTTGCGTCTCGCCGTTGGAACTCGTGATGCCGCGCACATCGACATGCACCGCCTCGCACAAGACGCGCTGATCGAGGTCTTGGAAATCGACGGCAAAGCGGACGAACTTCTCGCCTTCGCGTTCGAATTCCTCGATCACATGGCCATGCAGCGAGCTGGTGCGTGCTCCGGTATCGATCTTGGCCGGTATCGGCGGCAGGCCAAGCCCGGGCAAATGCACGAGCTCGCGCCAGCCGACGGCCGGAAGCCCAGGCTTATTCGCCATCATCTTCCGTTTCAGTAGAGGCAGGCGCAAGAATCGCCAGCCCGTCGCCATCTTCACCTACGGAGAAACGCCGCAAGACTTCGCCGCTCGCATAGTCGACTTCAGCAACAGTATTGGTGCCCGTTTCGGCGGCGTAAATACGCTCGCCATCAGCGGACCAGATGATCGTGACCTGGAAGCGCTGCTCGGCCTGGTCAGGGCCGCCAATGGCGATCGATCGAGACAGTTCGCCACTTTCGAGATCAATCACGCTCAGCCCTCCATCCTGAAGATCGGATGTGATTGCCACGTCGCCTTGGGGCCGGATCGCCAGCCGGAGCGGGAACCGGCCGGTGTCGAGCCTTTGGCGCACTTCCAGCGTGGCCGGATCAAGCTCGAACGCCTCATTCGAACCGCGCGCAGAGACCCATAGCGCAGAGCCGTCTGGCGTCAGCGCGATGCCTTCCGGCTCCGATCCCATCGCGACCGACAATGGCGCGCGGCGGGTTTTCAGATCGACCCGAGTGACCGTTCCCGACTGCATATCTACCGTCCAGGCCTGATTGCCGTTTTCCGCGACGGCGAGCATATGGCTGCCATCCTTACCGGTGGCATATTCGAACACGCCCGGCTCGTTTGCCATCGGGTCTTCGACCCAGAACATCGATTTGCGACCTTCCGCCGTCGCATACAGATCGCCATTGGCATGCCACACCAGCCCGTGGGGCCGTGCACCGTCGCCCAATTCGATCGATTTGACCGCGCTTAGATCAGCAGTGTTGAAGATCGACAGCGACGACCCGCCATAGCAACCCACCGCCACGTATTGGCCGTCAGGAGAGACGGACAATTCATGCGGGGTCGTACAGCTATCGACCCGCTTGACCTCCGCGCCCGTAGCAAGATCAACTTTGGAGAGTGTATCCTCCCCCTTGTTCGTCACAAACAGGGCCTGCCCGGCCATGTCAGCGTTCGCGACCACAGGCGGTGGCGGCAGGTCTGCTGCGGCCGGAGAGCAGGCGAAAAGCGCGAACGGTGCAAATGCGAGGGTGGCGATGGCTGGAGCCGATATCCGGAAGCTGTTCATGACCCACCCCTATCAGCATCTCTGGACGCAGTGAAAGTAGCTTTATCCATGCTATGAAAATTCCCGTCGTCGATAGATAATATCAATGACGTCGCGTCTGTGAAATCTATTGGCCCTGATCACGGACTCTCCCTATTTGCCTCGCATGCGGACCGGGCCCCTCTGGCGCTTGGCCATTCAGGCTGGCGTGATGTCGGACCGCATCGGCAATTGTCGAGAACGGGTCCGTCATACCCCCTTTTCTAGACGAAAGCCGATAAAGCAATTGCGGCTGCGCCAATATGCGGTCGCTCAAGAGTTTTGAGAGGTATTATCATGAAGAAGTTCGTCACCGCAGCCGCGCTGGGTCTCAGCGCTGTCGCTCTTGCCGCGTGCAGCGAAACCGCCACCACCGAAAGCGCAACCGCCGAAGCTGGCGCAACCGCAATCACCGCCGAAGAAGTCACTGCCGCACAGCAGGGCTGGGGCGAAGGTATCGTCAACATCGGCTCGGTCTTCACTGCCGACGGTGACTTCCGCCAGGCCGCGACCGACCACATCAACACCTTCTATGGCTATGAAGATGGCATGGAAATCCTGTTCAAGCCCACCCTGGCTGCCGAAGACCAGTTCCGTGGCACCTTCGATGAAGCCCTGAGCTATTTCGTCGGCACCGAGGGCACTGAAGATGGCGGCTTTGCCATCGCGCCTTACACCGCCGTACGCTGGGAAAATGAAGGCACCATCCTGGATGGCGACAGCGCCATGGCGATGGGCAATTATTACTTCACCGGCACCGACGGTAACGAGACCAAAGTCGAGTACACCTTCGGCTACACCAAGAATGACGACGGTGACCTGGTCATCAACCTGCACCACAGCTCGCTGCCGTTCAGCGCGAACTGAGCGCGGTCGCAATCCTATTGTTCCGCCTTGCGCGGACAGAAAAGCCCCCGTTGCCCAATCGGCAGCGGGGGCTCTTTCTGTGGGCCCTTTGTTTGAACGGCCTACTTGCGCTTACCAGCCCTGTGGCTTGCCCTTGTTCTGCTCTTCAAGCCAATCCATCAACGGGGCGAAATACTCGATCATCGCCTTGCCGCTCATTTCGCGGGTACCGGTGAAAGCCTCCAGTGCGTCCGGCCACGGCTTGCTCGCGCCCATTTCCAGCATCGCATTGAGCTTCGCACCGACTTCCTTGTTGCCATAGAAACTGCAGCGATGGAGCGGACCTTCCCAGCCGGCTTCGTCACAGGCAGCCTTGTAGAACTGGAACTGCAGCACGCGGGCGAGGAAATAGCGGGTGTAAGGCGTGTTGCCCGGGATATGATACTTCGCCCCCGGATCAAAGGCATCAGCGGGGCGATCGACCGGCGGGACAATGCCCTGATATTCCGTCCGTAGCCGGGTCCAGACGTCGTTATATTGCGCTGGCGCAATCGAGCCATCAAACACGCCCCAACGCCATTTGTCGACCAGATGCGCGAAAGGAAGGAACGCTACCTTGTCCATCGCCTGGCGCAGCAAGAGGCCGATATCCTTGTCCGCACCGGGCACGTCCGCACGATCGAGCATATCGATCTGGACCAGATATTCCGGCGTGATCGAGAGCGCCAGCATATCGCCGATCGCCTCATGGAAACCATCATTCGCGCCGTTGAGGTGCAGATAGTCCTGCATTTTGTACGCGCGCTGGTAATAATTGTGGCCGAGCTCGTGATGGATCGTGATGAAGTCATCCGCATTGCGCTTGATGCACATCTTGATGCGGATGTCGTCTTTGTTGTCCAGATCCCATGCGCTGGCATGGCACACCACTTCGCGGTCGCGCGGCTTCACGAACTGGCTGCGCTCGTAGAATGTCTCCGGCAGCGGTTCGAAACCCAACGAGCTGAAGAACTGCTCGCCGATCCGAACCATTCCTACCTCATCGAGCCCCTTTTCCTCAATCAACGCGGTCAAGTCATAACCGATGTCCCCCTCCCCTTCGGGCGCGACCAACGGGTAAATATTGCCCCATTCCTGCGCCCACATATTGCCGAGCAAATCGGCACGGATCGGGCCTGTGGCGGGCTGGACCGCATCGCCATATTTCTCATTCAACTTGGCACGGGTGTACGTGTGAAGCGCCATGTAGAGCGGCTTGACTTCCTCCCACAGCTTTTCTTTCGCGTCGGCGAATTCCTCTGCGCTCATATCGTAATTCGAACGCCACATCGCTCCGACGTCGGTAAAGCCGAGCTCTTTTGCGCCATCATTCGCAATTGCGACCATGCGGACGTATTCGTCTTTCATGGGCGCACCGACCTGACCGTGCCAGCTCGCCCACATTTCGGCGAGTTGTTCGGGTGTCCGATCCAGGTTCCCCATCTCGGCCTCGATGTCGCTGCCGTTGATCGGTTCGCCGTTCAGCGTGCCCTTGCCCTTGCCATATTGGCTGCCAAGGCTGGTCGCGATTGTGCTCAATTCAGCCGCGGCGCCTTCTGTTGTCGGCGCGGGCAGGACGATACCTGTGCGCAGCATATCGAGCTTGCGTGCGACTTCTGCGTCGAGCCCGGCGATCTGCGCGTACTTTGCAGCTTCCAGGGCATATTTGACTGATTTTTCCGTACCTTCCGCCCCGGCCTTGGCCACGAGTGCATCGGTATCCTGGGTGATATAGGTCGCATTGATCCAATAGACTTTGCTCGCCTCAACCGAGAAATCGAACAGATCCTTTTCGACCATGGCCACCCAATCGGCTGCGCCTTGCGGGGTCATCGGGAATTGCGAGGTCGCCTGTGCTTCGTCTGCCTTGTGGCCGTCGGCCAATGCAGGAGTGGCAGCCAAAACAAGGGCTAGCGCCGAAAGCGCGGGCATTGCGAATTTCATGGGAACATCCTCTTGATCGGAAAACCGGTTTCTTATGACACCAGTTTGAACCCGCAGCGCGGCTTAATCAAGCGGCGCTTTTGCGGTTCAGATCGAGGAATATACCGTTCAATGGCAGCACGAAACAGGCGATCCAGGATATCGCCTTGGGATAATACATCGCCGCCGCGAGCGCCGCCTGGCGGTCGTCCCCTGCCCCGGCCATGAGCTGCTGCAATTGCAGGATGGTCTCGGTGAAATCGGTCGCGAGGAAGATAATCGCAGAGGCAAGCAATGCCCATCCGATGATGCGCAATGTTCCCGTGCCGACCTTCAGGAAATACAGACCACCTAGCAAACTGCCGAAGCCATAGAGCGCGATGAAGATCAGGTCGCTGGTCATCGCGGTAAAGGCATTGCGCAACACACCAGCTTCCGCCCAGGACGATTGCACATAATCAACCCGTGCCGCGTTGCCTGCGGTCTGGTGAGCTGTAATGCCCGATGGCACCGTATCGATCGCCAACGGGAGGTGAAGATACGCAGCAATTGCAAACGCGATCACGCCCCCGATCCACACAATCAGAAAGCGGCGTCGCGTAATCATGCAGTCTTCTCCAGCCAATCGGCGATAGCCGCCCCGAGATCGGGTTTGGTCACGCTCGACATGTGTGTGCCGGGGATCTCCGAATAGCTGGCATTTGGCAGCAGTTCGGCCAATTCGATGGCGGAACCGTTATCGCGATCTTCATCCCCACACACGACGAGCGTCGGCATAGAGATATTCTGGAGGCTCGCAAGGTCCAAATCCGGCAATGTTTGCAATAACATGCGGGCCGCCAAACGATCGACACCCTGGGACTTCAGGAACTGCATGGAGAAATAGGCCGGGTCGCCACGCTCAATTGTGTCAAACTCATCGATAACCCGCAGGAAATGCGCCGATCGCTTGGTCCATTCGCCCAATCCCGCAGTGCCCATGCCGCCGATGACCAGCCGCTGCGGATCAAGGATACCCTGGACCACGGCGTGGAGCGACGTCCGCGCACCAAGCGAGAAGCCGCCCAGCACATAGTCTTCCAGCCCCAGTTGATCGACCAGCGCCGCCACATCACGCACCAGCACATTCTCGGGATACTTTGCGGGATCATGCGGAGCTTCGCTCTGGCCGTGAACACGGAAATCCAGCATCAGCACTTCATAGCCTGCTGCAGCGATCGTATCGGCATGGCCCCACTTGATCCAGTTCATATCGGCATTCGAAAACAGGCCGTGGAGCAGGACGAAGGGTTGTCCGGAGCCGATCCGATGTAGCGCGAGCCGAGTACCGTCGAATGAGTCGAAAAACTCGGTTGTCATTGGCTGGCGATCCCGACCAGTTCGACCCATTCCTGCGACGAAGACGGATTACCTTCCATCGTCCGTGCGTTCTCGGGCAAGTGCAGCCACGGCTGCTTGCTCTGAACCCATATATGAGCGGCGGGGATTACGGACGAACTCCCAGTAAGAGTTCCGCAACGCAGGCTCGCCATCCCGGGCCTGCTGTCATTTTCCGCGTAGATCCGCGCCTTGCATCGCGGGCAACCGTAGATGGTCGATGCCGACCCACTCGGCTGCGTGTATTCTGCAACATCGAGCTCGCTATTAATCTCGATATCCTTGAGGAAAAAGAGCATGTGCTCGCTAAAGGCCGAACCCGTTCTGGTCTGGCAATCCGTGCAATGGCAGGCGTAAGGGTTCAATCGAAAGCCCTCGGCGATCGTGTATTCTACCCGGCCGCACAGGCAGCCTCCCTTCAACACGCCCTTCACCGCTTGGTCAGCCCCTTCTGCTCCATCCGCCATTGCGCCATTTCGATGCGATCCTGCCCGAAGAAAGGTTCGCCTTCGAAGACCAGCGTGGGAACGCCCCAATGGCCGGCCTGCTCGAGCGCATCCTGGTTGGCACCGATTTCCGCGTCGAGTGCTTGTGCATCGTCAGCCACCTCGGCTTCGAGCTCTGCAAAATCGAGGCCTGCACGTTGGGCGGCGCCGGCCAGATGATCCCCCTCGTGCCAATTGTCGACTGCGCCTGAGAAGATAAGCTTCGATGCTTCTTCCGCAAAAGCGAGCCCCTTGCCACGCCGAGTTGCTGCCTGACCCAGCCGCCCAAGGCGGTAGATGTAGGGCTGGTCCGAAGCGATTTCGCGGGTCGCCAGATCTTGTACGACAGGATCCGGGCGGGGCCATCGGAAGGGGATTCCGAGCATCTCGGCCGCGCGCATGGAATCCATCAGGATATAGCGTGGTGCAGCCGGATTGCCTGTGAACAGGATATCGGGATCACGGATCGCAATCGGCCAAACCGTCCGCAGCGTGATATCGAGGTCATATTCCTCCGCCATTGCGCGATAACGCGCAGCGGCAAGGTAGCTATAGGGCGAACGAAAGCTGAAGAAGAGATCGGCGGTCAGGGTCATCGGTCATACTCCGTCAGCGGAAGAAACAATTCGTGCCGGCGTAGAGCCCCTCGACGGCATCCTCGCCCATGAAGCCTCCCATAGAGTCACCCAGGGCGAATTCATCACCCAGCGTGCTGTCGGGGATTGGCGAATATCCATCGACCCCTTCCACTTCCTGCCTGGGGGAGCCGACCGAAATGTTGCCCTGGGTCGCGATCTGTTGGTTCGCTTCGTTGAATGACCAGCCGACCAGAAAGTCGTTTTGGAAATTGACCGTCAGCCCGCCCGGGAAATTGGTGAATTCCATTGCCCCGGCCCCGCATTCCGCGATCGCGTCACGGCCTTCCGGTTCGCCCAGAACCTTGGCCAGCGCGGATTCGACTTCATTGCGGCCCGAGGAGAAATAGAACGCTTCGGCACCAGCTGCGAGGCCGCCGCTGCGCAAGACGACACGATCTTCGTCAACCGCAGCCGCCTGTGCATTCTGTTGTTCGTAAGGCGGCGGGACGTCGCTGCTGCACGCGGCCAACAGGCCTGCCATCACCAATGCCAGAGCCCGTTGATCCCACCGTTTCACTGCCGTTACCCCTTCTTCAGATGTGTGCGCCCCAACAGTTCGGCGATCTGTACCGCATTGAGAGCTGCGCCCTTGCGCAGATTGTCGGAGACGCACCACAGCGTCAATCCGTTCTCGACCGTCGGATCCTCGCGCACGCGGCTGACATAGGTTGCCCCGTCACCGGCACTTTCTACCGGCGTGACATAGCCGCCATCTTCGCGCTTATCGATCAACATGATGCCCGGCGCCTCGCGCAGGATTTCCATCGCCTGTTCCGCACCAAGCTCGTTTTCAAACTCGATATTGACCGCTTCGGAATGGCCCACAAAGACCGGCACCCGCACACAAGTGGCGTTGAGCTTGATGGACGAGCCCATGATCTTCTTGGTCTCGACCATCATCTTCCACTCTTCCTTGGTGGAACCGTCATCCATGAACACATCGATATGCGGGATCACGTTGAAGGCGATCTGCTTGGTGAATTTCTCCGGCTCTACCGGATCACCGACGAAGATCGCACGGCTCTGGTTAAAGAGCTCGTCCATGCCCGCCTTCCCGGCACCGGAAACCGACTGGTAAGTGCTCACAACCACGCGCTTGATCGTAGCCGCATCATGCAAAGGCTTGAGCGCAACCACCAGTTGTGCAGTCGAGCAGTTGGGGTTCGCGATGATGTTGCGCTTGGAATATCCATCGATCGCATCCGGGTTCACTTCAGGCACGATCAGCGGCACATCCGGGTCCATGCGATAAAGCGAACTGTTGTCGATCACGACGCAGCCCGCCTTGGCAGCAATCGGTGCATATTGCTTGGCCGGACCCGAGCCCGCAGAGAACAACGCGATGTCCCAACCGGCCCAGTCGAAATGCTCGATATTACGGCATTTGAGCATCTTGCCCGTGTCGCCGAATTCCACCTCGCTCCCGTGCGAGCGCGAGGACGCAACCGCAGCGATTTCCTCGATCGGAAACTCCCGCTCGGCCAATACCTGCATCATTTCACGCCCGACATTTCCGGTCGCGCCGACAACGGCTACGCGATAGCCCACTTCATTTCTCCATTTGTATTCGACGGCGGACTTAGAACTCTGGTTCCGGACCGCAAGGCCAATCCCGCTTGAAGCGTCAAAAGAAAAAGGGCGCCCCGGTCATCCCGGAGCGCCCTTTTCGTGTCTCTATGCCCGCCGGACTTAGTCCTTGGCAGGACGCGTATCGCGACGTTCGGCGATACGCGCACTCTTACCGGTGCGGCCACGCAGATAGTAAAGCTTGGCGCGACGCACGACACCACGGCGAACCACGGTGATGCTGTCAACGATCGGCGCATAGAGCGGGAACACACGTTCCACGCCTTCGCCGAAGCTCATTTTGCGCACGGTGAAGTTGCTGCCCATGCCGCGGTTGGACCGGGCGATGCACACACCTTCGAAATTCTGGATACGTTCGCGGTTGCCTTCCGTCACCTTGACGCCGACACGAACGGTGTCGCCGGCACGGAATTCGGGAATGTCCTTGCCTGCGTTGGCAATTTCTTCCGCTTCGATTTGCTGGATCAGGTTCACTGGTCCGGTTCCTTGTCTTTTCGCCGCGCACCAGAGGCAGACTGGACCCGAGCACCCCTGTGGCGCTCCCATAGATCCGGCCTGCGTAGCCGTGTGATCGCCTCTGCCTGGGCTTCACGCCAAGCAGCGATCTTCGCATGATCCCCCGATCGCAGCACTTCAGGGATCGTGCGCCCTTCCCAGATTTGAGGTCGGGTGTAGTGAGGATACTCAAGGAGGCCGTTCTCGAACGACTCTTCGGTACCACTCGAAGCCGCGCCCATTACGCCGGGAAGCAGCCGAATGCAAGCGTCGAGTATGGCCAGCGCTGCGGGTTCGCCGCCAGACAGGACGATATCGGCCAGCGACACTTCTTCCACGTCACGCGCGTCAAAAATCCGCTCGTCAAATCCCTCGAACCGACCGCACAGGATGGTGACCCCCGGCCCGGCTGCCAGCTCGCGGATGCGGGCCTGTGTGATGGGCGTTCCGCGCGGTGTCATGGCGAGCACAGGCGCATCGGGCTGCCGCTCGCGTGCATGGTCAATCACCGCGCCCAGAATATCCGCCTTGAGCACCATGCCTGCTCCGCCCCCAGCCGGCGTATCATCGACTGTACGGTGCCTGTCGGTAGCAAAATCGCGCGGGTTGACGGTCTCGCAAGACCAATCCCCCCGCTCCAGCGCCTTGCCCGCCAGCGATTGGCCCAACGGCCCAGGAAACATCTCCGGATAGAGTGTAAGGATGGTGGCGGCGAAGGTCACGCCCTGCGCACCGCAACAACGAAGAGCCGAAGACAGAAGCCGACGGCTACTATTGCAAGGAACCACAATGCTGCAAAAAGCACTGCGCGCTCGATCTCAGGCACCAGATTGTCGATCATGTTGGGCGGTGGCGAACCATTTTCAGCGTCGTGCCGCCCGATCGCTACCAGTTCGCGAAACACAGTGAGAGCTACGTATCCTAGCGCAGGAAGGATCGCCAGTGAGGAAATGAGCAAGCGCAACCGCCGCTCCGGAAACAGCGTCCTCCAGAAGAAGTTCATCGCAACTGTTGCCAACACGAAAATGGTGACCATCCAAGTGCTCAAGACCTGCGCTCCCGAACAACCCCATCCTTGGCCCGCGTATCGACGCTGAGCTCAAACACGTCGGGCCGCGAGTAGTGCCCGTCGGTGTCAAGGCTCGCGAGGCCCTCGCTGATGGCTGAGAGGTCGAGTCCAGCATGCAAAATTTCCTCGCCCTCGCCCGCTTGCGCGACGACGCTGGCATCGGGCGCGGCGATCAGGCTGCGGCCTTTATTGAGCACATCGCCCTCAATCGCCTCGGCCAGTTCGCGCGCTGCTGCGTCGCCGCCGGTTCGCTCGATTCCATCCAGCAAATCGTCTTTCGTCTGAACCAGCCCCGCTGCGAGCACAAAGCACCGCCCCTCCATCGCATAGTGACGGCTGGCGATGGCGTATTGCTCGCGCACGGTCGGCCAGGCGGCGACGTGGACTGCCTCGCCGAGATTGTGCATCGCTGCGCGGGCGAGCGGCATCCAGTGTTCCCAGCAGATCAGGCTGCCGACGCGGCCCCATTCGGCCTGGTGCACGCCCAGCGTCGAGCCATCGCCGCGCATCCATACCAGCCGCTCGCCATGGGTGGGGACGAGTTTCCGATGGTCCAGCACTGGCAATCCCGGGCGGAAGGTCAGCTGGTTGTTGTAGAGCGAATTGCGCACGCGTTCGTGCGCGCCAATGCTGATCACCGCGCCGGTCTCGTCGCATAACTCCTGCAACGGCAGCAGCCGCTCGTCATTGGGAACGACCGCATTCTCCAACAGGATGCGATGCAGCGCCTTGCTACCCGGATGATCCCACAGCGCCGCGCCTGGTGCCTCATCGAGCCACAACGGATAACCGCCGAGGAAAGTCTCCCCAAACGCAACTAGCTGCGCGCTGCCGTCGATGGCTTCTTTGGCGAGCCGGGTCGCTTGCGTAATTCCATCGCCAATGGCGAGCGGGATCGGGCGGCCCTGGACGATAGCGACGTTAAGCGTGGTCATCCGCTCAGCCTTCGGCGAAATCAGCAGCAATCACAAGCCGTTCGCCGTCCCACTCGATCACCGCCTGTTTGGTCATCGGCACCATAAAGGTCTTCATGCCCTTAACCGGCACCGGATCTTTCTCGATTTCGATGACATCGGTTGCGCCGAAGTTCTGGACATCCACCACCTTGCCGACCGTGTTGCCCGTATCGGTGACGACCGCCAGACCCAACAGATCGGAATAGTAATACTCGCCCTCACCAAGCTCGGGGAGGGCATCGCGGGATATGGTGAGCGTGGTGCCGCGCAGCTTCTCCGCCTCGGTCCGGCCGGAGATTTCGGTGAAACGGGCGATTGCGCCGCCCTTGTTGTCGCTGCGGATCTTGCTGAGGGTCAATGCCCCCTGATTGAAGCTGCCGTGCTGTTTCAGGGCATCGATCCCGTCACCCAGCAGCTTCAGGCGGACTTCGCCCGTCACACCGTGCGCACCGGTTACGGCAGCCAGCGTGACGGACGTGTCCTGTGCCAACGGGCTTAGCCCTCGGCCTTTTCTTCGCTGTCGTCAGCCTTGGCGTCTTCGGCCGGGGCTTCTTCAGCAGGAGCTTCCTCAGCAGGAGTTTCCTCAGCGGCAGGTGCTTCTTCCGCCGGAGCTTCTTCGGCCGCAGGCGTTTCTTCAGTCGCTGCTTCTTCGGTTGCTACTTCTTCCTCGGCAGGAGCTGCTTCGGCTTCCTTGGCAGCTTCAACAGCTGCCGCAGCCTTCTCGGCTTTCTCTTCAGCGCGCTCGGTTGCTTTCTCGCCCGGCTTCGCCTTGTTCGGGTTGTTACGGGCTTCACGCTCCATGATACCCGCGGCATCGAGGAAACGCAGCACGCGGTCGCTTGGCTGGGCGCCAACACCGAGCCAGTAACGGGCGCGGTCTTCGTTCAGCGAAACGCGCTTTTCATCATCCTTGGCGAGCAGCGGGTTGTAGGTGCCGATCTGTTCCAGATATTTGCCGTCACGCGGGCTGCGGCTGTCAGCAGCCACGATACGGTAATACGGACGCTTCTTGGCGCCGCCGCGCGAAAGACGAAGTGCAATTGCCATGGTTTAGTACCTTTCCAATCTAAATCTTTGTAATTTCTATTTCTTCTTATTCATCAAATCCTGAAGCTCAGGCGGGATCTCTCCGCCACCGGAACCGCCGAGTCCGGGCAGGCCTGGCGGTGCGCCACCTCCGCCCATGCCTCCGGGCAGCCCTGGCATTCCGCCACCGCCGCCGAACATGGAAGCAAGCCCTTTCAGGCCGCCCATCTTCTTGATCTGTTTCATCGCGCGGGACATCTCCTGGTGCATTTTCATCACCTTGTTGATTTCCTGCACGGTCGTGCCCGAACCGGCCGCCACGCGTTTCTTGCGCTTGGCATTCATCAGGGCCGGATTGGCGCGTTCCTTGGGTGTCATCGAGCCGATGATCGCATCCATATGGACCAGCACTTTGTCGTCCATGTCGGACGCGGCCATTGCAGCTTTGGCCTTTTTCATGCCGGGCATCATGCCCGCGAGCGCGCCGATGCCGCCCATATTCTGCATCTGCTTGAGCTGCATGCGAAGGTCGTTCAGGTCGAACTTGCCCTTCTCCATCCGCTTGGCGAGCTGCTCGGCCTCTTCTTCCTTGATGGTGGAAGCGGCCTTCTCGACCAGGCTGACCACATCGCCCATGCCCAGGATACGGTCGGCCACGCGGCTCGGGTGGAAGGCCTCCAGCGCATCCAGCTTTTCGCCGGTACCGGCATACTTGATCGGCTTACCCGTAACGGCGCGCATCGAAAGAGCGGCGCCGCCGCGCGCATCGCCATCCATCCGGGTGAGCACGACGCCGGTAAGCGGCACTTCGTCGGAGAAATTCTGCGCGACATTCACCGCGTCTTGGCCGGTCAGGCTGTCGACAACCAACAGCACCTCGGTTGGCGCAGAAACACCCGCAACGGCTTTCATCTCGGCCATCAGCGCTTCATCGACATGCAGACGGCCCGCCGTATCGAGCAACAGCACATCGACATTCTGAAGCTTGGCCGATTCCAGCGCCCGCCTTGCGATATCGACCGGCTGCTGGCCATCGACAATCGGCAGCGTCGCGACATCGACCTGCTCGCCCAGCACAGCCAACTGTTCCTGCGCGGCCGGTCGATTGACGTCGAGCGAGGCCATCATCGGCTTCTTGCCGTGCTTCTCGCGGATATATTTGGAAAGCTTTGCAGTGGTCGTCGTTTTGCCCGAACCCTGCAGGCCAACCATCATGATGACGACCGGAGGCTTAGCCTCCAGCACCAGCGGGACATGGCCATCATCACCATCTCCGCCGCCAAGCATCGCCACCAGTTCGTCATTGACGATCTTGACGACCTGCTGGCCCGGAGTGACCGATTTGAGGACAGATTCGCCAACGGCCTTCTCGGTGACCTTGTCGATGAAACTGCGCGCGACCGGCAATGCGACATCAGCTTCAAGCAACGCAATGCGTACTTCGCGCATAGCATCGCGCACATCCTGCTCGCGCAGCGCCCCCCGCCCGCGCAAGCGGTCGAACGTGCTACCTAGGCGATCGGACAGTGCGTCAAACATCGCTGATCATGTCTCCATCCATCCCCAAACGGGGAAAACGCAAAAAACGCCGGCGAACGAAACCTCGTTGGCCAGCGTGCGGTTGGGTAACCGACTTTCTTCTGTTTCGAATGGTGGAGCCTAGCGGGATCGAACCGCTGACCTCAACACTGCCAGTGTTGCGCTCTCCCAGCTGAGCTAAGGCCCCAATCATTCGTGTGCAGTGAGCCTTACAGCACACCGACCCTTGCGGGAAGCGGCGCTTTATGAGGGCATTTTTCCTTTCGCAAGGAAAAAGTGCCTCCGCACGCCATCCGGCGCGCGATATCCTCGCACCTGCGGTGCTACGGGCGGGCGGTCGCCCGAGCTTATGCGAGGCAGCAAGGGGCGCGGACGCGTCCCGCCCGCAGGGTCAAAAAAATCAGGATTCCGGCTCTTCGTCGTCGCCTTTGCCCTTGGATACGCCAAGGTCATCGTCGCCACCCAGATCCACTTCGTTGTCCGGGGAATCATCGTCCTCGTCGACGTCGATATCCAGATCATCATCGGCAAGGTCGCTATCAGCTTCCTTGTCCTTTTTCTTCTCGTCTTCCTCGAACGGGATCGGCTGCTTGGTCTTGAGCACAGGCTCCGGAGACCATTCTTCACCGCACTCGATGCAGGTGACCGGATCTTCCTTGCCGAGATCGTAGAAGCGTGTCCCGCATTTGGGGCAGCTGCGTTTTGTGCCCCACTCTGGCTTAGCCATTCTCACTGTTCCTTTGGTCGGGCCCGGCACCATTCGGCGGGCCGCGCATAAAAATTCTCTATCTTGATGGGTAGCAATAGGCTCCGAATCAAGAGCGCCGCGCGCCTTGCCATAGGGGCATCCCCCTGTCAAAAGCCGCGCCCCGAAAGAGGCCGTTTTGCAAGACCATTCCAGACCCCATCGTTTCCTGCCATCCGGCCCCCTCACAGGCCGTGTGCGTGTGCCTGGCGACAAGTCGATCAGCCACCGGTCGATCATGCTTGGTGCACTCGCTGTCGGCGAAACCCGGGTCGCCGGCCTGCTCGAGGGTGAAGATGTCTTGGCCACCGCCGCCGCGATGCAGGCAATGGGCGCGCAGGTCGAACGCAAGCCCGATGGCAGCTGGTCAATACATGGCGTGGGGGTCGGTGGATTGCTCCAGCCCCATTCCTCTCTCGAAATGGGCAATAGTGGTACCTCCACTCGCCTGCTGATGGGCCTGGTCGCCAGCCATGGCATCACAGCGACTTTCACGGGGGACGCGAGCCTTTCGGGCCGCCCCATGGGCCGCGTTACCGAACCGCTCAGCCTGATGGGCGCACAGTTTCATGGCAATGCGCGCGGAACGTTACCGCTGACCACGGAGGGTATTTGCCCTGCCGTACCGATCGCATATCGCCTCCCTGTCGCCAGCGCGCAGGTGAAGAGCGCAATCATGTTGGCCGGGCTTAATACACCTGGCATTACGACCGTGATCGAGCCTGTGCCGACCCGTGACCATTCGGAACGCATGCTGGCAGGCTTCGGTGCCAAGGTCGAAATTGAAGAAGCTGACGGAGAGCGCATCATCCGGGTCCACGGCGACGCCGAATTGCGCCCGCAAGAGATCGAAGTGCCCGGCGACCCTTCATCCGCTGCCTTCTTCGCCGTTGCGGCCTTACTGGTCGAAGGGAGCGACCTCGTGATCGAGAATGTCGGTCTCAATCCTACGCGCGCCGGGCTGTTCGACGTGTTGCGGAAGATGGGTGGGTCGATCGAGGAACTGAACGCCCGCGAGGTTGGCGGGGAACCGGTGGCCGATCTGCATGTGCGCCACTCGCTATTGAACGGTATAGACGTCGATCCGGCAATCGCCCCCAGCATGATCGACGAGTTTCCTGTGCTGTTCGTCGCAGCAGCGCTGGCCAAGGGGCGAACCACGACCACCGGACTGGAAGAGCTTCGGGTCAAGGAAAGCGACCGGATTGCCACTATGGCCGCCGCCTTGAGCGGTGCCGGCGCACAAGTCGAAGAGCGCGACGACGGATTGGTTATCCATGGCACCGGCGGCGCACCTCTGCGCGGCAGCGCGAACAGCCGGACCAAGACCCGCCTCGATCATCGCATTGCCATGAGCATGGCAATCGCCGGTCTAGCGAGTCAGGACGGCGTAGAAGTCGACGACACGCGCCCGATCGCCACCAGCTTTCCCAATTTCATGGACTTACTTGCCGGGGCCGAAGCATGAGGCCCCTCATTCTCGCAACGCAGGAAGGTTAGGCCATGCCACTCGATTGGGCCTCTCTTGTCGGGTTTGTCGGCACCGCATGCATCATTGGCGCCTACGCCTATCTGACGCTGCACGAGGCGCCCAACCCTTTCATCCTGCACGGCACCAATTTATGTGGCGCGGCACTCCTCACCATCTCACTGGTCGTCCACACCAACTGGCCCAGCCTCGTTCTTGAAGGTTTCTGGGCGGCTATTGCGATTGTGGGAATTGCCAAGGCTCTGGCAAAGCGTAAGAGAACCGAATGATTATCGCCGTCGACGGCCCGACTGCCTCTGGCAAGGGCACAATTTCCAAAGCGCTGGCCCACCATTTCGGGCTGCCCCACCTCGATACCGGACTGCTATATCGGGCTGTCGGGCGGCAGGTTGCACTCAATGGGGGCAATCCCGACAATCCTCGCGATGCCTTGAAGGGCACAGAGTTTGCCGATTTGTTGCTGGAAGACGATATCCTGCGCAGCGAGGGATCGGGAAGCCTGGCAAGCCGGGTGTCGATCCATCCCGAGGTGCGCCAAGCCCTGTTCGAACGGCAGCGGAATTTTGCCACGCAGGACGGTGGCGCTGTGCTTGACGGACGCGATATCGGCACCGTCATCGCACCCGAAGCCGAGGTGAAACTGTTTATCACTGCCAGTGTCGATGCCCGGGCACAGCGGCGCCATGCCGAAATGATTGAACGGGGGGTGGAGAGCGGGCTGCAGGAAATTGCGGATGACCTGCGCCGCCGCGACCAGCGCGATATCGGGCGCAAAGACGCGCCCCTGATTGCCGCGCCGGATGCTCTTGTGCTGGACACTTCGACGCTCGGCAAAGACGCAGCTATCGCGGCCGCTATTGCCGCAGTAGAACAAGCGATGTCCAACTGAGCCCAGTGGCTCACCAGACAAACCCGCAAATTGGCGGTTTTGCTTGCATTTGAAGTAGTCCTCGCCTACCTGCGCGCCCGTCTGAAGGGCAAAAACAGGTCCGCAGGCAGGCTATTCTCGCATGGCCGGATTTATCAGGGCGCATTTGCCGCCCTTCCCATGCGTTGGTCCTGTCGCTCCGTTTCGCCCCAAAGACGCCAGAGGTGGCATTCGGCCCCGCTGGCAGTTCGGCCCTCTTGGCCCGCATAGGCAATCCCGCCGAAGCGGAGAAAAGACCCCGGGAAAACCGGTGGCCGGAAGCAAAAGTGAACAGGAATACCAACCCTATGGCGACTTCTGCCAATCCTACGCGCGACGATTTCGAAGCGCTTCTCAACGAACAACTCGGCGGCGCCGGCAATGAAGGCTTTGAAGGCCGCGTTGTCAAAGGCACCGTAACCGCCATCGAAGCAGGCATGGCGATCATCGATGTGGGCCTCAAGAGCGAAGGCCGCGTCGATCTCAAGGAATTCTCGCGCGTTGATGGCGAGCACGGACTCGAAGTCGGCTCCGAGGTCGAAGTGTATGTCGACCGCGTCGAAAATGCCGACGGTGAAGCAATGCTCAGCCGCGACCGCGCCCGCCGCGAAGCGGCTTGGGACAAGCTGGAAAGCGAATTCGGCGAAGGCAAGCGCGTCGAAGGCCGTATCTTCGGGCGCGTCAAAGGCGGTTTCACCGTCGACCTCGACGGCGCTGTGGCCTTCCTGCCCGGTTCACAGGTCGATATCCGTCCCGTACGCGATGTCGCTCCGCTCATGGACCAGCCGCAGCCGTTCCAGATCCTCAAGATGGACCGTCGCCGCGGCAATATCGTCGTTTCGCGCCGTGCTGTCCTCGAAGAAACCCGCGCCGAACAGCGCAGCGAGCTGATCGAAGGCCTGGCCGAAGGCCAGATCACCGACGGTGTGGTCAAGAACATCACCGATTACGGTGCGTTCGTTGATCTGGGCGGAATCGACGGCCTGCTCCACGTCACAGACATGAGCTACAAGCGCGTCAACCACCCGAGCGAAGTGATCGAGATCGGCCAGACCGTGACCGTTCAGATCGTGCGCATCAATGCCGAAACGCAGCGCATCTCGCTGGGCATGAAGCAGCTCGAAAGCGATCCATGGGATGGCGTGGCTGCCAAGTACCCGGTCGGCATGAAGCTGACCGGACAGGTCACCAACATCACCGAATATGGTGCGTTCGTGGAACTGGAAGCTGGCATCGAAGGCCTGGTCCACGTTTCCGAAATGAGCTGGACCAAGAAGAACGTCCACCCGGGCAAGATCGTTTCGACCTCGCAGGAAGTCGAAGTCATGGTGCTCGAAGTCGACTCCGAGAAGCGGCGCATTTCGCTCGGCCTCAAGCAGGCCCAGCGCAATCCGTGGGAAGAGTTCGCCGAGAAGCACCCGATCGGCACCGAAGTCGCTGGCGAAGTCAAGAACGCCACCGAATTCGGCCTGTTCATCGGTCTCGATGGCGACGTCGACGGCATGGTCCATATGTCCGACATTGCCTGGGGCATCTCGGGCGAAGACGCCCTGGCGCTTCACCGCAAGGGTGAAGAGGTCAAGGCGATCGTTCTCGATGTCGACACCGACAAGGAGCGCATCAGCCTCGGCATGAAGCAGCTCGAAAAGGGTGCTCCGAGCGCCGATGGTGCCGACACCAGCGCATTGCGCAAGGGCCAGACTGTCACCGTTACCGTCCTCGAAGTCCGCGATGGCGGCCTCGAAGTACAGGTTGGCGACGACGGCGCGACCGGCTTCATCAAGCGTTCGGATCTGGGTCGTGACCGCGACGAACAGCGTCCCGATCGTTTCCAGACCGGCAGCAAGGTCGATGCCATGATCACAGGCTTTGACCGTTCGAAGAAGCCGAACTTTTCGATCAAGGCACGCCAGATCTCGGAAGAAAAGGAAGCTGTGGCACAGTTCGGTTCTTCCGACAGCGGCGCATCGCTCGGCGACATTCTGGGCGAAGCGCTCAAGAAGTCCGACGACTAAGCAAGACCCGCATCGGCGGTTTCGGAAAGGCCCGTCTGCTATCGAGCAGGCGGGCCTTTCCTACGTCTGCAGGAAACGGTAGGCTTGGCAAATGCTTCAGATCCATCAGTTCCCCTGCCTGTCCGACAATTACGGCTTCCTCATCCACGATCCCGACAGTGGTGAGACTGCCGCAATCGATACGCCGGAAGCGAAGGTCTATCTTGCCGAGGCGGAGAAGCGTGGTTGGGCCATCACCCAGATCTGGAACACGCATTGGCATCCCGATCACGCGGGTGGAAACGAGGATATCAAACAGACCACCGGCTGCACCATCGTGGCCCCGCAGGAGGTGGAAAAGCTCTCCCCCATCGACACTCTCGTCGCGCATGGCGACACCGTTTCGCTGGGCGGTTTCAATGCTCAGGTGATCGATGTCAGCGGCCACACCAATGGCCACATCGCTTTTTACATTCCCGAAGCTGGCGTCGCCTTTGTCGGCGATTCTGTCTTTGCACTGGGTTGCGGGCGAATGTTCGAGGGCGAGCCTGCGCAGTTCTGGAAAAGTCTGGAGCGGATCAAGGCCCTGCCCCCGGAAACAATGCTCTATTGCGCCCATGAATACACGGCGGCCAACGCGAAGTTTGCCTCGCATGCGGACCCGGAGAACAGCGCGCTGGCCAATTATGTTGCCGAGATCGAGGCCAAGAGATCACGCAACGAACCGACCGTGCCGACTCAGTTGGAGCGGGAACTGGCGACCAACCCCTTCCTGCGCGCCGACGATGCTGCGTTAGCGGCCCGTTGGGGCGGTTCAGAACCACACGAGACCTTTGCCGCCCTGAGGGCCGCCAAGGACAGTTTCTGATCCGCATGCAGGCTCTACGCGTCGAGACCTTGTCGGACGATTTTTCCGGTGTACTCCTCACCGACCTGCCGCGACCCGAGCGCGGCCCGGGCGAGGTGCTGGTGCGAATTCAGGCCGCTTCGCTCAACTATCCCGACCTGTTGATGACGCAGGGCAAGTACCAATTCAAACCCGAACCTCCCTTCACCTCCGGCATGGAATTGGCCGGGGAGGTCATCGCAGCGGATCACGACGGCCCTTTCGCCACTGGAGACCGGGTCATGGGGGGTGCCAAGACGGGCGGATTTGCCGAGTTCGCGAGCGTCCCTGCGCGATCCCTGCGCAAAGTGCCCGAGGGCATATCTTTTCCAGCTGCTGCGGCCATGGGAGCTGCCTACAGCACCGCCTATACCGGTCTGTTCGAACTGGGCGGCCTGGAAGCCGGGCAATGGGTGCTGGTCCATGGTGCCAGCGGGGGCGTCGGCCTGGCTGCATGCGACCTTGCAAAAGCTCTGGGCGCTAAGGTCATTGCTGCGACTCATCGCGAGGACAAGATTGAGCGCCTGCAGGCAGCTTCGGGCGCTGACGCGGTGATCCTGAACCACGGCCGTTTCCGCGAACGCGTAAGCGAGCTGACAGACGGGAAGCTGTGCGATCTCGTGTTCGACACCGTCGGCGGTGATATTTTCGATGAGAGCACGCGCTGTGTCGCTTTTGGCGGCAAGTTACTGGTGGTGGGCTTTGTTGCCGGGCGCATTCCCGAGATTTCCGTAAATATACCGCTGATCAAGGGCTTCTCCGTGGTCGGCGTAAGAGCCGGGGAATATGCGCGCCGCTTTCCTGATCGCGGTGCCCGGATCATGGGCGAAATCCATAAGCTGGCAGTAAGCGGTGCGATCACACCGTATGTCGACGCCACCTTGCCATTGGCGCAATGGCGCGATGCCTTCGCGGCCATGCAAAGGGGCGATCTGATCGGCAAGATCATCCTGCAACCTTGAGTCGCCAGGCCTTGGCCAATTGATCGCCCGGAACGAAAAAGGGCGGCACACTGGCCGCCCTTATCCAGAAGACCTCAATACGCGGCTCAGATGCCGGCAATCACCTTGTCTGTCAGAGAGATGTCTGCGCTGGCGTCGTGCTTCTCGGCGATCAGCTTGCGACTGGCAGTGGCCGCAGCCCTCGCGGCAGTAGCCCGCACTTCGTCGATCGCATCGCGTTCGGCAGCGGCGATCTTGTCTTCGGCCATGCGCTTGCGGCGCTCGATCAGAGCCTTGCTGTCCGCTTCGGCCTTCTCGACCAGCGCTTCGGCTTCGTGCCTGGCATTCTCGATCATTGCTTCTGCGTCTTTTTCCGCATTGGCGATCTTGGTCGAATACTCGTCACGAAGCGCTTCGGCTTCGGCCCGCAATTTCTTCGCTTCGTCCAGTTGTTCGCGGATCGATGCGATCTTGGCATCCAGCCCGCCGGTGATCATTCCGGGAACCTTCTTCCACACGAAGATCGCAATCAGCACGACCATCGAGATCGACACGATCTGATAAGGCTCAAGCCCCCACAGACTCGGGCCGAGCGATTCAGGAATGTCCGTCGTGGTGAAGACTTCAGGTGCGTTAGACACGGGCCATTGCCTCCTTCACAGCCTTGGCGGCAGACGGCTTAGTTACCTTCACACCGGCCAGGCGCTGGACGATATCCTGCGCCGCTTCGGCAGCAACGCCCTCGACTTCGGCCATGGCTTCGGCGCGTGAAGTCGCAATGCGTTCCTCGGCCTCTGCCAATTTCTTGTCGAGACGCTTCTGCGCCGAAGCGATCTTCTTTTCCGACTTGTCAGCCGCATCGGCCTTCGCCTCGGCAACGATCGCCTGCGCAGCAGCGCGGTTTTCGTTCTCGCGGGTCCGCCAGGCTTCTTCCTCGGCATCGGCCTTGTCGCGCGCAGCCTGCGCAGCAGCGAGATCATCACTGATCTGCTGGTCGCGCTGCCCGACCGTCTCCATTACGCGCGGAACCATGCCGCGGCCGACAATGAAGAATGTGAACCCGAAAAAGACCAGCAGCCAGAAGATCTGGCTGGAATAGGTCTCTGCGAGCTGGGCTATCTGGGGCATGAATCCGGTCCCGGAAAGTCAGTCAGAAAGAAGGTTCCCGACGGGCCGGAACGCAGAGTCCCGACCCGGTCAGAAAACGAAGTGTCGTTAGGCGACGAAGATCAGGATCATCGCAACAACGAATGCCAGCAGGCCGAGAAGCTCGGCAGCGGCGAAGCCGATGAACAGGCGACCCTGCTGGCCGTCTGCTGCGCCCGGGTTGCGCAATGCGCTCTCGAGGAAAGAACCGAACACGTTACCCACACCGATAGCGGCCATGCCGGCACCGATAGCTGCGAGACCCGCACCAACGAGCTTTGCTGCTTCTGCGTCCATTGTAATAACTCCTTACGTAAAGTCTTGTTTGTTGATCAGTAACTTAGTGAAGATTCTCGGCGTCGTTGATATACAGCGACGTCAACAATGCAAAAACATAGGCCTGGATGCCGGCAACGAGGATTTCCAGCGCGCTGATGCCGATCATCAGGATGAAGCTGGGAACACCGACCAGGGCAGCGAAAGCCGGCCCGGCATTGGTGCCGTCAATCACGAAGCTGGACAGAACCTTGAGCAGGACGTGGCCTGCCATCATGGCCACAAACAGTCGCAGCGCGAGGCTGAACGGGCGCACCAGGAACGAGATCAGCTCAATCGGGAAGATGATCGGGATCATCGGCAACGGGGTACCGCTGGGCACGAACAGGCTGAAAAAGTGGAAACCGTGCTTCCAGAAACCGACAATCAGCACAATCGCGAAACTGATAATCGCGAGGACGCCGGTCACGGTGAAGTGGCTGGTAAATGTGAACGGATGGACACCGACAATGCCGAGCGGCAACAGGCCCAGCAGGTTGGCGAACAGGATGAACATGAACAGCGAGAAGATATAGGGCACATACTTGCGCCCTTCCTTGCCGATATTCGCCTCCAGCATGTCGTCGATAAAGCCGGTGAAGCTCTCCACCATCATCTGCCAGCGGCCGGGCACGAGCTCGCGCTTCATGCCGCCCCAGACGAACACAGTCAGCACGATGGTGGTAATAAGCATCCACATCGAGCTGTTGGTAAAAGCGATGTTGTAGCCGGCGATTTCCCACGTTTCCGAACCGAGAATCGGTTCGATGTGAAACTGGTGCATCGGGTCGACTTTGCCTTCTTCGGCGGCCACGTGAATTCCCTGTTCGTTTGTAAATGCGTTTCCCGGTCAACCTTCGTCGGAAGGCGTCTCGGTCGGCGCATTCGCCATCCGGAAAATATTCCTGAAAGCCACGATTATCCCGAGGAACAATCCGACCAACAGGCCCCATGGAGACGTTCCCGTCAGGGCATCGACTGCCCAACCGATAACGACACCACCCAGGATCCCACCGAGTAAATCCGCCAGGACCCGGTTGCCGCTGCGATAATTCGCATCAACTCCGGTGCCCGCTTGCGGCTGGTTGCGTTCCTCTTCACGCTCGCGTGCGGCTTTCAGCCGCTCTTCGAGCGCGTCAATTCGCGCATCCTCGGCAATGGGTTCCCGTGCGGGCTTTTCATCGCTCATGCTTTGCTCCTTTGTGAAGGTCTGCGCAGCACGGGCAACTCCTGCCCGCCAAGGGCGCCGCCCCCTTAGAAGGGGGGCATATGCAAGTCAACCGGACAGCACGGGATTCCGCACGTCCGGTTGAGAAAAATTGTGCACTGCAAGGTGCTTCGCCGAACCCGGGCCTATCTGCCCGAAAACTCTACGGGCAGCGAGGGTCACGCTGCGGCGGTGCACTGGTACGGGTTGCCCAAGAGCCGTCGGGCGCCTGGTAACGCTCGCCCGGCACGGTCCGGGCGATCAAAACGCATCCCTGGGTGAAGGCATATTCTTCCAGAGTCGCATTCTGCGCTTGCGCCCGCTGGGTGTAATTCGCCCGGCGTTTGATGTTCAGGTCGCGGACCAGAGCCTGCGTTGCAGACGACTGGCTGCCCACCGTGCCCAGATACCCGTCCATTTTCTCGCCCACCTGCCCGCTGGCGCGCGCAGCTGCATAGGCGGGATCACGCTGGAAATAGGCCGAGGCTGGCACTGCAAGCGCCAGTCCAAGAGTTGCAGCAATGGCTGCCTTGCCAAAGTTTGAAATCGTCATCATTCCCATCCTCAAAAGATATCCGGGTTCTCGTCGATGTTATCCTCAACATCGGCCGCGAGCCGGTAAATCACTTCCTGCCGGATATTGATGTTGAGCTCGATCACGATGGCTTCCTCGGGCGCATTGATATTGATGCACCCACCCAGCGTGACCAGCCCGACGACCGGCGCCATACTCCAGACGCGCTTCTGCCTCTTCATGTTGCGTTTCATTGCAGCGCAGGCAGAGAGCGTCAAATTGCATGTCTTCATGGCCTATCCTCGCTTTCGGGGTCCTGAATGGGTGGTTGGGCAGCGCTAACATCAGGCTGCCGGAATTCTGTGCCGTCGTCGGTCAGCAGGCCGACTTCGCGCGGGTCCCGAACAAAGGCGGGATCGTAGATCGACCGCACATTGGTCAACAATTGGTAGAACGGGGCGCGGATGTTGACGTTGAACCGGATCGGCAGCTTGCCCAACCGGCGGGTTACGAAATTGCGGCTTGCCCCCTCGCCCTGGCTTACACCTTCGAATGTCACGCGAGTCACGATTTCGCCGGTCAATGGGCCATCGACGCCGATGCGCATCTGGCGGTAATCAAGCGACCGCAAGGAATTGAATGCGAAATTGGCGATCGCCCCCATGTCTTCGTAAGTCAGCTCGCCTACATAAGAGAGGTTCCCGCCGGGTGCGCGCGAAAGCAGGAGCCCGTCTTCGATAAAACCATTGCCAACCTCATCGAACACGACCGAGATGGTCCCGTCGAATGTCCCGCGGGCGCTGAGATTGGCCAGTTCCAGCCGTTCTATGAACAGCGCTGCTTCGACCCCCTCGACCTCAAACGCATAGCGTCGCGTTTCCGGTCTGGAGAAATTCAACAGCACGGGCCGCATCGTCAGTCTGCCGCCAAGCCAAGGCCACTCGCCCCCCGCAACGTCGAGGATCTGCCCGTCCCGCAATGCGAACCGGATGACACCGTCATTCACTTCGATGCCGGGATTGATCGACTTGACGAAAAGCCGCTGATCGGGCGCAGTCGTGAGGGTGAGAAGATCGGTGAAGTTGATTGTACCCGATGCGCCCTCGACCGGTCCGAAAGCTGCGGCGAAATCAAAGTTCTTCGTGCTGAACTGACCAGAGCTTGTAATGTCCTGATCGTTCCAGTCGATCCTGCCGGTGCCAGTAACAACACCGTCGGCCAAAGCGATCACACCTATCGCGAGATCAGAAAGGTCGACCGGTTGCAGCGCTTCATCGAATCGCACGCCAGCAACGTTGAGATCAGCAGATCCAACGCCGCCGGAAAGATTGTGCCGCAATGTGAGGTCCACAATGGGCCGATCGCTCGAGGGCTCACGCAGCAAGGCTTGTGCACTGATCCGGCTATTTTCGAGACGCAAGGTCGCATCGCGCCCATGCAACGGGTTGAACAAGTCTTCTTCGGCCCGGTCTTCCACGATGAAGGCGCCCTCATCCAACTGCAGGACGCCATCAATGTAACTCCACCGCCCGTTGGCCTGAAGAATATCGAGCGGGACAGCGTCCAGCCGGATATCCGCATCGGCGATGGTGCCGGCAATCTCGCTCCCCAGATCGGCGTCGAGATTCGTAACCTTGAAACGGGCGGCATTGTCCTGGGGGCCGAGCACCAGATCAAGCTCGCGTGCGATCAATTGGCCCGGCCATGCAAAACCGACCGGTCCGCTCGACAATTGCACCGGCGTCCCCGCGAGCGAACCCGTCAAGGCCAGCCCCGGAACTCCGGCTGCAAGAGCCAGACCACGGCGGTCATAACGCAGGATGGGCGCTCCGTTGGCCGGGCACAGGGTCAGTTCTTGGTTCTCGAGCGTGAGTTCGGCGTAAGAGAGCGTACGGAATGCGATCGGAGTGCACTGGTTCCACATGCGCACATCACCTGATGCCGCGATAGTTCCTGTAATCGGCAGTGACAGTCCGCGTGCCTCGCCGCCTGGCAAGGGCCCGTCGGCAAGCATCGTGCCATCGACCGTAAAGGACCCGTCCCGCAACTGCGCCACCCGCAAGTCGGGAATCGCCAGCCTGCTTCCCTGCGCCTCGTAAGGGGCCATGCGCAGGCGGAATTGCGATTGTCCGTTGGCGCCACGCTCCATCCGGCCAGAGATTTGCGGCAAGCCTGCGCCGCCAATACGGATATTGCCAGCAATGCGCGGGGTGGACCCGCCGTCAAACCGCGCCTGGACGCGGGAGAGCGCGGCCAATGTGGTGCCATCCTGACTGCGCAAGGCGATCCTGGGCGCCACCGCCGTCATGGCGCCATCCATGCGCCTCAATGTCAGGTCGGCAGAAATGCCCCCGCCCTCCACGCCCTGATTGATAGCCCGTCGCAATCGCGCAAGAAGAGGCTCTATCAGCGATCCGGAAGCGGATTGTTGTGCGCTCGCCAATGCCGAGCCGAACTGGTCGCTGAGCGCGATGTCCTCGCCGCGCAGTTCGAGATCGGACTGTATTTGCGCAAAGCCTGCATCCGAGCGCATTGTTCCGCTCGCATTGACCTGAGACAGCGCAACGGCCTCAGCGGCAACGCGATTCATGGCGATGTCGTAACGCGAAACGATCCGCCCATCACGCAAGGTCAGGCGCGCATCGACTGCACTGTCCCCAACAGCCAAACCCGCAGCAGCGAGCGCGTTTACCCCGCCCTCAATCTCCGCATCGAAACCGTCGAGCGTCGGGTCGCCGACCAGCGCGAGCGAGAGATCTGTCTGCCCCGCATCAACACCGAGCTCTTCGCAAGCCAGCTGCGACATGCGAGCAGGCCCGGAGAATGAAGGGGCGCCATCGGCAACCGCAACTTTCCCGAACAACGTGATGCGATCGGCGTTGCAGCCTTCGAATGCGAACTGGGGTGCAATGGCTGCCAGAGTCCCCGTGAAACCATCGTCGAGCCGACCTTCGCCATTGGCCTTTACTCCGATGGTGCCCCACGGTGACTCGATCCGCGCACGCCCGTCGACCAGTTTGATGTCGAATGCCGGCAGAGCCGGCGGGTCGTCACTTTCGGCAAACAGCACCTTATCCAGCGAGCCGAAACTTACCCCATCCGGAGAAATCCGGCCGAACAGCCGTGGATTGATCAACTCGATCCTGCCCACTGACGGAAAACCAAACTGGAAATCGAGGTTCACGCTGACCCGATCGATCGTCAGATCAGGTGCAGCGGCATCGCCGATTACGACATTGGACAAAACCTGCTGGGACGGCCCGATCGATTCAATATCGTAAGTGGCCGGCAGATCATTTGCTTCGATCTGTTCGGCGATCACGTTCTCGGCAATCTCTTCGCGCGAGAACCAGACAATCGCCAAGCCCACCAGCAGCACGGCAAACAGCACCAGCACGCCGCGCAGTGCAACCTGCGTGGCGCTGCGGTGCGTCCGGGCTGCCGCGACCAGTGTTTCCTCGCCCTCTGCCATTGCTGTCCACTTGCGCGTTTCGCCCGCCAAAGGCAATGCAATCAAAGCAATGCGTCTAGTGGGAGCCAACTTGCCCGAAGCTGACCAGGAAAAGCACGCCAAGCAGGCGCCCCATGGTGGCACCGGCCATCGCACGCGGTTGCGCGAGCGTCTTCTCAACGGCGGAGCAGAGGCTCTCGCCGATTATGAAGTTCTGGAATACCTGCTGTTTGCAGCCTTTCGCCAGGGCGATACCAAGCCGGTTGCCAAGGCATTGATCGCGAGGTTCGGATCGCTTGCCGGGGTCCTGAATGCAGAGCCGGGCGCTCTGGCCGAAGTCAAAGGTATGGGCAAAGCCAGCGCTGCGGCGCTCAAGGCGGTATCGACCGCTGCACGCCGGATGGCCCGCAACGAAGTGCAGCAGAAGCCTGTGCTTGGCAGTTGGCAGGCCCTGCTCGATTACTTGACGGTGGACATGGCGCATTTGACGGTAGAGCGCGTCCGTGTGCTCTATCTCAATGCGCAGAACCGGTTGATTCAGGATCATCATGTCGGCGATGGCTCGATCGACGAAGCTGCGATCCACCCACGCGAGGTGATCAAGCGGGGGCTCGATATCGGCGCAACGGCCCTGATCCTTGTTCACAACCACCCCAGCGGCAACCCGGAACCGAGCCGAGCTGACATCCAGATTACCAGCCGTATCGCCGAAGCCGGACGATTGCTGGGGATTACTGTCCACGATCATGTAATCGTCGGGCGCGAAGGCCATGTGTCTCTACGGGCGAAGGGATTGATCTAGGGGGACTGATCCAGGGGGCTTGATCTCACCCGCCCGCCCGCTTAGCCGCCGCGCAACAGTTTCAACCTCACACATCCGGAGTAGACCCCATGGTCCCCCGCTATTCTCGCCCAGACATGACTGCCCTTTGGGAGCCAGAGGCAAAATACCGCATCTGGTTCGAGATCGAGGCGCATGCGACGGAAAAACTGGTCGAGCTCGGCGTCGTCCCTGAAAGCGCGGCGAAGGCGCTGTGGGATTGGTGGGCAACCGATCCGAAAATCGACGTAGCCGCGATCGACGCGATCGAGGCTGTCACCAAGCACGACGTCATCGCTTTCCTGACCTGGGTGGCGGAGAACGTAGGCGACGAAGCCCGCTTCATGCACCAGGGCATGACCAGCAGCGATGTGCTGGATACGACGCTGGCGGTGCAGCTTGCGCGCTCGACTGATATCCTGCTCGAAGACCTCGACGCGTTGCTGGCCGCGATCAAGCGCCGGGCCGAGGAGCACAAGTACACCCCTACTATCGGTCGCAGCCATGGTATCCATGCGGAACCGGTGACCTTCGGCCTCAAACTGGCACAGGCTTATGCCGAATTTGATCGCTGCAAGACGCGCTTGCTGGCTGCTCGCGAGGAAATTGCCACCTGTGCCATCTCCGGCGCGGTCGGCACGTTCGCCAATATCGATCCGTCGGTGGAAGAACATGTCGCAGAAAAGCTTGGCCTTACGGCCGAACCGGTGAGCACGCAGGTCATCCCGCGCGATCGCCACGCAATGTATTTCTCCACCCTCGCCGTCATTGCTGGATCGATCGAGCGCCTGGCGATCGAGATTCGCCACTTGCAGCGCACTGAAGTCCTCGAAGCCGAGGAGTATTTCTCGCCCGGCCAGAAAGGCTCGAGCGCGATGCCGCATAAGCGCAATCCGATCCTGACAGAGAACCTGACCGGCCAGGCCCGCATGATCCGCGCCTATGCGATGCCCGCGCTGGAGAATGTCGCACTGTGGCATGAACGCGATATCTCGCACAGTTCGGTAGAGCGTTTTATAGGGCCCGACGCCTGCATCACGCTCGATTTCGCCCTTGCCCGGCTAACAGGTGTCGTGGACAAGCTGCTGGTCTATCCGGAACGCATGCAGGCCAACATGGATCGCATGGGCGGCCTGATCCATTCGCAGCGGGTCTTGCTGGCGCTGACCCAGAACGGCGTCAGTCGCGAGGATGCTTATCGCCTGGTTCAACGCAATGCGATGAAGGTGTGGGAATCGGACGGCAAGCTGATGCTGCTCGACCTGCTGAAGCAGGATGAAGAAGTGACCGCAGCCCTTTCCGAAAGCGAGTTGGAAGAACGTTTCGACCTCGAATATCACTTCAAGCAGGTCGATACAATTTTCCAGCGCGTGTTCGGCTAGGTCACTAGCGACGGCACCCGCACCTAGACGCAGGCTGCATCGCGGCCTAGCATCAACTGCAAAAAGGAGGTTTAACCTTGCAGATCGTCCGTACCGCCGTCTGGGTCCTGATCCTTTTCGCACTGCTGCTGTTTTCCTGGTTCAACTGGAACCCGGTCGAAGTGATGATTTGGGAAAACCTTCTCATCGAAACCAAGGTGCCGGCGCTGGTGATCGTATCGTTCCTGCTCGGCCTCGTTCCGATGTGGATCTATCATCGCGGCGTTCGCTGGACCTTGTCACGCAAGGTTGCCTCGCTGGAGAACGCTGCGCGAACCAATATCGCGCCGCCGGTTTCGGCCAAACCGACCCCCGCTCCTGCAGCAACAGACACGCCCAAACCCGCGCCAGCTCCATCTCCCGAGTCCGGTTCGCCAGCACTACCCCAGGACGAGAGCGAAGATCTCAAGCCAGAGAGCAAGGCACCGTGAGCAATCCGGTTTTCCTTGCGCTTGACCTCCCCCGGCTCGACGCGGCCAAGGAACTGGTCAACAAGGTCAAAGCCCATATTGGCGGCGTAAAGCTGGGCATGGAATTCTTCTACGCCCATGGCCATCACGGGGTCCACGAGATCGCCCATTGCGGCCTGCCCATTTTTCTCGACCTGAAGTTGCATGACATTCCAAACACCGTCGCGGGCGCAATGCAGGCGATCCATGTGTTGGAGCCCGCCATTGTGACGGTCCATGCCGGCGGTGGGCGCGCGATGATGGAAGATGCCAAGGCGGCGGCCGCCGAGGGAACCAAGGTCGTGGGCGTGACCATGCTGACCAGCCTCGACGAACGCGACATGACCCAGACCGGGATCGGCGGCAGCTCGCACGATCAGGTCATGCGACTGGCCGAACTGGCCGATAGCGCCGGGCTCGACGGGATCGTCTGCTCTGGCCACGAAGTCGGTGCTGTCCACAAACAATGGAAGAAGGGTTTCTTCGTAGTCCCCGGGCTGCGTCCAGCCGGCAGCGCAACCGGGGATCAAAAGCGGGTCGTGACGCCCCGTCAGGCCCGCGACGATGGCGCCAGCGTGCTGGTGATCGGGCGTCCGATCAGCAAGGCTGCCGACCCGGTGCAGGCCGCGCGCGACATCGAGGCAACTTTGTGATCCGGAAATTGGCTGTTCTCGCAACGGCCCTGATTCTGACTGCCTGCATCCCGGGCGAAATCCGCGCGCCTATCGCGGTGCAGGAGGCGGAACGCGATGTTGTCAGGTTCGGCGACATTTCCTTCACCAAACTGGCCGATGGGGTGTGGCAACACACATCTTACCTCGATCTTCCCGGCATCGGCCCTGTGCCGTCGAACGGATTGCTGGTTGTCGATGGCGACCGGACCTTGCTGGTGGATACGGCCTGGACCGATGCTCAAACCGATTTGATTTTGCGTTGGGCCGAGACAGTTCTCACCAAGCCTGTCAGCACTGCGTTGGTGACCCACGCCCACAAAGACAAGATGGGCGGGATCGCGGCCCTGCATCAGGCCAACATTGCGACCTGGGCGCATCCCGTGACCAATGTCGACGGCCCCGCCAACGGGTTCGAACCAGCCCGCAACACATTCCGTTTCAATGGCGATGGTTGGGCGACGGGTGCTGGCGCTGCGTCTTTCTCTCCGCTCAAGATTTACTATCCGGGCGGCGCGCACACGGCGGACAACATCACGGTTGGCATACCTGCGAAGAGCATCGCCTTTGGCGGGTGTATGATCAAAGCGAGCAGCTCGCGTACACTTGGCAATCTCGCCGATGCTGTGCCGGAAGCCTACGCCCAATCGGTGCGCAATTTCGACGCTGCGTTCCCCGACGCGGCGATCATCGCGATGAGCCATTCGCCGGCAGAAAGCCGCAAGGCGATTGCGCGCACTATTGATCTGGCGGACGATCTCTAGCAACGCCGCTGCATGACCAAGATCAAGATCTGCGGACTTTCGACTCCCGAGACCATCGAAGCTGCCGTCAATGCGGGTGCAACCCATATCGGTCTGGTAAATTACCAGAAAAGCCCGCGCTTCGTTTCCGTCGCCGATGCTGCGCGGCTGCGTCAGACTGTGCCGAAGCATGTGAAAACGGTCTTGCTTCTCGTCAATGAAACAGCCGAAAACACCGCTCGTGCTATTGGCGCGATCAAGCCGGATATCGTGCAGTTTCACGGCGGTGAGACACCAGAATGGACGAGCCTTGTGCGCAAGCAGACCGGCCTTGAAGTGTGGAGAGCGCTGGGTGTGCGCGATGCGGCAACCCTGGAAAAGTCGCGGCGTTTCGAAGGTGCGGTAGACCGCATCCTGTTCGATTCTCCGGCCAAGGCGCTGCCGGGAGGAAATGGCGAGACATTCCGTTGGGACGTGCTGGCCGGCTTCGACCATCGCACACCCTGGGGCCTCGCCGGGGGGCTGACGCCGGACAATGTCGCCCAAGCCATCCGCGAAACCAGAACCGAACTGGTCGATGCTTCGAGTGGATTGGAAAGCGCGCCGGGCGTCAAGGACGTGGACAGAATCGCCGCCTTCTGCAAAGCGGCGCGCTCTGTATGACAAACCAACCCAATTCCTTCCGCACGCAACCCGATGACCGAGGGCATTTCGGCGATTTTGGTGGGCGTTATGTCGCCGAAACTCTTATGCCGCTGGTGCTCGATCTGGAGCGCGAATATCGCGCAGCGCAAGCCGATCCGGCGTTCCAGGCCGAATTCGACGACCTGATGAAACACTATGTCGGGCGCCCTTCCCCGCTCTACTTTGCAGAACGGCTGACGGAAGCGCTGGGTGGCGCGCAAGTGTGGTTCAAGCGCGACGAGCTCAATCACACCGGCGCGCACAAGATCAACAATTGTATCGGGCAGATCCTGCTCGCGATCCGCATGGGCAAGACCCGCATTATCGCCGAGACCGGCGCAGGCCAGCATGGTGTTGCCACGGCGACCGTGTGCGCCCGCTTTGGCCTGCCCTGCGTAATCTATATGGGCGCGGAGGATGTGAAGCGGCAGTCGCCCAATGTGTTCCGCATGAAGCTGCTCGGCGCGGAAGTCGTCCCCGTCACCAGCGGCGGCGCGACTCTCAAAGACGCGATGAACGAAGGGCTGCGCGACTGGGTCGCGAATGTCCACGACACCTTTTACATCATCGGCACGGCGGCAGGACCGCACCCCTACCCGGAACTGGTCCGCAACTTCCAGAGCGTGATCGGCACCGAAGCGCGCGCACAAATGCTCGATCGCGTCGGACGCCTGCCCGACCTGCTTATAGCCTGCATCGGCGGCGGATCCAACGCGCTCGGGCTGTTTCACCCCTTCCTTGACGATAAGGACGTCAAGATGCTCGGCGTCGAAGCGGCGGGGCACGGCCTTGATGGCAACGAACACGCGGCAAGCCTGCTCGGCGGGTCACCCGGCGTGCTCCATGGCAACAAGACTTACTTGCTACAGGACGATGACGGCCAGATTACCGAAGGCCACTCGATCAGCGCCGGCCTCGACTATCCCGGCATCGGCCCGGAACACGCCTGGCTCAAGGACACGGGCCGCGTGGAATACACCGCCGTCACAGACGACGAGGCGCTGGACGGTTTCCAGCTGCTGTGCCGCACGGAGGGTATCATTCCAGCGCTTGAGCCGAGCCATGCCATCGCTGCCGTCGCCAAACGCGCGAAGGAAATGCCGGACGACCAGATCATCCTGATGAATCTGTGCGGAAGAGGCGACAAGGATATCTTCACCGTGGCGGAGAAGCTGGGAGTGAAGATGTGAGCAGGCTAAGTGCCGCCTTCTCGAACCCCGCCCTCGTCTGCTTCATTACCGCAGGCGATGGCGACACCGCAGCCAATCTCGACGCGCTCGTCGCAGGGGGGGCGGATGTGATCGAGCTGGGCATGCCTTTCACCGATCCGATGGCCGATGGCCCCGCGATCCAGGAAGCCAATCTGCGCGCGCTTGGAGATGGCATCACAACGGCGGACATTTTTGCGCATGCGAGCGCTTTCCGCACCCGACACCCCGACGTGCCGCTTATCCTGATGGGCTATGCCAACCCGATGGTGCGGCGCGGGCCGGAATGGTTTGCCGATGAGTGCGCGAAAGCGGGCGTCGATGGCGTGATTTGCGTCGATATCCCGCCCGAAGAAGACGAGGCGCTTGGCCCTGCCCTGCGTGCCAGGGGCATTGCCCCGATCCGGCTGGCTACCCCCACCACCGATGCCGCGCGTTTGCCGCAAGTGCTCCAAGGTTCGGACGGGTTCTTGTATTATGTCTCCGTTGCCGGGATCACCGGCAAGCAACAAGCCGCTATCGAATCGATCGAAGCCAATGTTGCCCGCATCAAGCAATCGACCGACATTCCGGTAGCGGTCGGGTTTGGTGTGCGCACACCCGAACAGGCGAGCGCCATCGCCAAGGTCGCCGATGGTGTCGTCGTCGGCTCCGCCCTGGTCGAACTGGTCGGCGAATTTGGCAAGGATGCCCCGGCCAAGCTACAAGAGCTGACGACCGCCCTCGCAAGCGCCGTGCATTCGGCGCGCTAAGGAAAATTTGCCATGAACTGGATTTCCCGCGTCCGTAATTCGCTGCCCTTCGGCAACAAGCGTGAGACGCCCGACAATCTGTGGGTCAAGTGCCCTTCTTGCGCAGAGATGCTGTTCACCAAGGAATTCGAGGACAACCAGCAGGTTTGCCCGCGGTGTGACCATCATGGCCGGATCGGTGCAGACGAGCGGCTGAGCCAGATGCTCGACATCGGCTTTGAAGTTCTGCCCCAGCCCGAAGTGACTGAAGACCCGCTGAAATTCCGCGATTCGAAGAAATATACCGACCGCATCAAACAAGCCCGTGCGAAGAACCCGCATGCTGATGCTTTCACCGTCGGATCGGGCGAGATCGAAGGTCATCCCGCAGTCGTCGGGGTGCAGGATTTCGGCTTTATGGGCGGAAGCATGGGCATGGCCGTGGGCACCGCCTTTTGCGCCGGGGCCGAACGCGCGCTGACCCGAAAATGCGCGTATATCGTGGTGACCGCTGCTGGCGGCGCACGGATGCAGGAAGGCATCCTGAGCCTGATGCAGATGCCCAAGGCCACGGTGATGACCCGTCGCCTGAAAGCTGCAGGACTACCGTATATCGTCGTGCTGACCGATCCGACCACGGGCGGTGTGACCGCCAGCTATGCCATGCTCGGCGATGTCCAGATTGCCGAGCCTGGTGCGCTGATCGGCTTTGCCGGGCAACGGGTGATCCAGGACACGATCCGCGAGCAATTGCCCGAAGGCTTCCAGCGCGCAGAATATCTGCACAAGCACGGCATGGTTGACCGCGTCGTCCACCGCCACCAGCTGCGGGAAGAACTGGCAACCCTGCTCGGTTACATGCAGCCCAAGGCTGCGGCGTAAGCGCCTCTATGCGGGACTTCGCCCGCTCCGATCATCCCGGGGTCCAGGCCCAGCTTGACCGGCTGGGCCAATTGTCTGTGCCCGATGGCCGACTAGGGTTGGAGACCACGCGCGCCCTGCTGTTACGGCTGGGCGATCCGCACACGCAGCTGCCGCCGGTATTCCATGTCGCCGGGACCAATGGCAAAGGGTCCACCTGTGCCTTTCTAAGCGCCATGCTGGAGGCCGATGGCAAGCGCGTGCACGTCACCACCAGCCCGCATCTGGTCCGCTATAATGAGCGGATTCGCTTGGCAGGACGATTGATTGAAGACGATCCGCTGGCCGCATTGCTCGCGGAGGTTCTCGATGCAGGGGAAGACCTCAACCCCAGCTTCTTCGAAGTCACCATTGCGGCTGCCTTCCTCGCCTTTTCACGTGAGCCCGCTGATGCTTGTGTCGTCGAAGTGGGTTTGGGCGGACGTTTTGATGCGACCAACGTGCTGGAGCCAGACGTGCTGGCGGCTTGCGGGATTGCGGCGCTCGGGATCGACCACGAACGGTTCCTCCTCGCACCTGAGGAGGGCGTGCCCAAAGATCCGATCAGCCGGATCGCGTTTGAAAAGGCGGGGATTGCGAAAGACGGTGTGCCCCTGGTCACCCTTTCCTATGATGACGGGTCGACGCGAGAGATCGAGCACGCTGTGATGCGAAGCGGCGCTACTCTCAAAATGCGCGGAAGAAATTGGAATATGGATGGTGCTGGTGCCGAACTGAATTACTCGGATCAGAACGGCCTGCTCGAACTGCCACTCCCCGCTATGGCGGGCCAGCATCAGGCGGAGAATGCAGCGCTAGCCATTGCGATGCTGCGCCACCAAGATCGCATTCCGGTAACTCCCGAGGCTTTGTCGCAGGGGATGCGCACGGCTCAGTGGCCTGCGCGAATGCAGCGTCTGGCAGATGGGCCGTTGGCCAAACAGCGTGAGGTCTGGCTGGACGGCGGCCATAATCGCAGTGCGGGCGAAGCCATCGCGCGCCACTTTAACGGCCAGCGTGTTCACCTGATCATTGGAATGCTCGACAACAAGGACCCGCGCGCGCTGATTGATCCGATGGCGGAGAGAATAGCCAGCCTTACCGCCGTTCCCATACCGACCCATGCCAGCCATCCAGCGACAGCATTCGGTTCCAGTACGAAGGGGGCGAGCGATGTGCCTGCCGCCCTCTCCGCTTTGCCGGACGATGGACTGCCGGTACTGATCGCTGGCTCGCTTTACCTCGCTGGCGAAGTCTTAAGACTCAATCATCAGATTCCGGCTTAGCTAGCTTCGGGCGCATCGCGATCCAGCTGAGAATCAGAATGACCGCACTGATGGCAAGGATCAGACCAAATTCCTGCGTACCCGTCATTCCTTGTTTGAACTTGAAATAAACGAGGTAGGCAGTGATCGCCAAAGTGGCTGTCCCCGCCTTGGGGACGACCAGAAGCCTGCCGCAGCCCCTGCAATCAAACGGCTTGTGAAGCCCCCAGAACAAGAGCTTGGGTGAAGCCGGATGCTCGCACGCGGGGCAGCTCGGGATATGCGTCGGCACTCGCTATTATTCCGCTGGCTCGGCCTTGGCCTCGGGGGCTACCACACCGGCGGCCTTACCCAGTCGCGCCTGCCTGATCCACTCGATGATGCACAGGACCACTGCGCCCATGCCGATCAGTGTCGTCAGGATGAAGACGTCGAAATAGCCCTGCTCTTCGATCATCTGGCCCAGTGCTCCGCGCCCCAGCGTGCCGACCAGCAGAGTGAGCGATGACAGGAGCGCATATTGCACTGCGCTGTAACCCTTGGACACGATGCTGGAGAGATACGCAACGAAGGCTGCCCCGGCGACACCAACGGCGATGTTCTCGCCCGCAATGGCCATCATCAGCTTGGCCAAAGCCGGATCGCCGCCCAATTGGGAGACAAGCCAGGTAAAGCCGCTATTGTCCGCCACAGCCTGCACAACCGCTCCGCCGCGGGCAAGATCGGCGTAGAGGAGGTTGGTCGCTGCCGCGAAGAATGCCCCAAGCGTCAGGGTCAGCATACGTCCGATGGCCGTGAGCAAATAGCCGCCCAAAGCAAGACCCACCAACAGCGCACCAACGCCGAAGAACTTGGACGCCACAGCGACCTCATCTTTCGTGTATTGCAGTTCACCGAGATAGAAGGGGTAAGCAAAGCTGCCCCAGATCGCGTCGGTGATGCGATATGTCAGGACTAGCGCAATCACGATAATCATCGCCCAGCCCAAGCGCCCGATCAGGTCGGTCAGCGGCAGTACCAGTGCGCGGTAGAGATGATCGATCGCCCTGTCAGCGCTGGATTGCGCCGGTGCAGCCTCGGTCAGCAAGTTGGTGCCAGATCGTTCCTGCCGCACCAGCCACGCCGCGATCAGCGACGGTATCACCACCGTTGCCACCACGATCAGTGGCCCCATGGTCGAGATGAACTCGACCGAATCCGGACGCGTGTCGGGGTTGCTCGAAAGAGAGCGGACCATGAAGACGCCTACGGTCACCAGTGCCCAGCCCCACAGCAAGGCCACGGCGCCAAGTGACCAAGCCCGAAGGCGCGGCGCCAATTGGCCGGGCTTGCGCAGGCCGTATGGGTCGTTCTTGTCCTCGTCGCCGGTCGCCTCGAGCGCAGTCGCGTCGGCATCCGGTGCCCACAGGCCGGCAAATCCTACCACCAGCATCAATGCCCCCATGGTGAGATAAACGGTCGGCCAGTCGGTCCGCTCAGCCAGGAACAGCGCGAGGGCGCCACCGACCAGCGCCGCGATGCGATAGCCCATCTGGTAGACGGTCGAGAGGATATCGATGGTCGCGACCTCGTCTGCGACATCGACGCGCCAGGCGTCGATCACCACGTCCTGAGTCGCACTGGCAAAGGCTGCGAGGCCCGCCAGCAGACTGAAGATGCCGATTGTCTCGTTGCTGGGCGCGATGAAACTGAGCGATGTCAGCGCTGCGCCGATCACCAATTGGGCCGTGACAATCCATTGCTTGCGCTTGCCCAGCTTGCTCAGCACCGGAATATCGACCCGGTCGAGCGCCGGCGACCACAGGAACTTAAAAGCGTAAGCGAGCCCGATCAGCGAGAATACGCCCATCGTCTCCAGATCGATTTCGCCACTGTCCGAAAGCCAAGCGTAGAGCGTGCCCAACACAAGGGCATAGGGCAGGCCGGCAGCAAAGCCGAACAGCAACATATAGGCTGTCTTGCGCTGACCCAACGCGGCCAGAACGGCACGCCAACCCGGCTTTTTTGCGGCTGCATCAGACATAGAGGATCCCTTTACTCCCGTTGCGGCGACACTAGCGCGGTTCACGTGCGAGGGAAGCCCTTGTGCTTCGCGCTTCCACCGGCGTGAACAGGCGTGTAGGGGCGCGAGCATGACATCCAGCTATGATCCCCTCGATGAACGGCCCCCGGGCGATCGCATCGCGAAACTCCTCGCTCGGGCCGGCGTTGCCAGCCGCCGCGAGGTAGAGCGCATGATCGCCGACGGCCGCATCGCGCTTCATGGCAAGATTGTTGAAACGCCCGCGACCTTCCTCGAAAGCTTGCGCGGCATCACAGTGGACGGGAAGCCGGTGGGTAAGGCAGAGCCGACACGTCTGTTTGCTTTTCACAAGCCGACCGGCCTGCTGACGGCCGAGTTCGACCCCAAGGGGCGCCCGACAATTTACGATGCGCTGAAAAACGCCCTACCCAAGGATGCAGGGCGGGTGATGCCAATCGGGCGACTCGACTACAATACCGAAGGACTGTTGCTGCTGACCAATGATGGCGGGCTCAAACGCCGGATGGAATTGCCGTCTTCGGGCATCCCGCGCACATATCGTGCCCGCGCCTTTGGCGAGATCGCCCAGGAACAACTGGAAAGCCTGATCGAAGGCATCACGATCGACGGCATCCGCTACGGGCGGATCGACGCCAATATGGAACGGCGCACAGGCCGCAACCAGTGGATCGAGATGACGATCACCGAGGGCAAGAACCGCGAGATTCGCAAAGTCCTCGAACATTTCGGGCTGGAGGTTAGCCGCCTGATGCGCACTGCCTATGGCCCGTTCGAACTGGCCGATTTGCCGCGCGGCCAAGCGGTCGAAATCCGCAAGGGCGATCTGGGGCGCTTTGTCAGCACATTGAAGAAGTCGCCCAGCAAATGAGAATTATCGCTGGCGAATGGCGGGGCCGGAAGCTTGTCTCGCCCAAGGGCGACAGCACACGCCCCACAGCCGACCGCACGCGTGAAACGTTGTTCTCCATGCTGACCAGCCGTCTGGGCACGTTCGAAGGGTTGTCGGTCGTCGATCTGTTTGCAGGATCCGGCGCATTGGGATTCGAGGCTTTGTCACGGGGCGCGGCGCACTGCCTCTTTGTCGAGCAGGACAAACCGGCTCTCGACGCCATTCGCGCCAATATCGCGACATTCGATGCCCGCCGTCGCACCACCTTGAATGCCGGTTCGGTCATGGCTCTTGGCCCGGCCAAGGCACCATATGATCTCATCCTGCTCGATCCGCCCTACGAGACAGGGGCTGGCGCTGTGGCGCTCGACCGGCTCCTTCGCTTGGGCTGGATCGGTGAAGCAACATGGGTTGCGCTGGAGACCGGCGCCCGGGAGGACATCAAGGTCAAAGCCTTCGATGTCCTCGCCGAACGCCGGGTCGGGAAGGCCAAGCTGACCTTGCTGAAGCACCTCCCCGACTCCGACTGACGCATTTCACCACCGTCGGGTTAGATCCCGCGCGGCTCCGCCTTGTCATCGAGTAAGGGCGGGGTTGGATCTGGTGGTGACTGCGCATCGTCAGCCGCCATGTCTTGCGTCCCTTCAGGTCCGCTCGAAACCGGCGGGTCGTTGGAAAGCATGCGCTCCTCGACCATTTCCCACGCAGCAGCACGATCCGGTTCACTCATCGCGGTCAGGGCAAGCTTGTCATTGTCCGAAATGCGCCAGAACACTTCCTGCCGCGGCGGGGACAAGGTCCAGTAATAGGCCTGGGTATCGCCCGGCCAGGCGTCATACTGGGTGCGCTGCTCGGCGCTCCAGCTTTCATAGGCAGCCAGCCGTTCAGGCGTCAGCTGCGCGCCTGTTGCTCCCTCGGCTGCTTCGCTAGCGGGCCCGGCCGGTGGATCTCCAGGCATATCCTGCGCCACCAGCGACGCAGGGACGACCAGACCGGTCAGAACACACATATTCAGGGTAAATCTACGCATGGGATGCTCCTTAAAATTCCCGTGCGTGACGAACGCGACCCATCTCGTTTCGAGACAGTCACGTGATGGTCCACTTGTATGATCCCGACAAGCCAACCAGCCTGCGCTCATCGCGCAAATCCGGCCAATCGCCTGTTTCCGTGCCGCAAACGCGGCGAAATGCTTGCGGCCTATTCCTGTGGCGGGAAGCGCTCGAATTCCGGCAGCGTATGCACATCCTTCATCCACGCAATCCGGTCCGCCGTCTGGATATGGGCCTGCGCAGGCAAGGCTTCGGGTTCGTCTAGCGTTGCAGTCTGGGTGTCGACCAGCCCCGGCAGATTTTCGGCATTGGAATAGAACAAGCCGGTGCCGCACTGGACGCAGAAATAGCGTCGGCCATGTTCCGAGGAAGCATAGATGGAAGGCTCGCCGGTGATGGTCAGGTTTTCGTCGCTGGTCATGGCCCAGCCCACCATCGGCGCGCCTGTCGCCCGGCGGCAATCGGTGCAGTGGCACAGGGAGTGATTGATCACTTCACCCTTGATCTCGTAACGGATCGCCCCGCAATGGCAGCCTCCTGTCAGCATCTTACCCTCCTCTTCCTGTCTCTACCCATCCGGTAGAATGGCAGACAGCGCGCTTGCGGACAATGGCGATGTTCCCTAACTGTTCACTGATCGCATGACTGACACATCCCCTGCCCTCTACCCGCTGGCCGAAGCTGCCGGAGATGCCGACCTTCCGCCTTATGCGGAACGGCTGAACATGCCGCAGCGTGAGGCTGTGTTGACGACTGAGGGCCCGGTGCTGATGCTGGCCGGAGCGGGTACTGGCAAGACCGCCGCACTAACCGCCCGGCTTGCGCATCTGATTGCAACGCGCAAGGCCTGGCCGAGCGAGGTGCTATGCGTCACCTTCACCAACAAGGCCGCACGTGAAATGCGGCACCGTGTTGGACAACATATCGGCGATGCGGTGGAGGGTATGCCTTGGCTCGGCACGTTTCATTCGATTTGCGCCAAGATGCTGCGTCGCCATGCCGAACTTGTCGGATTGCAAAGCAATTTCACCATCATCGACACCGACGACCAGTTGCGCTTGCTCAAACAACTGATCCAGCAGAACGATCTGGACGAGAAACGCTGGCCTGCGCGGCAATTGGCCGGGCTGATTGACCGGTGGAAGAACCGCGGGCTCAATCCCGGTGATCTCGATGCAATCGAGAACGAAAGCTACGCCGATGGCAAAGGCAATCACTTCTACACATTGTACCAGGATCGTTTGAAAGCGCTCAACGCCTGCGATTTCGGCGATTTGTTGCTCCACATGCTCAACATTTTCCGCCGCGAACGTGGTGTGTTGGAGGAGTACCAGCGCCGCTTCAAATATATCCTGGTGGACGAGTATCAGGACACCAACGCCGTCCAGTATCTCTGGCTGCGACTGCTTGCGCAGGAGCGCAAGAATATCTGCGTGGTCGGCGATGATGACCAGTCGATCTACTCCTGGCGCGGCGCAGAAGTCGCCAATATCCTGCGGTTCGAAAAGGATTTCCCGGGGGCGAAAGTCATCAAGCTGGAGCAGAATTATCGCTCCACCCCCTATATCCTCGCGGCTGCATCGGGCCTGATAGGTGCCAATAGCGAGCGGCTCGGCAAAACGCTGTGGACCGAGATTGATGGCGGCGAAAAAGTTCGCGTGATCGGCGTTTGGGACGGCCCCGAGGAAGCGCGGCGCGTTGGCGAAGAGATCGAACGGCTGGAGCGTGAAGGCGCACCGCTGGATGAAGTTGCGATCCTCGTCCGCGCGCAATACCAGACCCGCGAATTTGAAGACCGCTTCATCCAGATCGGCCTCAATTACCGGATCATCGGCGGCTTCCGCTTCTACGAACGCGCAGAAATCCGAGATGCGCTCGCCTATCTGCGGGTCATCGCCCAGCCGCAAGACGACCTTGCGTTTGAGCGGATCTACAACCAGCCCAAACGCGGGCTTGGAGCCAAGACGTTGGAGAAGATGCACCAGCATGCCCGGCGCACCGGCCTGCCCCTAGCGGCTGCGTCACTGCAATTGGCAGATAGTGACGAGCTGCCCAAACGCGCCGCGGGCACGATTGCGGGGCTGATGGGCCAATTCCTGCATTGGCGTGAACAGGCCGAAGTAACGACCCCGTCGGAATTGCTGCGACAGGTCCTCGACGACACCGGCTATACCACCATGCTCGAAAACGAGAAATCGGCCGAGGCCAAAGGACGGCTCGAAAACCTGTCCGAACTCGCTCGCGCGATGGAAGAATACGAGACGCTGGGCGATTTCCTCGAGCATGTCAGCCTGGTGATGGACAATGACGCCAACCCTGATGACGAGAAGGTCACCATCATGACCATCCACGCCGCCAAAGGTTTGGAGTTCAACCACCTCTTCCTGGTCGGCTGGGAGGAAGGCGTATTCCCGAGTCAGCGTTCGCTCGACGAAGGCGGGTTGGCCAGCCTCGAGGAAGAACGCCGCCTCGCCTATGTCGCGATCACCCGTGCGCGGCGGCGCTGCACAATCCTGCACGCTGCCAACCGGCGCATTTATGGCCAATGGACCAGCTCCATCCCGAGCCGTTTCATTGAGGAATTGCCCGAAGACCAGATTGAGCAGGAAACAACCATGACCGGTGGTGCCTCGCTCTGGCGTGCCAATTGGAGCGAAAGCGACGATCCCTTCGCCCATGTCAGCGGGTCACGCCCCGATCGCTCAAACGCCCGCGGCCCCGGCTGGCAACGCGCCTTGTCGAGCGGTTACGACACCAAACAGGCCGTGGTGAAGGAAAGCCGGCGAAGCGCCGCCAGCTTCGCCGCCAAGCCGCGCACCGACATCGCCGTGGGTCAGCGCGTGTTCCACGACAAATTCGGTTACGGCTTCGTCATGGACCAGGAAGGCAACAAGCTGGAGATCGAATTCGAGACCAGCGGTCTCAAGCGGGTCATCGACAGCTTCGTGAAAGCGGCGGACTAGCTGGAAATCGCCACCCAGATCGCAGCAAAGAACGAGCCGCCACCGAGCGTGCCGAAGGCATGCCAGATCGGGTAGCGATAGCTGAGTCCTTTTTTGCGGTAGAACAGCGTACCGATCGTGTAAAATATCCCGCCTGCGGCAATCGCTGCAGTCGTAAATCCCGGAAGCTCGGCCCAGAAGTCCGGCAGAGCGATCAGGGCGAACCAGCCTAGCCCGAGATAGGAAACAAGCGACCAGCGCGAGTCGATTTCGGTAGCGAAGAATTTGAACCACATGCCCATGAGCGCGAAGAGCCAGATTACGGCCAGAATCATGCTCGCAGTCCAGGTCCCTGCCTTGACCAGCAGTGGACTGAACGTACCCGCAATAACCAGGTAAATGGCCGCATGGTCCCACCTGCGCAGTGTCGCCCGCCAATGGTGGCGGGGCAACAGGTGGTAGGCAAAGGAAATGCTGATCGAGAACAGCGCGGCAACGACATAGATCGCAGCTGCGATTTGTACCGATTGGTCGTCCAGCAGCGTCGTCTTTCGCAGCAGGAACACGCCCGCCACCAACAGGCCAACAAGGCCAATCGCGTGGACAATTCCATCTGCGATGCGTTCTGGCGGGGTCTTGCTCGGATACATGGCGGCTCCCTTAAGGCCGCCGACTCCAAAATCAAACCAGTGCCTTGATTGAATCGGCCTGATGCTTGCGCGAAGATTCGCGCCGGTCAGGCCGCTTTGGTCGTCGTGTCAGCGCGGCGAGTGCCGGCCCATGCTTCAAATGGCCGTGCGATCTCGCCCACAAGGCCGCGTGATCCGCCGTCTACGCCAGTGCGGCAATTCACATAGGGCGCAGGGTCGATATAAGTGCCGAACAAACGGTCCCACAGGGTGAGCACACCGCCATAATTGCTGCCGCACAGCTGGAGATCGTCGATATGGTGGAGGCGGTGTGCGGCTGGCGAGATCAACCATTTGCCAACCGGACCGAGAGTCCATGGCACGTCGGCGTGAATGAAATGGCCCCACCACGCGCGTACCAGTGCGCACGCTGCGATGGCCCATACCGGCAAGCCCAACAGCAACAGCGGCGCAGTATCCACGAACAGCGCGAGGATGTACGCCAGTGGATGTTTCCGCAGCAACGCGAGCCAGGTCATCGCTTCATCGGAATGATGGACGGCATGCATTGGCCATAGCGCCGGAAGATGCTCGATGCGGTGGCGCCAGTAGATCACGAATTCGCCCAGAAGCAGCGTGACGACCAATGTCAGGACAGGAGTTGCACCCGCCCAAAACGCGGCAAGCGTCTCGCTGACAACCAGCGCATCGGCCCACCATGCAGCGGCGCTGGCGAAAAAGGCTGCGAGGATCACATAGTTGATGATGACGAGGCCCAAATTGACCTCACTCTCATGCCGACTACGCTTCAGCGCATCCCAGACCGCGCCGCGCTTCACGACGAGCGCAAGCATAGCGAACAATACGGCCATCGGGGCCAATTTCGCGATTACTGCGAGAGTGGTGGCGGCAAGCACGTCCATATGGAGGCTCTTGCCAGAATCATCGCAAACAACCCGTTAACGGGCCGCGATCTTACTTGGTTGCCGAAACGCCGAGAAATCCGGGCTGCGGACCGTTCCACTCACCCGGCTCAGTCGGCTCTTCGTGTTCTTCACGCCGAGGCTTCCCGCCGCCACGCTTGGTTTCCGATCGCTTGGGCTCTTCCTCACGCTCTTCACGCTTCTTGCGTGGCTTGCGCTCGCGCGGAGCCTCGTCGCCAGTTTCTTCGCGTGTCTCTTGGCGGGCCTTGCGCGGTTTGCGTTGCGGCTTCTCGTCGCGCTCGTCGTCATCGGCAGGCTTGGACGGCGCCTCTTTCAGTTCGACCCGCACATCATCCTTGCCGAACACAGGGATCTTGGATTTGGTCAGCTTTTCGACATTGTCGATTGCTTCTGCATCTTCGTCAGTCACAAATGTAAATGCGCGCCCCTTGGCCCCGGCACGGCCCGTGCGGCCAATGCGGTGAACGTAGTCATCGGGGTGCCATGGGGTGTCGAAATTGAACACGTGGCTGACGCCCTTGATGTCCAACCCGCGCGCCGCAACATCACTGGCAACCAAAATGTTGATATCGCCGGATTTGAAGCGATCCAGTTCCTGCTGGCGCGTTGCCTGGTCAATGTCGCCGTGGATTTCGCCACTGCTGAAACCGGCGCGCTGCAAATGCTTGTTCAGTTCGCGCACAGTCGTCTTGCGATTGGAGAAGATGATCGCCGTTTCGACGTGGTCGTTGCGAAGCAGCCATTCCAGCGTTTCGCGCTTCTGCCGCGGCTTCACATTGACCCTGAAGGCCGTGATATCCTTGTTCGTCGTCGCCGCCCGGCTCACTTCGATCCGCTTGGGATTGCTCATGAACTGCTTCGACAATTTCTCAATCGGCGGCGGCATGGTCGCGGAAAACAGCATCGTCTGGCGCTGTTCCGGCAGTTTCGAGCAAATGAACTCGATATCGGGAATAAAGCCCATATCCAGCATCCGGTCGGCTTCATCTATCACCAGCAGCTCACACCCGTTGAGCAGGATCTTGCCCCGCTCGAACAGGTCCATCAGGCGGCCCGGAGTGGCAATCAGGACATCAACGCCTTCGTTCAGCGCCTTGATCTGGTCACCCATTTGAACGCCGCCAATCAGCAGCGCCATTTTCAGGTCGTGGTTTTCGCCATACTTTTCGAAATTTTCAGCAACTTGCGCGGCCAATTCACGAGTCGGCTCTAGGATCAGGCTGCGCGGCATCAGCGCCCGGCGACGGCCGGCTGCCATGATATCGATCATCGGAAGCACAAAGCTGGCGGTCTTGCCAGTCCCCGTCTGCGCGATGCCGATGATGTCTTTCATCATCAGGACGGGCGGGATCGCCTGGGCCTGGATCGGGGTCGGTTCACTATAACCGGCCGCATCAACCGCTTGCATCAATTCAGTTGAGAGGCCGAGATCGGCAAATTTCATTCAAATGTCCGGAGTTGGGTCGCCCGTAAGGGCGAGATTTCAAAGTGATGCTGCGAGAGAGCAGACCACAGGCGCGCCATTTGCCAGAACACCCCGAAATGTCAAGAAATGGCCTAGTTTCGAACGGGGACCATTTGGCGAATTCGCGACAATTCACACTTCGCACCAGTGCGCGATTGCAGCTTGTCCCGGTTGATGCAGAGATTTCCATCATCGCTCGGTTCGACATAGAAACCCGAATAGAAATCCCGCGCGCGACATGCTTTTTCAAGTTGCGCGCTGATCATACGGCGATCGCGCAGAAACAAGATCAATCGGCTGGCCCCGCCTGTCTGCACCGCCGCCACGCTGCGCATAGGGAAACACTTGCCCATCTTGCGTTCGGCAAAACGGTCGGGGAAACGCCGCGGCAAATCGGCCAGAACCGCTGCATTGCTAGGGCGGGCGGGCGATACCCGGATCACGACGCGTCGTTCGATCCGCACCTGCATCGGATACCCTTGTGGGCGCCAGGCCTCGAATGCTGTCCATTGCTGGTCAGATGCAGACGCTTCGGCAATCGGCTTCTTGGGGCCCAGCTGCGCTGGATTTGTGGCATCATCGGCAGTGCCTGCTGGGGGCAGCATCAGCGCTAATGGCGCGAACAAGGCTGTCCAGCTGAACATCGCGATCGAGTTTCCTGCCTCCCTTTGGTCGCCCGAAAACCGGTCGCGACCCGAATGATGTCGGCGGCAATAGCACCGACAATTGAATGGCGGCTTAATTGAGTTTTCAGGCAACGCAAGTTCTGGCGGGCACAGGGCGGGCTGTGCCATAGGCGCGATCATGAGCAACACCGAATCTTTCCTCGCCGATGCGCAGGCCCTGCTGGGTGCGCGTGGCCTGACCTCCGATCCGGACCTGATGGAGCCGTGGCTGACCGATTGGCGCGGTCGCTACACCGGGCGCGCCATTGCCCTGGCCTCCCCCAAAGACACCAGCGAAGTGGCTGGATTGGTGAAGCTGTGCGCGAAGTATCAGATCCCGATCGTTCCCCAGGGTGGCAACAGTGGCATGTCCGGCGGCGCGACACCCGACGATAGCGGCGAGGCGATTGTCCTCTCCCTGCGGCGGATGGATGCGATCAGGGATCTCGACACAGATAGCGGGCAGGTCGTTTGTGACGCCGGCGTCATCTTGCAACATCTGCACGAGGCCGCGGAAAGGGAAGGTTTGCGCTTTCCCCTGACGCTGGGTGGCAAGGGTTCAGCCACCGTCGGCGGACTAATTGCGACCAATGCGGGCGGTACCCAGGTGCTGCGCCACGGCACTATGCGCGCGCAGGTTTTGGGACTGGAAGCAGTCATGCCCGATGGTGGCATTTTCGATGGCCTAGTACCGCTAAAGAAAGACAATCGCGGGTTTGACCTGAAACAACTCCTGATCGGTTCGGAAGGAACGCTGGGAATCGTCACCGCAGCCAGCCTTCGGCTCCTGCCGGCCATTGGCAGCAGGACAGTGCTGTGGGCCGGATTGCCCAGCCTTTCGGCAGCACGTCAATTGCTGGTCCATTCGCAGAAGACCGCTGGCGAAGCGCTAGAAGGGTTTGAAGTGTTGCCCCAGCACAGCCTGGAAGCGGTACTGGACCATTTGCCCGATGCACGTGATCCGCTGACAGAGCGCCACGCATGGTATGCGTTGATCGAACTGGTGGCTGGGCAGAATGGTGAAGAAGCCCTCGCCCAGTTGTCCGAAGATCTTTTGGCCAGCGCACTGGAAGAAGGCTTGCTCGACGATGCAACGATTGCTGCCAACGAGACCCAGGCCGACGAACTGTGGCTGATCCGCGACTCGATCGCACCAGCGGAGCGTGCGATCGGGCCAGCGATGCAGCACGACATTTCTGTCCCCGTCGACAAGATGGCGGATTTCGTGGAATTCGCGGCGCCCGAAATGGAACGCCGCTTCCCGGGAACGACTTCAGTAGCCTTTGGCCACCTTGGCGATGGCAATGTCCATTTCCACATTCTGGCGCCTAAGGGAGCGGTACGGGGTGCGTGGGAAGAGAGTGAAGGCAAACTGATCAGTGCCGCTGCGCACGATCTCGTCACCGAATGGGGCGGATCAATCAGTGCCGAGCATGGGATCGGCCAAATGAAGCGTGATGAACTGGGCCGGCTGGGTGATCCCGTATCGCTCAAACTGATGCGCAGCATTAAAGACGCGCTCGATCCACAAGGGCTCCTGAACCCCGGTAAGCTTGTCCCGCTTGCACCGGACGCAATCACGCCTTAAAGCGCAGCCTTATCTAGCGTGGCGGCCCAGTCGCAAACCTTGTCGCCGCTCGAGACCATATTCCAGACTATTTCGGAGACCGTTCATGGCCAGCGCGCCTCAGCAGCCCAGCCTGCCCCTGTTTTACAATGACTTGATGCCGCTCAACACACGGGATCACAGCAATTTCAAGAGCAAGACCTTGGAATCGGCCAAGTGGTTGGCCGCGCAGCATGCGATTCCCTTGACCGTCGACGAATTCGTCCAGGCCCAGCGCGATTTCCCGATTGTTTTCTCTTCGGGCGACAATCCGCTCCCGCTGGCATTGATGGGCCTCAACGAGGGCGTGAACACGTTCGTCGATGACGAAGGCAAGATTAACGATCCGATCTACCTGCCAGCGTATATCCGCCGCTATCCCTTCCTTCTCGCGAAGCTCAACGAAGACAGCGACGACCTGTCGCTTTGCTTCGATCCGACTGCGGAATCGATTGGCGAATTCGAAGATGGCGAGCCTATGTTCAACGAAGATGGCTCGACGACCCAGCCGACCAAGAACATTCTCGAATTCTGCGAGAAATTCGAGGAAGCCGGCCTGCGCACCAAGGCGTTCGTCGACCAGCTGAAGGAAAACGACCTTCTGATGGATGGTGAAATCTCCATCGAACGCGTCGAAATGCCCGGAAAGCCCTATGTTTACCGTGGCTTCCAGATGATCAACCAGGAAAAGCTGCGCGAAGTCAAAGGCGAAACGCTGGAGACCTGGAACCAGAACGGCATGATGGCCCTGATCTACGGTCACCTGTTCTCGCTCGACCTGATGCGCTCGATCTTCGCGCGCCAGGTCAATATGGGCAAGGTTCCAGAACCGGCTGAAGAAGCCGCAGTATAGACAGCTACATTTTCGGCGGCACGGCTTCTTGAAGAATGTGCCGTCGATTACGATATTGAGGGTGACCGGGCGGCCATACCCCCCTCATCGGTTGTCCGGTCTGGTGCATTACGGTGCACCACCTCCCTGAACCTTGGCCTCCTCGTGCGATCTTCGCACGGGGAGGTTTTTTCTTTGAGGGGCTATTCTGCCGCGATCGGGAGGCCCTTGTCGCGCTCTGTACGTGAGACTTCGTCGGCCAAATTCCGGACCAGGCCCGCCAGCATCTTTGCAAGCGCGGGCAATCGGGCGCTGGGCTCCGACAGGCGCGAATCGAGATAGAGTGTGCGGCAGATTTCCAGCTGGATGGCATGGATGCCCAGTGACGGCTTGCCATGGCGATCCAGCACATACCCGCCTGCATAAGGGCGATTATGCGCCGCTCGCCTGTCTTGGCGAGCCAGATAACGCAGGGCAGCCGCCGAAAACATGCCGTCGCTAGAAGCACCGAACCGGTCGCCGATCACAAATTCCGCCGGTGTATCATCCGGATGGCGTTTCTTGAGGGGCGGCATGGAATGCATGTCGATGAGCAGAGCAGCACCCCATTGTTGCCTCAGCGCAGAAAGCGCCTGCGACACGGCCTTGTGATATGGCGCATGGACCGACTCGATCCGCGCAGTGACTTCGCCATGATCGATCCGCTGGCGCCAAATCTCACCCAACCCTGAAAGGCGGCGCGGAATAAGACCTAACCCACTGCGGGCACGCCGGTTGGAGCGGGAATGGCTCCCTCGCGTCGGCGACCCGTCGGCTATCATGGACCAGTCCATGTCATCATCGGCCCGGTTCAGATCGAGCATCGCACGCGGCGCGTGTGCAACAATAAGAGGGGCGCCGGTCTGTCCGGCCAGGTCGCGTGCCAGAACATCTACCATGCGATCTTCCAGTCGCAGGGTGGAGAATTCCGGGTCTCGCATCCTTTCACGCAGCGATTCAGGATAGTGACGCCCCGCATGCGGCACGGCCAGCAGGATCGGAACTGCAGACTTTTCAGCCATTTGGAGCGTGAACGCAGGGTGATTCGAGCCGGGAATCTGTCCCCCGTCCGTCACCCTGATCGACCTGCCCGGATCGCGTTTCGTCATGTGCCTTGTGCTGAACCGGATCGTACTGTGTGTCAAAGCAGGTCGCCTGATATGTCGCGAAAGATTTCTTAAGCGGTTCGATGTATAGGGGCCAGCATATGACACACCCAATACCTTCCCGCCGTATCCTGCTGGCAGAAGACGAGGAGGCCATGCGGACCTACCTCACGCGTGCCCTCCAGAATGCCGGATATGATGTCGTATCGGTGGATCGCGGCACTGCTGCGCTGCCGGCGCTCGAATCCGAACATTTCGATCTTCTCCTGTCCGACATCGTCATGCCGGAAATGGACGGAATTGAATTGGCACAACGCTGCAACGAAGTGAGCCCGCATACCAAGGTGATGTTTATCACAGGTTTTGCTGCCGTTTCGCTCAAGGCGAGCCGCGACCAGCCGCGGGCCAAGGTCCTGTCGAAGCCATTCCATCTGCGCGATCTGGTGCTGGAAGTGGAGCGCGTGTTCGAAGAACGCGAGCAGGCAACGGTTTAGGCCTTGCGCCCATAGAATCGCGTCGCTACATGGCGCGTCCTGTCACGGCCAATCGTGGCAGTCCGATGGTGCGGGCGTATAGCTCAGTGGTAGAGCACTGTATTGACATTGCAGGGGTCGGAAGTTCAACTCTTCCTACGCCCACCATCAGCTGAAAAGCCCGCCCGACCGGCGGGCTTTTTCGTATCGGAATGACCACATGCATCCGATCACCTTGCGTGAAACGGCCCCTCTGCTAAAGCGCGCGCAACCCAGAATCTCCCCGTAAGAGGCAACAGGCACATCATGCAGAAAATTCAGGTCAAAAACCCGGTCGTCGAGCTCGATGGCGACGAAATGACGAAGATCATCTGGCAGTGGATCCGCGAGCGGCTGATCCTGCCCTATCTCGATGTTGACCTGAAATACTACGATCTCTCGATCGAGAGCCGTGACGCAACCGATGACCAGATCACCATCGATGCGGCGAACGCGATCAAGGAACATGGCGTTGGCGTGAAATGCGCCACCATCACTCCCGACGAGCAGCGCGTGGAAGAGTTCGGATTGAAGAAAATGTGGGTCAGCCCCAACGGCACGATCCGCAATATCCTCGGCGGTGTGGTATTCCGCGAGCCGATCGTGATCGACAATGTCCCGCGCTTGGTCCCCGGCTGGACCGACCCGATTGTTGTCGGCCGGCACGCGTTTGGCGATCAATACCGCGCCAAGGACACGCTGATCCCGGGTGCCGGCAAGCTGCGTCTTGTTTTTGAAGGTGCCGATGGCGAGAACATCGATCTCGATGTGTTTGAATTCCAGTCCAGCGGCGTCGCCATGGCGATGTACAATCTCGACGATTCGATCCGCGACTTCGCCCGTGCCAGCTTCGCGTATGGCCTCGACCGGAAATGGCCGGTGTATCTCTCGACCAAGAACACGATTCTCAAGAAATACGATGGCCGGTTCAAGGATCTGTTCGAAGAAGTGTTCAATGCAGAATACAAGGACAAGTTCGAAGAGGCTGGTATCCACTACGAGCACCGCCTGATCGACGACATGGTCGCAGCGGCCATGAAGTGGAACGGCAAATTCGTCTGGGCTTGCAAAAACTATGATGGCGACGTGCAATCGGATGTGGTTGCGCAGGGCTTCGGCTCGCTCGGACTGATGACCTCGGTTTTGATGACGCCGGATGGCAAGACGGTGGAAGCAGAAGCTGCCCATGGCACCGTCACCCGCCACTATCGCCAGCACCAGCAGGGCAAGGCGACTTCGACCAACCCGATCGCCTCCATCTTCGCATGGACCCGCGGCCTGATGTATCGCGGCAAGTTCGACAACACGCCCGATGTCGTGAAATTCGCCGAAACGCTGGAGCGGGTCTGCATCGAGACCGTTGAAAGCGGCTCCATGACCAAGGATCTCGCCCTGCTGATCGGCCCGGAACAGAACTGGCTGACGACCGAGCAGTTCTTCGAAGCAATCGTCACCAATCTCGAAAGCGAGATGGCCAAAGGCTGACGACCAAGAATTTGGCCGGCATTGGCCACATGGCAATAGGGCGATCTATCCGGCAGGGTGGATCGCCCTTTGTCCTTTCTGACGGAATCACAAGTCATGACCCAGTCGAGTAGCAAAGCCCGTTTGGAAGTCCGCCAGGCAGAGCTCGCCGATGTGCGCGCCATCGCCGATCTCGTTCGCAGAGCCTACGCGGACCTGCCCGCTTACACCCATGGCGAAATCAGGGGGCAGCTGAACAACTATCCCGAAGGATGCTTCGTGGCGAAGCTGGATGGCAAGCTGGTTGGCTATTGCGCGTCGATGCGCCTTTCCGAGAGAGTAGCCCTCTCCGATCACAGTTGGGACGAGGTCACCGGCAATGGGTTCGGCAGCCGGCATAATGCCAAAGGCGATTGGCTATACGGCTATGAAATGTGCGTTGATCCGAAAAGCCGCGGCACACGCATAGGCCGTCGCCTTTACGAAGAGCGCCGCGCGCTTGCAGAACGGCTCGAGCTGAGCGGGATCGTGTTTGGCGGACGTATGCCCAACCTAGCCAAGGCGATGCGGCGCAAGCGGCATCCGGTAGATGGGCCGGAAGACTACCTCGCCCAGGTGACAGATTCAAAAATCCACGACCCGGTCCTGCGCTTCCAGCTCGCCAACGGGTTCGAGCCTCAGGGCATCATCAGCAACTACCTGCCGGAGGATAGGCAATCCAAGGCATTTGCCGTCCGGATGGTGTGGCGCAACCCATATGTCGACAGCGATTCCCCGAAGAAGCATCGCGTGCCGCGCGATGTGCAAAGCGTGCGGATCGCCACTTGCCAGCTCCAGGCGCGCGCCGTGTCCGATTTCGATGAATTCATGAAGCAAATCGAATATTTCGTGGACGTCGCAGCGGATTACGAGGCCGACTTCATTGTCTTTCCAGAGCTCTTCACGCTGATGCTGTTGAGCGCGGAGGACGAGGAACAGGCCCCGCTGGAATCGATCGAATTGCTCAGCCGGTACACACCGCGTATCCGCAAGGCGTTGAGCGAATTGGCGCTCAACTACAACATCAACATCATCGGCGGTTCGCACCCGACACGCATGGAGGACGGGGACATTCACAATGTCGCCTATGTCTGCCTGCGCGATGGATCGATCCACGAGCAGGAGAAGATCCACCCGACCCCGAACGAGGCCTATTGGTGGAATATCAAGGGCGGCGACAGCATCGATGCCATTCCGACGGATTGTGGCCCGATTGGCGTGCTGATTTGTTACGACAGCGAATTCCCGGAACTCGCGCGCAGGCTGGTCGATGAAGGGGCGCGGATCATCTTTGTGCCGTTCTGCACCGACAGTCGCCAGGGCTATATGCGGGTGCGCTATTGTGCGCAGGCGCGGGCCATCGAGAACCAGTGCTATGTCGTGATGAGCGGCAATGTCGGCAATTTGCCCAATGTCGCCAATATGGACATTCAATACGCACAAAGCTGCATCCTGACTCCGTGCGATTTCCCGTTTGCTCGGGACGGGATCGCCGCGGAAGCAAGCGAGAATGTCGAGACGCTAACGATCAGCGATGTGAACCTCGCCGACCTCAGCTGGGCGCGCGCCGAAGGTACCGTCCAGAATCTCGCGGACAGGCGGTTCGACCTCTATCGGATCGAGTGGGACAAGCGCGTTGGCCAGATCAGCCCGCGCATCGGGGAGGAACCGGACGGCTCTGCCCCTTCCACCGGCCGTCACGCAGGCCGCGGCGGATAAGCTTCGCACAGGCGTGACGCAGCGCAACACATTGCTATAGATGGGCAATGGCCGGCGAACTCTCCCCCTCCCCGATCCTTCAGGATGCGTTGGTGATTCTTGGAGCGGCAGGGATTGTGATCCCGGTTTTCGCCCGCTTCAAGATCACGCCCGTGATCGGGTTTATCCTGATCGGCATCCTAGTCGGGCCATTCGGCCTGGGCGCGCTGGTCTACGATTATGACTGGCTGCAATATATAACGATATCCGATCCCGAGGGGTTGGACCCCTTTGCCGAATTCGGGATCATCCTGCTGCTCTTCACAATCGGGCTCGAACTCAGCTTTAACCGCCTGTGGCAGATGCGCAGGCTGGTGTTTGGCCTAGGCGCCATGGAATTGTTGGTAATCGGCAGTTCCCTTGCCTTTGTCCTGGCCATGATGGGGCAATTCTGGATTGGCGCGCTCGCGCTGGGCTTCGCCCTCGCATTCTCTTCCACCGCCATTGTGCTGCCGATATCAGGCACGCGATCTCCGGTTGGCCGCGCCGCACTGTCCATGCTTCTGTTCGAAGACATAATGATCGTTCCGATCGTCTTCATTCTCGGCGCGCTGGCCCCTTACGCGCAAAGCGATGGGGACAGCAGCATCGTCACTGTGTTGTGGCAAGGCGGGCTGGTGGTCATCGCGCTGCTCGTCCTGGGCCGGATTGCCCTGCCGCGCCTGTTTGCCCAGGCTGCGCGAACGAAAAGCCCCGAGCTGTTTCTTGCCGCCTCGCTCCTTGTCGTCATCGGGGCGAGCCTGGCTACGGCGGCGACGGGCCTCTCCCCTATTGTCGGCGCGCTGATTGCTGGCCTGCTGATCGCTGAAACCGAATATCACGGCGAGGTCGAGAGCATCATGGAGCCGTTCAAGGGCCTCGCGCTCGGGATCTTCCTGATCACAGTCGGGATGAGCATCGATTTGCGCAGCATTTGGGAGAATCTGTGGCCGATTGTGGCCGCTGTCGTGCTGGTGCTGGTGTTTAAGGCGCTGGTGACCGGCATGTTGTTACGGTTCATGGGGGCACGGCGCAGCACCGCTGCCGAAACAGGCATCCTCATGGCAAGCCCGTCCGAAACGACGCTGATCGTCTTGTCCGCCGCCGGCTCAGCCATGTTGATCCAGCCCGGCACAGCGCAATTCTGGCAGATCGTAACTGCCATCGGCCTGACCGTCACACCGCTGCTGGCCATGCTGGGGCGCGCCATTGGTCGCCATGTCGAACCGGTGCCGGAACTGACCGAGGAAGAGCGCGGCGAGCCACGCGTGATCATCATTGGCGTCGGACGGGTCGGGATGCTGGTGGCCGACATGCTCAAGGCGCATGATCGCCCTTATGTGGCGATCGACAGCGATGCAGACCTGATCTCGGAAGCCCGCAAGCTCGGCTATCTCGCCACATTCGGGGATGCGGCGCGTGGCGACGCCTTGAGCAGGCTGGGGATCGAGAGGTCCCCGGCAGTCGTGCTGACCATGGATGAGCCGGTACTGGCGCAGCGCCTCACCCACAAATTGCGCAAGGCCTATCCGGATCTGCTCATCGTTGCTCGTGCGCGGGACAGTGTCCACGCTGCCGATCTGTACCGCGCCGGTGCCAGCCATGCGGTGCCTGAAACACTCGAGAGCTCGCTGCAACTATCCGAAGCAGTTCTGGGGGATATCGGCGTCCCGATGGGGCCGGTGATCGCCTCTATTCACGAGAAGCGCGACGAATTCCGGGACCTAATCCAGAAAGATGCAGGGCTGGAGCACAAGCCCAAACTGCGCACCAGCTCGCTGCAGAACTAGGTCTTAGCCGGCAATAATCGCGCGCACTGCATCGAGAGCCGCCTCACCTTTCGATCCGTCGGGGCCGCCACCCTGGGCCATATCGGGCCGGCCACCGCCGCCCTTGCCGCCAAGCGCCTCGACGCCGGCCTTTACCAGATCGACCGCGCTGAAACGGTCGATCAGATCATCAGTCACCGCTGCTGCAAAAGCTGCCTTGCCGTCATTCACCGCACAAATCGCAGCCACGCCCGAACCGATACGTTGCTTGGCTTCGTCCAGAAGGCCGCGCAGATCCTTGGGATTGAGACCTTCGATGACTTGTCCGCTGAAGGTGACATCACCAATGGTCTCATCCTGCGGCCCGCTTGCGCCAGCACCGCCGCCCAGAGCGAGTTGCTTCCTCGCTTCGGCCAATTCCTTTTCGAGCGTCTTGCGTTCGTCCAGCAGTGCCGAAACACGGTCTGCGACCTCTTCCGGATTGGTCCGCAATGCAGCGGCAGTCGCCTTCAATGCATCTTCGCGTTCGACCAGCCATTGGCGCGCCGCATCGCCGGTCAGCGCTTCGATCCGGCGGACACCGGAGCTGACCGCACTTTCCGATACGATCCGGAACAGCTGGATATCGCCAGTAGCACGGACATGGGTGCCGCCACACAGCTCGACCGAATAACTCAGCCCTTCTGTGCCCGGACGCCCCATCGATAGCACACGGACTTCCTCGCCATATTTCTCGCCAAACAGGGCCAAGGCACCCGCTTCGACGGCATCGTCCGGGCTCATCAGACGTGTGGTGACCGGTTCATTCGCCCGAATTTCCGCATTCACCTCCGCTTCGATCGCAGCGATATCGTCCTCGCTTAGGGGTTTCGGATGCGAGAAATCGAACCGCAGGCGCTCTTCGGCTACCAAGGAGCCTTTTTGCGTAACATGGCCACCAAGCCGGTTGCGCAAGGCCGCATGGACCAGGTGGGTCGCAGAATGGTTGGCGCGCACGCGATCGCGTCGGTCTGCATCGACATCAAGATGAAGCGTATCGCCGGTCCGGATAGTGCCGGTTTCGATTTTGCCCTGATGCGAATGCAAGCGCCCGAGGGGCTTGCCCGTATCGGTGATGTCGATCTTCACGCCATCAGGCGTGGACATTGTCCCCATATCGCCGGTCTGACCGCCGCTTTCGCCATAGAACGGCGTCTGGTTGGTCAGGATGATCACTTCGTCACCTGTTTCCGCAGTCTCGACCTCGGCGCCATCCCTGACCAGCGCGACGACCCGGCCTTCGCCGCTTGTCGACGTATAGCCGGTGAATTCGGTCGCGCCTTCGCGCTCGGCAATGTCGAACCAGACTTCACTGTCTGCCGCCTGGCCAGAACCCTTCCACGCTGCCCGCGCGGCTTGTTTCTGGCGTTCCATTGCAGACTGAAAGCCGGCCTCATCGACGGAGATGTTGCGGGCCCGCAGCGCATCCTCGGTCAAATCGTAGGGGAAGCCGTAAGTGTCGTAGAGCTTGAACGCGGTTTCGCCATCGAGCCGGTCGCCTCCACTCATCGAGCCAGTGGCTTCGTCGAGCAGTCGCAATCCCTTGTCGAGCGTCTGGCGGAACCGGGTTTCCTCGCGTTCCAGCGTTTCTTCGATAAGATCCTGGCCGCGCGTCAGCTCGGGATAGGCCTGACCCATTTCGGTCACCAGGGCAGGTACGAGCCGGTGCATCAGCGGTTCGCTTGCACCCAACAGATGCGCGTGTCGCATGGCGCGACGCATGATCCGGCGCAGCACATAGCCGCGCCCTTCATTGGATGGCAGAACTCCGTCGGCGATCAGGAAACTGGTGGAACGCAGGTGATCGGCGATGACGCGGTGGCTTGCGGTTTGGTCACCCTCTGCCTTCACGCCAGTCAAATTCTCGGACGCGCCGATCAACTCCTTGAACGTGTCGGTGTCGTAATTGTCATGGACACCTTGCAGCACGGCCGCGACGCGTTCGAGGCCCATGCCGGTATCAATGTTCTTGCTGGGCAACTCGCCAGTGACCTGCCCGGCAGCCTGCACGTTCTGCATGAAGACGAGGTTCCAGATCTCGACAAAGCGATCGCCGTCTTCATCCGGCGATCCCGGCGGACCTCCGAAGATATGATCGCCATGGTCGAAGAAGACCTCAGAACACGGGCCGCACGGGCCATCATCGCCCATCGCCCAGAAATTATCCTTGGTTGCGATACGGATAATCCGCTCTTCAGGCAGACCTGCGACCTTCTTCCACAGGTCGAAGGCTTCATCGTCGGTGTGATAGACCGTCGCAGTCAGGCGGTCTGCATCGATGCCCCATTCCTTGGTCAGCAAAGTCCAGGCGTGTTCGATCGCCGGTTCCTTGAAATAATCACCAAATGAGAAATTGCCGAGCATCTCGAAAAAGGTGTGATGCCGCGCTGTGTAACCGACATTGTCGAGATCGTTATGCTTGCCGCCTGCGCGGACGCATTTCTGCGAGCTTGTTGCCGTGGCGGCTGGGGGCGTTTCCAGACCGGTGAACACATTCTTGAACGGAACCATGCCCGCATTCACGAACATCAAGGTCGGATCATTATACGGCACCAGCGGCGCAGAGGCGATCTCGGCGTGGCCCTGACCGGCAAAATAGTCCAGAAAACTGCGGCGGATGTCGTTGGTCGAATGCATGGCAGCGAATTAGGCGCTGCACGCCGCCGGGACAAGCTTGGAAATGCGTCTCTGTACCGCGCCGCTACAAAGGCGACGCGGTGCCGCTAGCGACGCCCCGGCCGCGCGGAGACAATCCAGGCGCCGGCACGCAGCGCAACTATCGATCCATCGGCGCTGTTGGCAAGGAAGCGTCGTAGCCGCCCGACAAATCGCCCCTTCTCCTCGTCATCAAGTTCGGCCGCCGCACTGGCGGCGGGCCCGATCAACAAGAAGTGCTTTACCGCCTCCTCCACCGCGTCATCTCCGGCGCCGGCAACGAAGGCGTAATCAACCGGCTCGATGGAAATGTCGATCCAGCCTGCGCGAGAGAGGATCATTTCGACACGCTTGGGATCGGCAAACGCAAAGGGACCTGGGGCATACGGATCCGGAATATCGCCAAGGCCCGCAGGGAGCAGGCTGAGAATCCGTTCCGACCATGCGTTTTCGGAGGAGTCGCGGAAGCAACTGAAGACCAGGCGGGCGTCGTGATCAGCAATCGATGCAAGATGCTCGAACGAAGCGACCGGGTCATCGAAGAACATGACCCCATGGCGCGAGACCAAAAGGTCTGGTGCAAAGCCCGGCTTGCTCCATTCGGCTGCATCGCCGCATGCGAAGCTGACATTGGCAAGATGGCTGCCGCGATCCTTGGCAACGGCAATCAGCTCATCGCTGACATCGACCCCGATGATTTCGGCCATGGAATGGCCCCGGCCGAGCGCAAGCGACAATTCGCCTGCCCCGCAACCGATATCCAATGCCTGCCTGATCGGCCTGGCGCTGGCACGACCCAAAAGCCGGTCGGTCAGGCCTGTGAAGCTGCGGTCCGTTCGAGCCCAATGCGTTGCCCACGTCGTACCCACACGCCCTTGCCACGCTGCCTTGTCGGTCATGGTGCCCCCCGTTTGCTCGGCCTGTCACAAGCCATCGCCATCAAGTGCTGAGAATAGCTTGCCAATCAGGGTAAAGCACACAGGGCTGCATGCAAGGTTGCACCTGCCGGAGGCCAATTGCGATGGGTCCGCAAGGCGGTCAAGTCGCCCGGCGTCACCACGCCGGCAGATGAAATCCGCATGCAACGGAAAAGCCGGCCCGATCACCACCAGGGATCACGTGCCGGCTTTCCATGTGTTCGGGTGCCAATATTGGGGACAGTGGCACCCGCTTGAGAAGAGTGTCTCAGTCCTCCGCGTCAGGACCGGTCATCATCTCCTCGGCGACCTCGTCGGTTTTACCGCGGATGACGGCTTCCAACTTGTCGCGAACTTCAGGGTTTTCATCGAGATAGGTTTTCGAGTTTTCGCGGCCCTGCCCGATGCGGACACTATCGTAGCTGAACCAGCTGCCCGACTTCTCGACCACGCCGGCCTTGACGCCAAGATCAAGGATCTCTCCCGTCTTGGATATGCCCTTGCCATACATGATGTCGAACTCGACCTGCTTGAACGGCGGGGCGACCTTGTTCTTGACCACTTTGACGCGAGTCGAGTTGCCGACCACTTCGTCACGATCCTTGATCTGCCCAGTGCGACGGATGTCGAGACGGACCGAAGCGTAGAATTTGAGCGCATTGCCGCCGGTTGTGGTTTCCGGATTGCCGTACATCACACCGATCTTCATCCGCAGCTGGTTGATGAAGATGACCATGCATTTGGAACGGTTGATCGAACCCGTCAGCTTGCGCAAAGACTGGCTCATCAGGCGGGCTTGGAGGCCGACATGGCTGTCGCCCATTTCGCCCTCGATCTCTGCCCGCGGCACCAGCGCGGCGACCGAATCGACCACCAGCACGTCAATCGCATTGGAGCGCACCAATGTGTCGACGATTTCCAGCGCTTGTTCTCCGGTATCGGGCTGCGAGACGATCAGTTCGTCGATATCGACGCCCAAGGCCTTGGCATAAACAGGGTCGAGCGCATGCTCCGCATCGACGAAGGCGACACTGCCGCCAGATTTCTGTGCCTCGGCCAGAACATGCAAAGCGAGCGTCGTCTTGCCCGAGCTTTCCGGCCCGTAGACTTCAATCACGCGGCCCTTGGGCAGACCGCCAATTCCCAATGCGATATCGAGGCCGAGCGAGCCGGTAGAGATCGATTCGATATTCATCGCCTCTTTCGAGCCCAGCTTCATTGCCGAGCCTTTTCCGAAAGCGCGATCAATCTGTGCAAGGGCGGCGTCCAGCGCCTTCTGACGGTCCACGGTTTTTTCCTTTTCAACCAGCTTCAGATTGGCGGACATCGCATTGTCTCCCTCGCTTGCCTAGGGGCCCATTGCCCTTATCGACAAGCACCATGTATCGGTTTTGTTCTCATAGAACAAGAGGGGAACGGATTTTTTTCTCCATAGCGGAGCAATTCCGACGTCCCAGCGTCGCCTAGCGGTCTTGCGAGGCACCCAAAACCTCGCCCACTTTCTGGGAAATCTGCTGCACGCTGAAGGGTTTGGGAATAAAGTGCATGTTGTCGATATCGATATCGTTGCGCAGCTGCTCCTCGGCGTAGCCGGACATGAACAGGAACGGGATCGAAGGCGCTACACGGCGGATCGCGCGCGCCATGGCAGGGCCATCCATCCCAGGCATCACCACATCGGAAACGACCAGGTCAAAACTGCCGCCATTGGCAATCGCGGCCAACCCCTCTTCCCCATCTGCACATGCAGTCACTGCGTAGCCTGCGCGGCTCAGAGCGCGCTCGGCCACGGCCCGCACCATGTCCTCGTCCTCGACCAGCAGGAGCTTGCCCCCGCCCGACCATTCACTTGGCGGTGCATCGTCATCCTTCGAAGCCGCCGCAGGCACATCACCGTGATGGACCGGCAGATAGATCGTAAAGCGCGCGCCGCTCGGCTTGCCCCCGGCCCCGGCGACATTGTCCGCAAAAATGAAGCCGCCGGACTGCTTCACGATCCCGTAGACTGTCGACAGGCCCAGCCCTGTGCCCTTGCCCTGCTCTTTGGTCGTAAAGAACGGTTCGAAAATCTTGGGCAGAACATCATCGGGAATGCCACCCCCGGTATCCTGCACTATCAATGCGGTATAGTCGCCCACCGGCAAGATGTCGGACCCCATGCCCTGCACGTCTTTTGCCAACACCCGCCGGGTCGCCATCGTCAGGCGCCCTTTACTGTTGCCGCCTGACTGGATGGCATCGCGGGCATTGACGGCCAGGTTGATGATCACCTGTTCCAACTGGCTCGGATCGGCTCGGACCGGTCCCAGATCGCGATCATGACGAACTGTAAATTCGATCTTCTCGCCTACCAGCCGCTTGAGCAACTGGTTCACTTCGCTGACCACATCGGGCAGCTGGACCACTTCGGGCCGCAAGGTTTGCTGGCGACTGAAGGCGAGTAATTGCCGCGTCAGGCTGGCGGCACGATTGGAGTTCGCGCGGATCTGCTGGATATCGTCATAGTCGCTATCACCCGGCGTATGGCGCAACAGCATGAGATCGCAATATCCGATGATCGCGGTCAGTACATTGTTGAAGTCATGCGCGACACCGCCGGCCAACTGGCCGACCGCCTGCATCTTGGTCGCTTGCGCAACCTGGCGTTTCAGCTTCGTCTCTTCCGAGGAATCAGCGAGGCTCAGCAAGACCGCCGCATCACCAAGTCCGCGCACTCCGGCAAGGCCGAGCGAGACGGGATCTTCCGGCACACTGCGCAGCCGGATCGCCATGTCTCCGCTATTGGCCGATCCCTTGCCGAACCGGCGCACGGCATCGGCCAGCGCGCCCTTGTCTTCTTTCACCACCAGGTCGGACGGATATTGCGGCAATCCCTGCTCTTCGCGATCGATTGCGCGCAAGAAGGGCGCGTTGCCGAACAGGAACCGGCCGTCACGATCGGTCATCGCAAGGCCGAGGGGCAATGCGCCTAGCAATGATTCGAGCTGCGGTGTCGCATTCGCCGTGCCGGTGTCCTCGCCCGCTCCCAATGCGATACCATGCTCGACCAGCAGCATTAGCGAGGGCACCTCGTCGGCCGCCGCGCCGCGCTGGTCATCCGGATTGTTAAGCGGCACATGGACCAGCGCGTGCGGCGTGCCGCGACGGCCCTCACGGCTGAAGTAAATCCGGTCGCGTTCGTCAGTGCGCAGCAAGGAAACATAGTCCTGCCCGGCCAGAGTCGCATTGGCATCGCCCGATGCGCGTTCCGCGAAGCCCGGCGCGACTGCCCGGATGACACCATCCGCGCCTACCAGGGCAGCCTCCACTCCCGCACGCGAAAGCATGGTGCCAAAAGTTCCGCTGACCTGCTGTGCCAATTCTCCGGCAGCATCACCAGCTTCGAGCGAACGGAAACGCCACAGCAAATAGTCATCACCGCGCCCGGCCCGCTCCGCTTCGGCTCGCCAAATGCGGGCGCCATCGGGGCTGGAAACCCGGTCCGCGATCGAAGAACCATCGCGCCACGCCTCGCGCGCAACACGGGTCAGCGCTTCGTGCGACGGGCCATCAAGGGCAATATTGGGTGGTGCCTTGCCGACGCCGAACTGGTCGGCATAGCGGGTATTCGCGCACACAAGCCGGTTCGCCCGGTCAGTAATCGCAACTCCGGAATCATCGCGATTAATGGCCGCAACGGTTACCGACCAGTCCGGTTGAGCAAGCTCGTCCTCCTGCGCCACCGGCCGGGATCGACCCAATGCGATCGCCAACACCACCAAAGTCGCCAAGCCTGCAGCATAGGCAATGGTCAGGACCGGCAACTGGCTGACAAACCAGACCGCACCGATGCTGGCGAGCAAGGCTATGCCAAGACCTCCCCAGATCGGTGAAACCTTCGTCGTCCCCTGCCCCGACGGAACCAGTTTCATCCGCGGTTCGCCTCCAGGCGCTGGTTCAGGCGATCTTCCATCTTGCGCAGTCGGCGGCGGCGTTTGAGGTGAACGACCCGGCGCCACCACGCACCCGCTAGCAAGTATCCAACCGCAGCCGATACTACCGCAAGAACGACAAATCCGAAGGCTGTGACGCCCGCCAGCTCGAAGAAGCTTGCCAGCATGCCCTTGTCATCCGCCAATTGGCCGGCGGTACCGGCACCCATTGCGCGATCGATATTGAGCACAAGTTCACCGACCTTCTTCGCCACAACCGCCCAGAACGGGAAAGTGAACGGATTGGTCACGAAAGTCACCAGCGCCGATATCGGCACATTGGCGCGCGCCGGCAGAGCCATAAAGGCTGCAAGAAAAATCTGTCCGAGCGGAACGATGAAGGCACAGAATAGGCCCAACGCAACCCCGCGCGGAACGGAGCGACGGGTGAACCGCCACAGCTCCGGACTCAGGAACCGGTGGGCAATTGGCGCAAGATACTTGTTCTTCGCCATCTCTTCCCGAGAAGGCATGTAACGCCGGATCAGATCGGCCAGAAAAGTCTTGCTCTTGATGTTCATGACAATGCCCTGCCAATGCGCGAGGGCGCAGCAATAGGCAAGAAGTCGCCGCAATTATCAGACAGAATGGCCATCACAATCGATATGGGTAGCCTCTCGCAAATGGCCAGAGGCTGAATCGCGCCAGCAGCGCCAAAATCCGGCTAGCCGCGGTCTCGCAAAATCCGTGCCTTGTCGCGCTTCCAATCGCGATCCTTGACATACTCGCGCTTGTCCTGCGCCTTTCGGCCCTTCGCGAGCCCGATCTCGACTTTCGCGCGCCCGGTGGAATTGAAATAGATGCTGAGCGGCACCAGGGTCATACCCTTGCGCTCCACCGCCCCAACCAGCCGTTCGATTTCGCGCCGGTGCAACAGCAGCTTTCGCGGGCGGCGCGGTTCGTGGTTGAACCGGTTGCCGTGGCTGAATTCGGGGATGTTGGCATTGATCAGCCAGGCCTGCCCGTCACGGATCTCGGCATAGCTTTCGGCAATGCTCGCCTCTCCCGCCCGCAGAGACTTAACCTCGGTACCCTGCAGGGTCAGCCCGGCTTCGAACTTGTCTTCGACCGCATAGTCAAATCGCGCGCGCCGGTTTTCGGCGACGGTCTTTTGCTTGTCGAAGGTTTCGGGTTTGGGGCGGGCCATGATCGCGCGCATGTAGGGGGCCAGACGCGTTTGGGAAAGGCCTCTCTCGCTGCTTGTCTCCTCTCTGTTCACAAGAGGCGCGACGCAGCACTAGCTGACCACTCGACCAAACTGCCCTTCCGCCACTTCATCCGAAAGCGGAGCGCATGAGCACTCGCCATGCCGCCAAGTGACAGCTCGACCACTGTACTCTGCGTGTTGCATTCGGGATGCAAACCGGCTTTGGTGCCCTTGGTATATGGGTCAAATTCGGGTCTGAAATTCATGAAATCGTTTCGTTTTGGCGTAGCCGCAGCCGCGCTTTGCATCGTCGCTCCTGCCGCTGTTTTCGCCCAGCAAACGCCCCCGCTTGAGGCGTATGGGGATCTGGAAGCCATCGAAAGCGCCGAGATTTCGCCCAGCGGGGCGCATAGTGCGGTGGTGATGACTGTGCAGGGTCAACGGCTGGTGATGGTGTTCGATGCGACGGGTGCACCGAAACGCCAATTCGTTATTGGCGATGTAAAGGTCCGGGCCATCGAGTGGATTGGCGACGAGGCCATCCTCCTCATCCGCAGCGAGACCGGCCGCACAGGCTTCCGCTTCGGCAATCGCAAGCGCGAATGGGTCCGCGCCAATGTCCTTCCTCTGAGCGAAAGCAGCGAAGTCGTTTCGGTTTTCGCCGATCAGAACCGCATCGCGAATGCGATCATCGGATTTCACGGCGTGCGCCAGGTTGACGGCCAATGGAAAGGCTATTTCGGTGGCTTCCGCATGGGCAAGAGGTCGGGCGAAGACCCGCGCATCCTCGACAGCGCCCCCGCCCTGTTCGAAGTTGATTTGCGCAATGGAAAGGCAGAACAGATTGCCTATCCCGCACAATGGCCGGTGCTGCGGGATTGGCTGGTCGACGGTGAGGGCAAACCTGCGGTCACGCTCGATATCAATGGTGAAACCGGAAAATGGCAGATTGATGGGCCCGGAGGGCAGAAGCTGGCGAGCGGGATTTCCGAACGTGGCTCGGTCGATTTGATCGGGTTCGGTGCCGCTGGCGACACGGTTATCTACCAGACATTCGATGAGGATGAGGCAACTGCCAAGCGTTTCGAGGTCCCGCTGGCCGGAGGTGCCCCAGCGCGGGTTTATGAAACCCTGGTGCAGCAGTGGGTCAGCAATCCCTATGATGGCCGCGTACTCGGCGTGGTCGACAAGAGTCGCCAGCCCAGGCTCGAAAATGCGGACCAACAAGCGTCCGCCGAGAAGATCTTCGAGCTGTTCTCGCGCGTGAACGTTTCGCTCGCCGACTATACACCTGATCTTTCAACAATCATCGTACGCACCAGCGGCAATTATGACAGCGGTAGCTGGTACCGGGTCGATACTGCGACCGGCAATCGCATGATCATGGGGCTCGAACGGCCAGCCATCCAGGGGCAAGCGATCGGGAAAATCAGCACGTTCGAATATACGGCCGCAGACGGCCTCGATATCGAAGCAATCCTGACACTGCCACCAGGCCGCGCTGCGGAGAACCTGCCGGTCGTGATCCTGCCCCATGGCGGACCGACCGCGCATGACGAGCCCGTTTTCGACTGGTGGGCGCAAGCCTTTGCCAGCCGTGGCTATGCTGTCCTCCAGCCCAATTTCCGCGGCTCAACCAATCGCGGAGAGAGCTTCCGCGCGGCGGGAGACGGCGAATGGGGCCGCAAGATGCAAACCGACCTCTCTGATGGATTGGCCGCGCTGGCCGAGGCCGGAATTGCCGATGCCAGCCGCGCCTGCATTGTCGGTGCGAGTTATGGCGGATATGCTGCCCTGGCCGGCGTGACCGTCCAGAACGGCGTCTATCGCTGCGCTGTCTCGGTCAACGGGGTGACCGATCTGGAGACGATGTTCGGGGAGGAGCTTTCAGGCCGCCGTGACATCTTCATGAACGGTGTCGAGCAATTGCTGGGCGAAGATGCCGATCTGGATGCCCTGTCACCGCGCCAGATGGCGGGCAGAGCAGATGCGCCGGTCCTCTTGATTCACGGCCGCGACGATACGCGGGTTCCCTACGCGCAAAGTGTCCTGATGGAAGATGCGCTGGAAGATGCGGGCAAGGACGTCACACTGGTCTCACTCGATGGCGAGGACCATTTCCTGTCCAGCGCTGACACGCGCAAGCGGACGCTGATCGAGTCCGTCCGCTTTGTTGAGAGGCACAACCCCGCGGACTAAGCCCTGTCCTTCCGGCTACAGATCACCTGGCAGCGTCGGCTCGCTCAGCAGTTTTTCCATCCGGTCCCAACGCGCATCTTGCGAAGGGCCGGCCTTTTCGATGCTGGCCCGCACCATGTCCCGGCCAAGCCCGTAATTGATCACATAGCTGCGATAAGTATCGGTAAATTTGAGCGATTGCGCAGCGCGTTCCGGAGAAACAAGCTGATACTTCTGAAGCAACTCCTTGGCCTCTTCCGCCTCGATTTCTCCGCCCAGATATTGTGACGTGATCGTATAACGAGCCGGTCCGAGCGCGCGGGTAGCCTTGCGCAATCTGGCATAGGTTTCGAGCTGGTCCGTCGGCAATCCGGCCAGCGGGGCTAGCACTTCCTTCTCGAAAACAAGTTGCTCGTTGCCAGGAAACGCCAGTTCGATACCGTAATTGGCCGAACCTTCTGCGATCAACGATTGTGGCGAATAGAGCGGATAGACCGAGAATTCGAGCCAACCGCGATCAACGCCGAGGTTCTTTTCCAGCAGGGCATTATAGGCGTGGTGGCCGGGATAGCCTTCATGGCAACCCAGATCGACAGCGCGGTTCAGCCGGATCGGCAGATCGGTGTTGATCTCGATCTTGGAGCGGTAATTGCCTTGGTAGTAATTGTACCCGCTCCACGGCTTTTCGGTCACAAATGCCAGGGTGAAGCTCTCGTTGTCCGGCATTTCGATGTGTTCGAATGTGCGGCGCTTGCACTCTGCAATGGCAGCATCCATCACGGGCTGCAGCTTGTCGGTCGGAATGTTGAACCGGGAGTAGAAGTTGTCGAGCCGCTGCCACAAGGGCCCCTCTCCCGGAACCAGCTGATCGACTTCGGCCAGGACCGGGTCAAGCGTGGCCAGGTCGATCAGCTCGACGTCTACACCAAATAACCCCTTGGCCTCTTCGACGAAAGAAAGCGTCTCGCCCCGCAACATCCGGAGCCGGGTCCGCGCCGCCGTCAGTTGAGCCACCATGAAGCGCGCGCGGCGCTCCTCCATGCTGTCGCCTTTTACACCGTCATCAGCAAATTCGCTTGCCCGTGCTTTCAATGCCGCGACCCGCGCCTCCAGCAGCGGCAAGGACTGTCCTTCGGCCTCGGCTTTGGCTTGCTCGGCAATGGGATCAGGACCAAAATAGGCATCGATGTAGCCGGGCTCCTTCTCGCCAATGGTCATCTGCAACAGCAGATATTCCTGCGCGATCCGGTCCATACTGTCGGGCATACGTTCCGGCGTGGTAGAGCAACCAGCGAGCAGCGAAGCAAAAAGGACGGGGGCAATTCTTTTCACGTTTGATCAATCCTTATTGCCAAAGAGCCACGCAAAAACCCGCTTCCAAAAGCGCGCTTCGGCCAGCAGTGCTTTTGCCAGCAGGGGCGGCATGCCCTGTTCAATCAGCCGTTCTTCTTCCGGATTGGCCCCATAGGCATAGCGCGTAATTGCGATGAGTGCGGCAAGCTCGATCGCAACTAGCACTGGCAAAGCAACCCACCGCAACCAACTCAGCAGCGGCAGGACTTCTCCGGTCGCAGGCGGATTCAGATATGCCGCAAACGAAAGCCCCGCGCCGGCAAGTGCCAAAGCCCGCAAGGCAGCAGCCTTCGAAGAGACCTTTCCACGCAGAAACAACCAGTACAACGCCGGCAAGAACACCCCGAAATCGAACAGATAGACCCGCTCCGTCAGGACCGGATTGGCAAGCGTTTGCGACGAAAGGGAGACCTGCCAGGCCGCCAAGAGTGCAAACGGCAGAAGAAGATAGAACCAGTTTTGCTTCACTCTCGCCATTAGTCGCATACCCCTAGAGCAGTCCCGCATGGTCGAGCGCAGCATCCACCGCCTTGCGTGCATGCTCGCTACACGCTGTCAGCGGCAGGCGGACTTCATCGGTGAAACCTTCCATCACCCGGCTCAGCGCGTATTTCACCGGCGCGGGGCTACTGTCTTCGAACATGGCATAATGGAGCGGATAGAGACGGTCGTTGAGCTTGCGCGCCTCGACCAGATCATTGTCGGCGCAAGCCTGCTGGAATTGGGCGCACAATGCCGGCGCGACATTGGCCGTGACAGAAATGCAGCCCTTCCCGCCGGCAGCATTGAAGGGCAAAGCCAGCTCGTCATTGCCGGAGAGTTGGCAGAAATCGCGCCCGATACCCATACGGTGGTCGGCAACGCGCGACAGGTCTTCGCTCGCATCCTTGATGGCGACGATCTTGTCGGGATACTTGTTGGCCAACTCGACCGTCGTTTCCGGCTCGAGATCGGTCACGGTCCGGCTCGGCACATTGTAGAGCACAATGGGCAGCTCGCTGTTCTCCGCCAAATAGCTGAAATGTGCGATCAGACCGGGCTGGCGCGGCTTGTTATAGTAGGGGGCTACGCACAGGCCCGCAGCCGCCCCTGCCTTCTTCGAAAACTGCATATGGAGCAGCGCGTTCATCGTATCGTTGCTGCCGCACCCGGCAATTATAGGCACCCGGCCAGCGGCCTGTTCGATGCAGATTTCGATCACCCGGTGATGCTCTGCATTGGAGAGTGTCGAAGCTTCGCCGGTGGTGCCACACGGCACCAGCGCCTTCGACCCGCCTTCGATTTGCCAGTCGACCAGACGCCGAAAAGCAGCCTCGTCAAACGTACCGTCGCGAAAAGGAGTCACCAGAGCGGGAATTGAGCCCGAAAACATTGAAAGCGGTCCTTCCTGATCCAATAGGGATAGGGTATCAGCGCAAGAAATTGCGACTGGGGGATTTCATTCAGTGCCTGATAAGGAGACATTGGCCAGGATGTCCAGCATGAGTAAGCTTCCGTTCCTCGCTGTGGCGCTTGTGGCCACCACCTCTCTCAACCCGCCGGTCTTCGCACAGGATGCTGCCAGCTGGGATCGTGCGCGATCAGACCTGGTCGCGCGCCAGCCCAGCCAGATGGCCCAGGTCGTCGATCGGTGGCAGTATTTGATCGGTCAGGACAATCTGTCGTTCGATCAATATGCGGGCTTTGTCCTTGCCTATCCCGATTTCCCGCAAGTCAGCCGGTTGCGCACCCGTGCGGAAAACGCGCTCGACGATGAAGCGATCGGTTCGGAACGGCTGGTGGCGTTTTTTGACCAGTTCCCGCCACTGACCAATCCGGCGCAGGCCCGCTATGCCCTCGCCCTCGCCAGCGTAAACCGGGGCGATGCTTTCGACGCGGCGCGCAAGGCTTGGCGCGGCGGCACGATGAGCGGACCGGCAGAAGCCTATCTGGTCGGCCTGTTCGGGTCACGCTTCACGCAAGACGATCACGACGCGCGCATGGACGCGCTCTTGTGGCAGCGCGATGGCGAAGGTGCTGTGCGCCAGATCAACAATGTGTCCCCGTCCAAGCGTGACCTGTTTATGGCACGGCTCGCGATCGTTCAGGGCGGCACGCCGTCGAGCGCCGGCCTTTCCACACCCGGCGATGCGCGCAGCGATCCGGGCTATGTCTATAATCTGACGCGATATTATCGCACCACCCGTCAATTGCCGCAGGCGATCAACCTGCTGGCCAATCGACCGCAATTCACAAGCCTGCCGCATGATGCCGAAGATCTGGTTGGCGAGATGCTGCGCGTGGCGCGTGGCGCAGGTTCCTCCCCGGCAGCGCAAATCGCCAGCAAGGTCGATGATCTGTTTCCGACCGGCTTCGATGTCAGCACCGGGGCCTATCGCCTGCGCGACGACTATACCTCGCTGATGTGGTTGGGCGGGACGAAAGCGCTCTGGAACCTTGGTGACGGTGGCACAGCCGCGCCGCTGTTTTATCGCTACGGCGCAGCGGCGCGTACTCCGCAAACTCGATCCAAGGGGTTCTATTGGGCCGGACTGGCCGCGCAGCGCGCAGGCATGTCGAGCGAAGCGCAGCGTTATTACGAAATGGCTGCAAGCTATCCTGACCGGTTTTACGGTCAACTCGCATTGGGCAAGCTGGGCCGCAACGTGCCGCAATTAGGCAACCAGGCCGTGCCCGAGCCCAGTTTTGAACAGCGTGCCGCGTTTAACCAGTCGTCCCTCGTCCGCGCGACAAGGGAGGTCGCTCGCGGAGCGCCATGGCGCACCGGAATCCAGTTCTACCGTGAACTGGCCCAGAGTGCCGATACCCCGGAAGAGCACATTTTGCGCGCCGACCTCGCCCGCGAAATCGGGCGGCGCGATCTGGCCGTCAACGTAGCAGAGGCTGCGGGGGCCGACGGGCACAGCCAGTTTGTGGCGCAAGGCTTCCCGACGCTCCAGACGCCTCCGGGCACCTATTGGACGATGGTCCACGCGATCAGCCGGCAGGAAAGCCAGTTTGCACAAAATGCGATCAGCCATGCCGGTGCGCGCGGCCTGATGCAGCTGATGCCGGGCACAGCGCGCGAACAGGCGGGCAAGTTGGGCATGCAATATATGCGGGCCAACCTGATCGACAGCCCGAGTTACAACATCCGCCTCGGCAACGCCTATTTCGAACGCATGCTGAGCTATTATGGCGGCGCCTACCCGCTCGCCATCGCGGCCTATAATGCAGGGCCGGGCAATGTGAACAAGTGGCTGCGACGCAATGGCGATCCGCGCACGGGCGCAATCGACTATGTGACCTGGATCGAGAAGATTCCAATTTTCGAGACCAAGAACTACGTCCAGCGCGTGGTCGAAAATGCAGCCGTTTACGAGCAGCTCTATCCGCAGAACGCCCGCAATGGCCGCCCACGCATGGCCGGGGATTTCCTGCGCTAGACCCGCTTGCCGTGAACGCGCCATCCTATCCCATATCGCCTGCCGGCTATGCCGCGCTGAAGGCGCGCTATGACCATCTGTTGGGCACAGAACGCCCGGAGATTGTCGAAATCGTGAGCTGGGCCGCCGGCAATGGGGACCGGAGCGAGAACGGCGATTATCTCTACGGGCGCAAGCGCATGCGCGAGATTGATCGTGAACTGGCGTTCCTGGCCCGCCGTTTGAAAAACTCGCGCGTGATCGATCCTGCCGAGCAGCCGGACACCAGCAAGGCTTTCTTCGGCGCTACAGTGACGTTGGCGGACGAGAACGATGCGCGGAAAACCGTCACCCTGGTCGGCGACGACGAACAGGATGCCAGTGCCGGGCGGATCGGATGGTCGAGCCCGATGGCCCGCGCCCTGAAAGGGGCATCGGTTGGCGACTTGCGCATTGTCCACTTGCCATCAGGGCCGAAAGAATGGGAAGTCATGGCGATTGATTATGCGTAGCGTCACCGCCCTTCTCGCCTTGCTGGTTCTCGTCGCAGGCCCGGTCTCCGCCAAAGACGCATTGGGCGTATTTTCCGACTGGGGCGCTTTCCGCGATCCGCAGGCCCCGCGCTGCTATGCCATCGCCAAGCCCGCCAGCAGCCGGCAGCAGCGCGATTATGATCCCTACGCCACTGTCGGCACATGGCCTTCGCGTAATGTGCGGGGACAGGTCCATTTCCGCGTGTCACGCAATCTGTCGCCCGAACGATCAATAACCTTGATCATCAATGATCGCCGGTTCGAACTGACCGGCGGGGGCGGCGATGCTTGGGCCAGGGACAAGGCCATGGATGCCGCAATCGTCGCCGCCATGCGCGCCGGCAGCCAGATGGTCGTCAGCGCTACAGACAGTCGCGGCAGGCGCTTTTCCAATACGTATGATCTGTCCGGGGCGGCCACCGCGATGGATGCCGCGACTGTGGGCTGCGCCAACCGCTAGCAATCGGGCGCGCCCTGCCCTATATGCGCGGCTCCCATGGCAGATACCGCACTCATGAGCATCCCGGGACAGGTTGATCCCGTGCCCGCCCCGCGTGACATCACGCCGCGCGCCGATGGCCGTACCGATTTGATGGGTCTGCCAAAGGCGCGCATTCGCGAGCTGTTCCTGCAGGCCGGACTGGACGAGAAACAGGCCAAACTGCGCAGCAAGCAGGTCTATCATTGGCTCTATCATCGCGGCGTCACCGATTTTACCGCGATGACCGATATCGGCAAGACCATGCGCCCCTGGCTGGACGAACGCTTTGTCGTGGGCCGCCCCAATGTGGTCGAGGCCCAGCACAGCACCGACGGCACCCGCAAATGGCTGCTGCAAACTGATGACGGCCATGATTTCGAAATGGTCTTCATTCCCGATGCCGACCGGGGCACCTTGTGTGTCTCCAGTCAGGTCGGCTGCACGCTCAACTGCACGTTTTGCCACACCGGCACGATGAAGCTGGTGCGCAATTTGACGCCGGGCGAGATTGTCGGCCAGGTCATGCTGGCGCGCGATGCACTGGGCGAGTGGCCCAAGGGCAAGATGGATTTCGGCGACGAAGCGGATGAAAGCGAATATCGCGCTGATGGCCGCCTGCTAACCAACATCGTGATGATGGGCATGGGCGAGCCGCTCTATAATTTCGACAATGTCCGCGATGCGCTCAAGCTGGTGATGGATGGCGAAGGCCTCGGCCTGTCCCGACGCCGGATTACGCTTTCGACCAGCGGCGTTGTTCCCGCGATTGCAAAATGCGGCGATGAAATTGGCGTCAATCTGGCCGTCTCACTCCATGCCGTGACCAAGGACATTCGCGACGAGATTGTCCCCCTCAACCGCAAATACGGGATCGAGGAATTGCTGGAGGCTTGCGCGGCTTACCCCAAGGCCTCCAACGCGCGGCGCATTACGTTTGAGTATGTGATGCTGAAAGACAAGAACGACAGCGACGAAGATGCGCATGAGCTTGTCCGCCTGCTCAAGCATTACGACTTGCCGGCCAAGGTCAATTTGATCCCGTTCAATCCTTGGCCCGGCTCCGTCTATGAGTGTTCCACGCCGGAACGGATCAAGAGCTTCTCCAACATCGTGTTCGAAGCCGGGATCAGCGCGCCAGTCCGCACCCCGCGCGGACGCGATATCGATGCTGCCTGTGGCCAGTTGAAGACCGCTGCGGAGAAGAAAAGCCGCGCGCAGAGGGATCGGGAAGCGGCAGCAGAAGCTGCAGGCTAGTCAGCCGGTCCGATCACATCCGAGACCGCGTCCCGTGTGTCGGTCACGACAACTATCGTCCCGATCACGCCAAATGCCAGGACGCCGCCCAGGATGTAGAGCCCGGCATTGCCACCGCCGCCTTTCTCGTCATCTTCGTCTGCGCCCAGTCTCGGCCCGAAGGTGGTCATGGGCTGGCCATTCAGCATCATCGTCGGACGCTGTTCGAGTGTGAAAGACAATGCTGTCCGGCGAAGGACCGCCCGATCTGCCAGATTGCGGTCGAAAGTTAGCGAGGATGCAAATTGATCCCCGCCGATACGGGCTGATTCCATGGCGAAGTCCAGCCGTGGCTTGGATTCTCTCGCAGAGCGTGGGCCGCCCAAGGGAATAGTCAGGGATGCCATCCCGCGCATTTCGGATTGGCCCGCATTCTCGACCTCACGCAGGCTCTGCGCCGACACGGGCGCACTGACCAGGGCCAGCGCTGCCCCGCAAGCCATCAGGCCTGCACTGAAATGTTTCTCCATCACCCCATTCCCTTTCGCGTGCAGAATTTCGCGCACCAGTGGCACTAATCCCAGAAAGATGGCAGAAAAACGGCTGGGACATCAACTGGATGTGGAGGAGCCCCGAATGTCAGCCGATCCGGCAACGATTGCTTTTTATGAGAAGCAGGCCCCTCACTACACAATGAGTTTCGGTCAGGCACCGCACCGCCATCTCGATGCATTTCTCGATCGGCTGCAGCCAGGAGCCCGCATTCTGGAATTGGGCTGCGGGGGCGGACAGGATTCCGCCCGCATTATCGAACGCGGGTTTGATCTTGATGCGACTGACGGCGTGGAGGCTATGGCGCGCAAGGCCAATGAACGCTTCAATGTTGGTGCGCGGGTCATGCAATTCCAGGACCTGTCTGCTGTGGCAGTATACGATGCCGTCTGGGCCCATGCCTGCTTGCTCCATGCCGCGCGGGCGGACCTGCCAGGCATCCTGGCAGCCATTCACAGGTCGTTGAGGCCAGGTGGTTGGCACTTTGCCAACTACAAGCTGGGCGACGGCGAAGGCCGGGATCTGTTGGGCCGTCTGCACAATTTCCCCGATGAGTCATGGATTACCCGGGCCTACGAAACGGCGGGTTTCACGATTACCGCGCAGGAGGTCTATCCGGGCAAGGCTGCAGATGGCACACAGCGAGACTGGATCGCGCTGACTTGTCAAAGGGATGCCTTATGAAACCTGTTGTCGATGCAATCTGCGTCGGGACCGCGAAGCCATTCCGCGACGGGGAGCAAAGTGCCTTCGCCAAGGAACCGGTTGCGGGGCCGGTTGCTATCGGTGCCGAGGGTCTCGTCGGCGATACGCAGGCAGACCGCAAACATCATGGTGGACCGCATATGGCTGTGCATCTCTACCCGCGTGCGCATCACGTATATTGGGAGCACGAACTGGGCGGCCACGATGTTCTTGCCTTGCCGGGCGCGTTCGGAACCAATCTGTCGGTCGACGGGATTTGCGAGCGGGATGTCTACCTTGGCGACCGTTTCCAACTGGGTGAAGCCGTGCTGGAAATCAGCCAACCCCGTTTGCCCTGCTGGAAGATAGAGCATCGCTTCGATCGCAAAGGCATGGTCGCAAAGATCATCGCAACCGGGCGATCGGGTTGGTACTTCCGGGTTATCCAGCAGGGCGTTGCGGAGTCTGGCCAGCGGCTTGAACGGGTCGAGACGGGCCGCACGCCATGGACAATCGAGCAGGTCTTCCTATCCATCGTCAATCCGAAGAGCGGAGCCAGCAAGGACGATTTGTTAGCGATGGCCGATTGCGATCTCTTGTCCCCTAGCTGGCGTGATGGCGCGGCGAAAAAGGCTTCCGCGCTCTAGCGTGACCAGATTCGAGAGCTTTCCTACGCAACGCTTCTATGCTCCACTCGCGGGCATGTCCCTCGTCCGATTAAAATACGCAGTCCCGCCGTCTGAAACAGGCCGCAACGGGTTGTCAGGAATTCTCGCCAGGACTGTGTTCCATGTGTTCCATCGCGTAGGATTCCGGAGGGTCCCTGATGCCTAAACCAGCCGTTCTCGTCACCGGTGGATCCAAGCGGATCGGCGCGGCTATCTCGCACCGTTTCGCGGTGGCCGGCTGGCATGTCGTCATCCATTATCACTCAAATGTCGATGATGCGCAGGTTCTCGCCGACACCCTGCCCTCCGCCGAAATCATCGCTTGCGATCTGCGCGACGCAGATGCTGCTGCGGCTATGATCACGCAGTTGGCAAACCGGCTGCCCGATTGGCGCGTGCTGGTGAACAATGCATCTGTCTTCGCCTATGACGATGTAACCGGGATCGATGCGCCAACGTATAGTGCAGCAATGCAAGTCAACGCGCACTCCCCTGCCCTGATGGCCCAGACCTACTTCCAGACTGCCCGGTCGGACGCCGGGCGACGCGTGATCCAGATCACCGATATGAAGCTGGCCAATACCAATCCGGATTTCTTCAGCTACACGATGAGCAAACATGCCGTGAACGGCGCGATCGGGATGATGGCCAAAGCTACGCCCGATCCGCGCGACCGCATCTATGGCGTCGCCCCCGGTGCGATCCTGGCCAGCCATGACCAGACCGAAGGCGAAACCGACATATCCCACAAATTGAACCTGTTGCAGCGGAAGACCGGGGCTGATGAAATAGCCGATGCAGCCCTGTTTCTGGCCGATGGAGCACTGGCAAGCGGCGAAACCTTGTACATCGATAGCGGGCAGCATTTGCTAAACCAGCCACGCGATGTCATCTATTTGGCCAGAGAGGGGTCTCGCCAATGAAAAAACACGTTCTTTCGACCCGGTTGTGGCACTGGATCAACCTGATCAGTATCGTAATACTGTTCATGTCGGGCCTCAATATTTCCAATGCCCATCGCCGCTTGTATTGGGGCGACTGGGGCTTTGCCCCCGAACATGCATGGCTGGAGGTTCCCCGCTTTCCCGGCTGGATGACGATCCCAGATTTCTACAGCCTGGCGCAGGCGCGTGACTGGCACATACTGATGGCGTGGCCATTTGCTGTAGCCTTGCTGTTCATGTGGATCGCGATGATCGTCAATGGCCATTTCAAACGCGATCTGACCACCACCCGCACCGAATGGAAGCCCGCAGCCATCTGGGATGACATCAAGCAGCATGCGAAGTTCAATTTCGATCATGGGGAAGGGAAATACAACTTCCTGCAAAAGTTCAGCTACGGAATGGTCCTGGGCGTTTTCCTGCCGATGATGGTGTTTACCGGAATGGCGATCAGCCCGGGCATGGAACCGGTCTGGGGCTGGTTTTCCGACCTCGTCGGCGGACGCCAGAGCGCACGCAGCCTGCACTTCATCTTCGCCTGGCTCGTCTTCGGCTTTTTCGTCGTCCACCTGCTGCTGGTGATCGTGCACAAACCGTTCCAGCAATTGCGAGACATGATAACCGGAGGCAAGGCATGAGCACGTCAGATCAACGTTGGGCCATGAAACGTCGCGGCGTACTGGCCGGTATGACGGCGTTCCTCGCGGCCGGGTGCCAGAAAGTCTCCGAAAGCACGACAGGGCGCTCTTTGCTCGATGCAGCGCAGGGGTGGCATCAGGGCGCCAACCGGTTGCTGGGCGGACGGACCGGCATGGCCAAGGAGTATGACCGGTCCGAACGGTCACCGTTCTTCCGTGGCAACGGTTCGGTCAATCCGCAAAACGGCGACTACCAGGAACAGGTCGCGGCCAGTTTCGCCAACTGGCGGCTGGAAGTGGGCGGCCTGGTCAACAATCCCATGTCGCTTTCGCTCGAGAACATTCGCGCCTTGCCCCAGCGCACCCAGATTACGCGACATGATTGCGTCGAGGGTTGGAGCGCAATCGGCGAATGGACCGGGCCGCAGCTTTCCACTCTGCTCGAGGCTGCCGGCGTGCAGGACAATGCGCGCTATATCGTGTTCCGCTGTGCCGATAACCTCAACGGCCAGGACTATTACGAGAGTGTCGATATGATCGACGCCTATCACCCGCAAACTATCGTGGCGCATCTCCTCAATGGAGAGCCGCTACCCGTGCGCAACGGAGCGCCGCTGCGAATGCGGATCGAGAAGCAGTTAGGTTACAAGCATCCTAAGTACCTGACAGGGATCGAAGCCGTCGCCAGCCTGGACGATATCGGCGATGGCAAAGGCGGTTATTGGGAAGATCGCGCCGGTTACCAATGGTACGCAGGCATTTAGTCTTCAGGATAAATCCGCTGCATGGCGTCCCAATCGGCCGCAACCATTTGCTCGAGCACGTCCATATCAACATCCGCCAGCTTGTTGATATAAAGGCAGCTCTTGCCGGTCTTGTACTTGCCCAGCTTCGCCAGCAATTCGTCGCGACGCTTGCCCGCAATATCATCGCAGTATCCGCCCATCAGATAAAGCGAGTGCTTGGCCTTCCTCGGGCTGAAGCCCGCCCGCATCCAGTGCACATCGCGTCCACTGGCATACGTCGTGCGATAAGAGCCGTAGCCGATGATGGTCGGGCCCCACATCTTCGGCGCCTCGCCCGTAACGCGGCGGAACAAAGCATCGATAGCTTCCGCATCCTGACGTTTAGCTTCGGGTTCGACCGCAGCGATAAACGCAGCCGGATCGACATCGGTGATCTGTGTTTTTGCCTCTGCCATGCCTGCCATCCTATCGCCATCTTGGCACGGCACCAAGCCCCGCCTGTAACCCGTAGTTTGCCCCTGACGGAGAGTGATGCATGAGCAAGACCCTTCTTGATCGATTCCTTACCGCCGGCGTCAAACAGGGTCGGCTGCGTGTGACCTTCGCTGATGGAACCACTTCGGAATATGGCGCGCCCGCTGCCAGCTACCCCTCTGTCGCGATCCGGTTAACCGACCGCAAAGTGCCACGCGACATAATTTTCGACCCCCGTATCGGCGCGGCCGAAGCTTTCATGGATGGCCGCCTGGTGCTGGAAGAAGGCGAGATCATGGATCTGGTTGAGCTGTTGCGGGCCAACAATCCATGGGACAAGGGCGGCAATTTCGGGCGCCCGAGCAAGCTCAAACGGTTGAAGAACTCGGCTGCTTTCGCACTGGAGCAGGTTAACAATCGCGTCGGCTCCAAATCCAACGTCGCGCATCACTACGACATCGGTAATGACCTGTATGAGCTGATGCTCGATGCCGAGCATATGCAGTATAGCTGCGCCTATTGGCCCTCACCCGACATTACGTTGGGAGAGGCACAGCGAGCCAAACTGGCGCATATCGCTGCCAAACTGGCTTTGGAGCCCGGCAATACCGTTCTCGATATCGGATGCGGCTGGGGCGGGATGGCGATCTTCCTGGCGCAGCATTTCGATGTGAGAGTAACCGGGATCACTCTTTCGGAGGAGCAACTCGCCCTTGCCCGCCAGCGGGTCGAGGCAGCAAGTGTGGCTGACAAGGTCAGCATAGAGTTGATCGACTATCGCGATTTCGCCGCCAATGGCACGCAGTTTGACCGGATTGTCTCCGTCGGCATGTTCGAACATGTCGGCCGCCCTCAATTCGAAACCTTTTTCGAAGCTTGCGCCAAGATCCTGAGGGATGACGGCGTGATGCTTCTCCATACGATCGGCCGCATGGGTATGCCCGGCACGACCGATGCGTTCACTCGAAAGTACATATTCCCCGGCGGCTATATCCCTGCCCTTAGCGAAACAGTCGCCGCCAGCGAGAAGGTCCGCCTCATCGCCAGCGATGTCGAGACCCTGCGCCTCCATTATGCCTACACGCTGCGCGAATGGTATCGCCGCTGCATGGAGCACAAGGATGCCATCGTTGCCATGTATGATGAGAAATTCTTCCGCATGTGGACCTTTTACCTCTCCGGAGCGACCGCAGCATTCGAACATGGCGGTATGTGCAACTACCAGATCCAGTTTGTGCGCCAGCGACGCAGCTTGCAGATAACAAGAGATTACATGCGCGAAGGCGAGCTTGGCCTGAGCGCAAGCTAACTCCGCTTGCCGCCTTTCGCAGGGCCTGATACCCGCGCCGCGACTTTGCGGAGTGCTGTGAGAATGCCTGACCTGAAACGTGTTGTGCTCGCCTATAGCGGTGGCCTTGATACCTCTGTGATTGCCAAATGGCTGGAAACAGAGCGCGGGCTGGAGGTCGTTACCTTCACAGCCGATCTCGGCCAGGGCGAAGAACTGGAGCCGGCGCGCAAGAAGGCGCAGGCGATGGGCATTCCTGACAAGCACATCTTCATCGAAGACCTGCGCGAAGAATTTGTGCGCGACTATGTGTTCCCGATGATGCGCGCCAATGCGCGGTATGAGGGCGACTATCTGCTCGGCACCAGTATAGCACGGCCATTGATCTCCAAACGCCTTGTTGAGATTGCCCATGAAACCGGCGCCGATGCGATAGCCCATGGCGCAACTGGCAAGGGCAATGACCAGGTCCGGTTTGAGCTCAGCGCCTATGCACTTGATCCCGACATCACAGTCATCGCTCCTTGGCGCGAATGGGATCTCACCAGCCGTACTTCGCTGATAGCATGGGCAGAGAAGCACCAGATCGCGGTGCCCAAGGACAAGCGTGGCGAAAGCCCGTTTTCGACCGATGCAAACCTGCTGCACACATCCTCCGAAGGCAAAGTGCTGGAGGATCCGTGGGAGGAGACACCGGATTATGTCTATTCGCGCACGGTGAATCCAGAAGATGCACCCGACAAACCCGAATACATCACGATCGAATTCAAGCACGGTGACGGCGTGGCGCTCAACGGCGAAGCAATGAGCCCGGCGACATTGCTCGCCGCACTCAACGAATTGGGTCGCAAACATGGTGTCGGTCGTCTGGACCTGGTCGAGAACCGCTTTGTCGGCATGAAGAGCCGCGGCATGTACGAGACGCCCGGTGGTGAAATCTATGCGCGTGCGCATCGCGGCATCGAGCAGATCACGCTCGACCGGGGTGCTGCCCATCTCAAAGATGAACTGATGCCGCGCTATGCCGAGATCATCTACAACGGTTTTTGGTTCAGCCCCGAACGAGAGATGCTGCAGGCCGCGATCGACTTGAGCCAGGAAAAGGTGAATGGCACCGTGCGGCTCAAGCTCTATAAAGGTAATGCAGCTGTAGTCGGTCGGAAATCACCGGACTCATTGTACTCAGAAGCCCACGTGACGTTTGAGGATGATGCCGGCGCCTATAATCAAAGTGATGCCGAAGGCTTCATCCGACTCAACGCGCTGCGATTGAAGTTGCTTGGTAAGCGCGATCGCTAGATCGGCCGCAGCCAGAACGCGTCTTTGTTCTCATAATCGCAGTGGAATCGATGAAGCGTTGAGTTATTCACCGCTGTCCACAGCCAAGAATTGAAAAAGTGGAAAAGTCGCTCTTTTCGCGCTTGCCAGAAGCCGATTCGCGGCGCAGATTGATCTTATCGAAACGATGAGAAAGACTCGAGATTGAAGGTCTAACGGCCCGAATATTAAGGGAAATTCAATTTGCTTCGATGTGGAAGCGACTGTCCACGCGACCTAAGAGAGTTGATTGAGGAAGGCCTCGGCTGGATTCAAAAAAAGCTCGTTGACGAGGACGCGATGTGTAGCTGCCACGATCGGAAAGTCCGGTTGGAAAGGACGGGAAAAGGAGGCTTCGGCCAAATGGAACCGGATTGGAAAACCATCAAGGGCGGAACGATCATCGGTAATGCCGATGGAATCAGGATTTGGTGAAAGCAGGCTTCGGCTTGCGGAAGCAAAGTCCTCCAACGGAACAGCCGGATGCCGGTGCGAGCGCCGGTGGAAGAACGCGGGCCTTAGGGCACGCGGAAATCGCCGGAGGCCAAGCGCTACCGGAACGAAAGCATCGCAAGATGCTGGAGGAAAGGAAGACCACGCGCTGGTAAGAGTGGGGTCGGCAGAAATGCCGGCCCCATTTGCTTTGGGTCAGTCAAATACGAAATCCACTCGTGAGACCTATCGCAAGATGAGCGCACAAGCGAGGAAGACTGGCGAACTCGGTTGACTTCGACTCATCGCCAAAATCGCTCGACTCAAGGCAGGATGTGTCCGGAACGCGCCGAATTCTCATTAAGAACCTCCAATTCTTCAGCCTCAATGTGTATTTGCCGCCTCCATGGAAGGCACGATCCACCACCGCGTCTGGCGCGCAATCTCGGCGACCGCCTTTGCTGCGGCGCTTGCACTTCCCGCGCAGGCTTCAACTCCTGCTATGACAGCGGAAGGCATTTCCGAAGCTGAATTCGAATCGAGCTTTGAACGTTTTGATGCTCTTCCTGCGATTCCGGAGCCTTCGGGCAACGTGGTTGATCTGGACAGTTTCGAACCCCCGATCGAAGTTGAGAAAGAATCGGTTGCAGACATATCTGGGCGATCTCTCGGGTTCGGCGTAGCGTCCTATTATGGTCGACGCTTCCATGGCCGGCGGACGGCAAATGGCGAACGGTTCGACATGAATGCGCTAACCGCCGCCCATAAGACCCTACCTTTCGGCTCACGCGTCCGGGTAACTAATCCCAGGAACGGGAAGTCAGTGGTTGTGCGCATCAACGATCGCGGCCCCTTCATCCGTGGCCGCACCATCGATCTTTCTCGCAATGCCGCACAAAAGCTCGGCATTATCCAGCGCGGGCACGGCCGGGTGGAGCTCGAACTCCTCAAATAGAGTTCATTCGCCCGAGTGCCTTTGAGGCGCTTTACAGCTTCAACTCACTTACATCGCGAAAGCTACCGATCGTTCCGCGCACGAAGGTGTTGAATGCGATCGAGTGCCTGTTCTGCTGGCTGCTATTCGCCTCCACATAGTGCTGGAGGCTCGAGCTGAAGAGAACCAGATCCCCCTTTTTCGGCACCACTGCATTGCGCGGAGCATTGTATATGTTCTGTTTGCGACCATCGATCCCCAGTTCGATCTGGCGATAGGTGTTGTGCCTTTCGAAGATCATGTTGCCGGGCGGGTCGGGCATGTCGGTGTAATAGAGTGATCCCGAGACCATAGAGTTCGAATGCGTGTGCCCGTGCATGCCGACGCCGGGCGGATTCATCAGCGCCCAGCTCTGCGTCACTTCCAGCCGGTGCTGCACACCCATTACTTCGCTGGCATACGTGTCGAGCGCTTCCTGCACTGCCTTGGCGACGCTCTTCATCTCGGGCCGATTGAACAGATAGAGCTCGTCCGAGATCTGGTTCACCTGGTTGGTGTTCATCTTCAGCGCCTTGATGAATGCCTCCTGCTTCGTAGAGATCGCATCGGCGATATTGGTGATGAAATACGGCTCGGCGAAGAGCGGTTTTACGTCGAAAGCACGCGCAGCAGTCCTAGTGGCCATCGCGGTGGAATCCCCCATTCCATGTCTACCCGCGCAGACCCTAGACGCGGCCCATACCGACTCGCAAGGGGCGCTTCAGTATTCACCCCGCAACACAAGCCCTGATCGCCCAACGACTCAAGGGGATCGACGGACGACAGGCCCCGCAACGCGCACAACGCGCACAAACGCAGCCCCTCGCCCTTCGAACCCGTTCTCAATCCTCCAGCTGGCCGCGGATCGCGCCGCCGGGGAACTCGGCCGTGTGCAGATTGACATAGTACTGGCCCGGCTTGTTCCCGATCGAGCGCGCCAGCGATCCCTCCACCGTATCGCATTTGGGCGTGTTGTCCGGCGTCAGCTCCAGCGTCATCACCGGCGGCCCGTTTTCGCCCGCATCGCCCTTGTGAATATGCGCCACGGTCATCTCCACATCGCCGGCGGTGAAGGTGTAGCAGACTTCGCCTGTCTTCGGATCGATCTCGGCATTGAAGTCGGCAAAGCCTTCCTCCGCCCCGCCGCCGACCACGGCTTCCCCGTCCAGCGCGGTGAAGACGTAGAGCTTTTCGGGCGGCGGGATCACTTGCGCCGAAAGGGTGAGTATGGGCGCAGCGCCCAGCATCAGTGTCGCTGCGACAGGCGCAAACGTGAAACGAGAAGTCCCCATCATGTCAGATACCTCCGCGCTGCCGCCGGAGCCCCGTGGGACGGCCCCACGTCCGGGACGGCGGGATAGCGCACAGCAGAGTATAGGCGCATTCGGCGCACCGGGGAAGAGTCATTGCAGCCGCGCGTCCAGCTCCTCCTCGCTGGTCACCAGCCACCATTCGTCCAGCCCCGCCTCGAAGGCTTCGAGCTGCAGATCCTCCACCGCCCAACCGGCCTCCCCCTCGACAAGCTCGGTCGGCAACTGGGCCCCGCGCGGGCGGGCGGCCTCCATGCGTGCGAGGCGGTTTTCCAGCCACATCGGGTCGTCCGGCCCTGGCGGCGTGCCATCCTCGTCGCGACAGGCGCCATCATGCCCGTCGCCACTCTCCGCGCCACCCTCTTCGGCCCCTTCTGCGCCACATGGCCCGTTCTCCGCACACGTCTCGCAATCCGGCCCCTCGTCCGCCTCCAGCGCCTCCCCGCAAACCCTACAGGATGGAACACATGGAACACTGTCCTGGCGTTCTTCCTCCGGAGCCTCCTGCGCCCCAGCCTGCAGCACGATGGCGTCCAGCTCACGCCCCTCGCGCAGGGCATCAATCCGGTCATCGAGCACCGCGACAGTGCCGGAGAGGTCCGCCCGCTCCGCCAGCCGGTCAAGCCGCCCGAGATGCGCCAGCAACAGCCGCGTGTCATAGCGCCGCCGCCGCGCGACCTCCTCGCCATGATAATAGACCGCCTCCTCCACCCCGTTGACCGCACGATCACCCAACACCCCCTCCACATGCACCCGCGCCGCCAGCAGCGCCGCATCCCACATCTGCGCAAAGGCAGCAGAGCGCCGCCGCGCGCGGTATGCGGTCTGCGCAGAGATCGTGGCCGCCCTGCACGCCACCCGCACATTGCCGAACTGCGCAAGGGATTCGAGAAACACGGCCTTGCGGTTGGGCGTCAGGATGGTGAAGCGTTCGCCCGTGGCGAATTGCGACTGCGGAACAAGCTCGGTCACAAGGCACCTCCTGCGCTGGCTGGCGCAAGCTCGGTCGGCGACCAGCCGACCGCAAGCGCGGAGTCGGAGCCGAAGGCGGAGACGTGCACAGCACAGCTGCAAGGCCGCCCGAGCTTAGGCGAGGTAGCCGAAGCGAAGCTGAACCGCCGTAGGCGGGACAACGTACACGGACGTGCACCGCCCGGCGTTTGAGGGGCTAAACAAACAAACATGACAGTTCACCTGTGGGGTTGAGGGTCAGGGAACCGGGTTAGGTATACAAATCGAGGGGTGTAGGACAGATTGCTGCACTTATCCGTTAAACAAAACCAACTGGGCGTCCGAAAGGGCCTTCTTTAGAACTCGCGTTTCGCCCTTCTGCGATCGGGGAAATCGATCGAACTCCGAAGCTTTCTCCTTCGCTAGACCCAAAAGTTTGGTCAGCCTCTCACGTATATCTGGTGTAACATTGTCTATATGCACTTCTAGGAAGCCCTCGATCAGGGGCATGCTGCGCATCGCATACACCACGTCATATCCTCGGTCATCGAGCAGACCGTAAAGATCTTGCAGCGCGTCACGAACCTCGCCTTCTGAATAATAGTCCCTATTGCGAGCATTCTTCATAAGAAACAATCTCGCTCTTTGATCGATTATCTGAAATGGCGAATAATCTGCACCGCGCGCCTTAGCCTTCGAGAGCGCCGTCTTTATATACCTTTCCGCACCCTCCAAATCATCAATCTCCATCCTCGACATAGCGTATTGGAGCCAAAACTGCGGATTATTACGGATTCTTGGCGCATTTGAAAGTTTTCGATAAACTTGGCCAATAAGAATAGCAGAAGCTTCAGTATTACCAAACAGACGACGAAGAAAACGAAACTTCATGAGTTCCTTCAAGTTTTCCTCGAAGTCCCAGCCCGACCGGTAATCATTAGCGCTATCTGCCGTGCGCAAAACGATTTCTGAATAACACTTCACTAACAGATCACGATCTTCCTCAACAAATTTTCTAGTGAGAATGAAATCTGCCAGCTGTGCTGACGTGAACAAGTTCCAATCACGGCCGCGTCGGAAAAGAAAAGAGATGTCACTACTAGTGACAGTACTCCTGAGTTTCTCTTCATCAATATCGAGCCAGCTAACGATCGAAGTCCATGTCACATGCTTTTGACAAAGAGAGGAAATCAGCAGGCCAGCGAATGGTTCTCGAAGGTCATCATTTGTACGAAGGAAGAATTCGACAATCCTATCAATCGTTTCAGCAATCTTCGACTCTTCAAAAAGAGCTAAGACAATAGAACGAACCTCAGCCGAACACTCCTCTCGTAAGAACTCGATCCGGCTTTGCTCAGTTGCGCCCGCCTTGGACTCCCAATAGCCCCAGCGCTCAAGTAAACGGTCAAAATCAGCAATCTCATCGTTATCGAGCACATTCAAGTCAATGGTTCTATATGCTCCACCTAGCTTCGATGCGATTTCTTCGAATCTGAAATCTTGGTCGCCCCGGGTTGTAGCAATCAACAAAGCTTGACCATGCAAGCGTTGGCCCGCAAATGCTGCAACGGTGCGATATCGAAGAACATCGTCGATTAAAAAAGCAACCGGCTGCCCTGTGGCAAGCACACGCTCGATCTCCTCATTGATCTCTGGCAGCCGCGTATCAATCCAGAATACTCGATAACCCCGCTGTAGAAGAGCTACCGAAGCTTGATACAAAAAAGCGCTTTTGCCGTTGCCAAAGTCCGACGAGACAATGAACCGTCCCACCGACGCATCCAAAAGTGTTTTTACATGAGAACGCTCAATACAGTATGGCTCAGACTCAATTACTTTCTGGCGTAGGAAGTTCGCAGGCTCAACTTCGCCCCTCAGAATTAGCGTCAAGAAGTCTTCGGCCTCGTTAACATCAGCCGCGTCGACTAACTTTTGCTCGCGCAAAAACTGCAGGTCGGTTTCACCGGGCTCGATCGAGCAAGCTCGCAGCTTCTCAACGAACCCGTCACTACCAACAGACAAAACATGCCCAAACTTTCTCAGCCGCGATTTTGTGAAATCAGAATCGTTGGGACCTGTGATGATTACGGTCTTATCACGAACCTCTCCGCCAGATTTCAAGAATCCAGACGCGATCTGCAGATCCCTAAGGGAGTATCCGACCAAGACAATGGCACGAGCGCACGCAATTTCGTTAAATAACTTTGCGTATAGGTCTCGGTTCGACTTCTCTAGTTTGAGATAATTTGTTTCGGACAGGACCATGGAGGGATCGATATCCGCCTCACGAAGATCTAACGCACGTCCGTGTAGGTAGTAGATCGGCGTAAGACTGGCCGAAATCGAACGACTTTCGCTTGCAGGGGTAACTGGCACACGAGCGGAAACCCTAACTTGTTCAATGATATCATCGAAATTGGTCGTAAAAATCGAACGCCAATTTCGCTCAACGAGCCACCGTTGATCTTCCGTCGGAATAGTCGATGTCAGCCTTTGTATCAGATAGCTATTGATTTTCTGCTTACCGCCATCAACTTCATTCGCGAACTCAGCAACTTCAGAGAGTGATGGCTCCTCTTCTTTTGGGACGCCCAACAATTCCTTAAGCTCGCTCGTAAGTTCATCTGTCGATGGGACTGTCTTCTCGCTACCTGCGATAGGAGTTCCACGCGAGAAACCCGCACCTGCAAAAAGTACAGCTGCTCCCGCACTTAGTGCGTGACTTACTTGCTCAATAACCTCTTGATCGGACCGCATGACCGAAGACTAGCCTCGGCAATCGACCTGTCAATACATGGTCGGTGCGAGGGACAACAGCGTGAGGGACAGTGCTTGCCCTGCAGCCTACTCCGCCGCCTCCGCCTGCCGCTCCAGCATCGGCTTGAGATACTGCCCGGTGTAGCTGCCCTCCACCGCCGCGACCTCCTCCGGCGTCCCCTGCGCAACAACCTCCCCGCCCCGCACACCGCCATCCGGGCCGAGGTCCAGCACGTGGTCCGCTGTTTTGATCACATCCAGATTGTGCTCGATCACCACGACCGAATTGCCCTGGTCCACCAGCCGGTGCAGCACTTCGAGCAGTTTGCGCACGTCTTCGAAATGCAGGCCGGTGGTCGGTTCGTCGAGGATATAGAGCGTCTGCCCGGTGCTGCGCTTGCTCAGCTCCTTGGCGAGTTTCACGCGCTGCGCCTCGCCGCCTGACAGGGTGGTCGCCTGCTGGCCGACCTTGACGTAGCCCAGCCCGACTTCGTTGAGCATATGCATCTTGTCGCGGATCGGGGGCACGGCCTTGAAGAACTCCTCCGCATCTTCGATCGTCATATCCAGCACATCGGCGATGGAGTGGCCTTTGAACTTCACCTCCAGCGTTTCACGGTTGTAGCGTTTGCCGCCGCATTCCTCGCAGGTGACATAGACATCGGGCAGGAAGTGCATTTCGATCTTGATCAGCCCGTCGCCGGTGCATTTCTCGCAGCGGCCGCCCTTCACGTTGAAGCTGAAGCGGCCCGGCTTGTACCCGCGCGCGCCGCTTTCGGGCAGGCCGGCGAACCAGTCGCGGATATTGGTGAAGGCGCCGGTATATGTCGCGGGGTTGGAGCGCGGGGTGCGGCCGATGGGCGACTGGTCGATCTCGATCACCTTGTCGCAATATTCGAGGCCGGTGACCTTCTCATGCGCGCCCGCGATCACCCGGGCGCCGTTCAATGTGCGCGCGGCGGAGGCGTAGAGCGTGTCGATCGTGAAGCTGGACTTGCCGCTGCCCGATACGCCGGTGACGCAGGTAAAGGTGCCGAGCGGAATGCCGGCAGTGACGTCTTTCAGATTGTTGGCCTGTGCGCCGTGGACGGTGAGCTGGTGGCCGTTGCCTGTGCGGCGTTCCCTGGGGATGGCGATCTCGCGGCGGCCGGTGAGGTAGTCTGCGGTGAGTGACTTCTTCGATTTGAGCACCTGCTTGAGCGTGCCCTGCGCCACCACTTCGCCCCCGCGCACACCGGCGCCTGGGCCGAGATCAACCACATGATCGGCCTGGCGGATCGCATCCTCGTCATGCTCCACCACGATCACCGTATTGCCGAGATCGCGGAGGCGCTTGAGCGTTTCCAGCAGCCGGTCATTATCGCGCTGGTGCAGGCCGATGCTCGGCTCGTCGAGCACATAGAGCACACCGCTGAGGCCGGAGCCGATCTGCGAAGCGAGGCGGATACGCTGGCTCTCCCCGCCCGACAGCGTGCCGGAGGTGCGGTCCAGATTGAGGTAGTCGAGCCCGACATTGTCGAGGAAGCCCAGCCGTTCGTTGATTTCCTTCAGGATGGCGCGGGCGATTTGCTGCTGCGTCTCCGTCAGCTGCGCATCGAGGCCGAGGAACCAGTCCTTCGCATCCGAAACGCTCATGCGCGTGGGGGCGCTGATATCGGTCCCCGCGATCTTCACCGCCCGCGCCTTCTCGTTCAGGCGCGCACCGCCGCAGGTCTCGCACGGCTGCGCGGTCTGGAACTTGGCCAGCTCCTCCTGCATCCACGCGCTTTCGGTCTGGCGCAGACGGCGGTTGAGGTTACCGATCACCCCCTCGAACGGCTTGTTGACCGTGTATTGCTTGCGCCCGTCCTTGAAGGTCAACGGCACCGGCATCCCGCCCGTGCCATGCAGGATGATCATCCGCTGGTCCGGCTCCAGCGCGTTCCACGGCGTAGTGACATCGAAATCATACGCCTTGGCGAGGCTGGTCAGCACCTGCATGTAATAGGGCGATGGCGGGTTGGACTTCGCCCATGGCACCACCGCACCCTGTTTCAATGTCAGCGCCTCGTTCGGGACCACCAGTTGCGGATCGAACAATTGCTTCTCGCCCAGCCCGTCACAGGTCGGGCACGCCCCCTGTGGCGAGTTGAAGGAGAACAGCCGCGGCTCGATTTCTTCAATGGTGAAGCCGCTGACGGGGCAGGAGAACTTCTCCGAGAACACGATCCGGTTGGCCGGAATGCCCGCGCCTTTCATCGCGCCGCCCGCGTCGTCGTCCTCGCCTTCACGCCCTGGCGCCACACCATCGGCAAGATCGACATAGGCCAACCCTTCGGCCAGCTTGAGCGCGGTTTCGAACGAGTCCGCCAGTCGCGTTTCCAGGTCGGCCTTCACCGCCAGCCGGTCCACCACCACTTCGATGTCGTGCTTGAACTTCTTGTCGAGCGCCGGGGCCTCTTCGATCGGATAGAGCTCGCCATCGATCCGCACGCGGGTGAAGCCCGCCTTCTGCCATTCGGCCAGCTCCTTGCGATATTCCCCCTTGCGTCCGCGCACCACCGGCGCGAGCAGATAGAGCCGGGTGCCCTCGGGCAATTCCATCACCCGATCGACCATATTGGAAACCGTCTGCGCCTCGATCGGTTTGCCGGTGGCCGGCGAATAGGGCACGCCAACGCGCGCCCATAGCAGCCGCATATAGTCGTAAATCTCGGTCACCGTCGCCACGGTCGAGCGCGGGTTGCGCGACGTCGTCTTCTGCTCGATCGAGATCGCGGGGCTGAGCCCGTCAATATGCTCGACATCGGGCTTCTGCATCATCTCCAGAAACTGCCGCGCATAGGCCGAAAGGCTCTCGACATAACGCCGCTGCCCCTCGGCATAGATGGTATCGAAGGCGAGCGACGATTTGCCCGAGCCGGACAGGCCCGTGATCACAATCAACGCATCACGCGGCAGATCGATATCGACGCCCTTGAGATTATGCTCGCGAGCACCGCGGACTGAAATTTTGGTAAGTGCCATGATTACTCAATTGGGGCCTGTGTTGCGATGAGTCCAGAGCGGACCTGGGACCATAGCGGAAAGGACAAATGTTCTCCACATGTTCCTTCGCAATTCAGATGTTGCATCCTGGCGCCGTCACTCGCATGATCCTCTTACTAAGAGGGGGGAAGATGGGCACGAGCGAGCCAGCGACGCGCGAATTCAGCGAGATCGAACGCAAGATCATCGATTGTGCCATCAAAGGAATTGCTGCCGACTTCGGTGACGGAGAAAGTGACAGCAAGAAGCCGAAAGTTGATGCCAGCTTCCTCTCTGATCTATGGCTTGAACGGCTCCCGGGCATTGAAATGCACCCGTTTGGGATCGAGGTCATGGGCCTCGAAATTGACGGCCAGCTTGGGCTTGGCGGATCTCGCCAATCCTCTGCGGGCAAACAGTGTCTGCTCGGCTTTCACGCACACAATTGCTTCTTCAATGATATGATCTCGCTGCAAAATGTCCGCTGCGAGAGCATCTATTTCACCGATTGCGAGATTGCCAGTTTCGAGCAGGACGATGGCATCCTTGTCTCGGTTGATGGCGACGGAATGAACGTCGATGGCCGCGTAGCTTTCTCCAAAACAGTCGCCCATGGTCATGTGTCCTTTCAGGGGTCGCAGATCAGCGGCGCTGCACAATTTGATGACTGCACTTTCCCCGAGGGTCTAAGCCTCTGGGGAACAACAATCGGCAATCAGTTGAGAGTCATGAACAGCAGGCTCGCGACGGGTTATGACGGTAGCGCCCTCGCCTTTCCCAATGCGCAGATAGGAGGCCAAGTCTTCCTCAAGAGAAACGTGGTCGATGGCCTCGTCTACGCGGCGAATGCGCAGGCTGCCGAAGTGTTTATTGAAAGATGCCGGTTTGGCAGCCCCGCCGCGTTGTCAGTCAATTTTTCCAGCATGACATTGAAAGGCGATCTCCAGATCACGAGTTCGCGTCTGGCAGAAGGTCTGTCATTGCAATCTGGAACGATAGGCGGGAACGTCTTTCTGCAACGAAGTCATATCTGCAATGGTGCCAATTTGGCGGATGCCACGGTGACTGGCGGAGTGATGCTCAAGCAATCCGTCTTCACCGGCCATATGCAAAGCTGGGCCTGCACCATCGCAGGCCTGAATGCATCAACAGTGACGATTGAGAAAGCTGCATTCGACGGGCATGTTTCGATGCAAGCTGCCCATGTCCTTGCAACCTGCGAGATATCCGACACGATCTTCGGCAGGCGACGCTCCAAAATCTTCATCGGCCCTAGCCTGCCTTACAATCTCAACATGCAGGGCTTTTCCACCGGGTATAGTCTGCAAGTAAACCGCTGCGCATTTCATTCGATCAATGTGTTGAGCAACCTGGAAATCGGCGGCAATATTTGGTTCGAGCAATGCTATTTCGCGCCAGAGGTTAAGAACTGGTCGATCAGGCTAGCTGGTAGCAAAGTCGGCGCAATTGTCGGGATTGATGCTTGTCTGATCGGAAGCGGGCTGGAACTGCCCACCCTGCACTGTTCCGAACTTCAGTTGCACGGAAACCTGATTTTCCCCGGAATGGCAGATCTGGCCCGCAACGAGATTGCCATCTGGGCCAGCGAATGTGTTGTCTCGCGCCGGGTTGGCTTTGCCGTCGACCAATCCGGACCAGGCAAGGGAAATCTCGGCGCTTGCTGGGGGCGGGTCGATTTTTCGACATCGCGCATTGGCGAAAGATTCTATTTGCGGTCCACCCGCATATTTCTCTCGCAGGCAACCAAAGATGACCGGAGCGCGCTCGCTGTCGATCTATCGAGAATTGAAGTTGGCGGTGATCTTATGATCGGCCCGAGTGCCTACAAGCTGGTTGAATCGATCGACCAGACCGAACGTGAAGCCAGAATCGAAGGCTGCGTCAATCTCGACGACGCCCGGATCGCCGGCGACCTGATTGTGCACCAGAGCACAATCGCAGCCGACGGAGATATCGTCCGACCCTTGTCACATTTCGAAACCGAAGAGCGCGTCAGCAAGCGGAAACGTGGGGCGGCACTCACACTCAGGGATGCAAGGATCGACGGTGAACTCGAACTTGGCAGACCGGTCCTGCGCGGCATCGTCGACATGCGGGACGCAACCGTCGGAGCGATTGCAGATGGCGGGGGAGACCGCTGGGAGGATGCAGGCGTTGCCCCGGGACACCTCCTGCTCGACGGCCTGACCTATCGTGATCTGGACAACGTTTATGACGGAGCTGCAGAGGGCAGGTCGATCAAAAACACGCCCTCTGACGCAGCATCACGCCGCCTGCGTTGGCTGACACTACAATACCCGGATCGGGCGGCCACGCCCGATACATTTGTACCCCAGCCTTACGAACAGCTTGCCTCCATTTTCGCGAGCGAAGGGAACGAGAAAGCCCGTCGGCAGGTGTTGATCGAGAAACGTGACTTGCAGCGCCGGCACGGTCGCCTGGGCAGGTTCGAGCGAGGCGTGCAATGGGTACTGATGGCCGTCAGCGAATACGGATATTCTCCGGGTCGGGCAATCCTGTGCACCATTGCGTGGCTAATGCTCGGCACAGCGGGCGCCTATATCCTGGAGAATCAAGGTGCCATCATCCTGTCGAGCATTGATGGCCAGCCCAAAGCTCCGTTCAGTCCCTTGGTGTATGCTCTTGATGCCGCAATTCCTATTATCGATCTCAACCAGGATAGTGGCTGGACTCTCGACAAGGAAAAACTTGGCTCACGCTGGATGGCAGAGTTGCTCGTTACCGCAAAGGGACTCTACGAGATTATCGGCATGCTGCTGGTGTCCATCACAATTCTGACACTGACGGGAACATTGCGAGAGAAAGAGTAGCGCCCATAGCACCCTTCTCCTCCCATCTACGCATTCCCCCTCACCCACCGCCAAGCGCGCCATCAACCACCCTCGCCCTAGGCCATGCCGGTTCCCTCGCTCTTCGGAGAGCCACCCATCGGTCCGCGTTTCAATCTGGCCCCCAATTTGTGGAAGAAGCGCCGCTATAGCGGGCCGCATCGGCGCGCGATCCGGGCGGAGGTTCTGGCCGCGATGGTGGATCGCGAAGCGCAGGTTGCACCCGCCCATTTGATCGCGCTCGGCCTGTTGCTGGCGAGCCTGGCCGTGGTGACACAGCCTGGCCTGCTGGCGCTGGCCCTGTGTTTGAGAACAGCCTCGCTCCTGTTAACCCGGCGTACGACCGCGCGGCTCGTGTCGGACATCGACCTGGAGGCAGGCGAGGATGGTGCCCTGAACGGGCTCTATATTGCAATGACGCTCGCCGGCGTCAGCTGGGCGACGTTGTTGCTGGCCCTCGATCCTGCGGCGGACCCTCCCATTGCAGTGGCGCTGGTGGCCGGCGTGGTGATGATCGGGGTCTCGCTGGTGATCATCACCTACGGGCCGATTGCCTCGGTCAAAGTGGCGTATGTTGCTTCCTTCCTCGGCACGCTTGCCGTTGCCTGCATGACCGGGCATCCGGTGGTCCCGTGGCAATTGATGCTGGGGGTTGCCGGTCTCGTTGCCGGGCCGGTGCTGTTCAGTCGCGGGGCCGCGCGACACTCGATCACGCGGGCTTGCCTGACGGTCGAAAACCGGAGGCTGAGCGACAAGCTGCAGCAGGCGCTGGAGCGCGCGGAACGGCTGGCCCATCACGATCCGATGACCGACCTCCTCAACCGGCGTGCCTTTTTCCAAAGGTTTTCTGCGCCACCCGATGCCGGCACCGAACGGCACTTGCTGATGATCGATCTCGATCATTTCAAGGCGATCAATGACTGCTTCGGCCATGATGCCGGTGACATGGTTCTGTGCGGCCTGGCGCGCGAGATGGAGGCCGTGCTGGCCGGGCTTCCCGCCGGGAACCATGGCTGTGTGCGGCTGGGCGGGGAGGAGTTCGTGTTCGTCCTCGACCGGCTGGACCTTGAGGAAGCCCATGCGGTGGCTGAGGATCTGCGGAAACGCGCGCGACTGGTGCCGGTGCGGCAGGGCATGTCCCCCAATCTGGGTGTGTCCGCCTCGATCGGTGTTGCTGTGCAAAAGCCCGGCGAAAGCCTCGACGACGTCCTGCGCCGCTCCGACCTTGCCATGTACCGCGCCAAAGACCGCGGCCGGAACCAGGTGGCGCTGGCGGCGTGATGTGCGCTTAGCGGAAGATAACGACAGCCTTTTTTTCGTTTTCAATCCACGCCTCGCCCTCGATATCCTTCACCGTCCCCTCGGGGCCCTCGGCATCCCCTTCTGACGGTTTGAGCACGAGGTGCAGCTTTTTCGTCGGCTTCTTCGAGCGGTCATGCTCACCTATCGTATAATTGCCGGTATCGTGTTCTTCAGCCCGAATCTTTACGAGGCCTCTGCGCACCGACTCGGCCCATCTCAGCGTCTTCTGCAGCACTTCGATCTTATGTTTGGCCTTATGTTTGGAGTAGTTCACAGCTTCACCTTCCAGACGTCTTCGAGCTTCTCCTCCAGAACGTCAAATTGCTCTTTGGTACAGACTTTTTCAGTCAGGTAGACACTCAGCGTCTCAAGCACTTCGTCCATCGTTCCCTGCGCTGACAGCCCGAGGGCCACAGCAAGATACCGTATCTTCTGCTCTGCTTGCGTCGCTTTCGCCGCATCACCCGAAAAAAGGTCGTCCTGCAACGTCCCGAAGTACCCGAAAAGGCGCGGAGATTCTTCTGCCAAGCTATCATCCGGAACACATGTGAAACCAAGCTGGAGCTCGTATGCGCGGCGGGCTGCTTCTTCTGCCTCTTCCTTTTCGACACTTGCCGTTTCTGTCACGGCAGTCACCGCACGCATCAGGGTGCCAGCTTGTTGATATCGCCGAAGGTCCCGGATGGCGGCCTCAAGTGAGTAATCCGCAGCTTGTTGGGACTTCCGATTGATCAGCTCAGCTTCCACCTCGGCTCTTTTCGCATCCATCGTAACGATGAGGGCGGGCAGCGTCCGGTCAAAATAGAGGTTCTTGTTAACCGCCGATTGCAGACCGGCGAAGGCCGAGATGACACTCGCCAGATCGTCGGCCGAGCTTTCGAACAGAGCCGCAGTGGAGGACAACCCGATTATCGCTGCATCGAAACCCAGCGCCGTCTGGACGCCTTCGTTGAACAGCCGCATCGAGTATTTCTCATACTGGCGGTCCATCTCGCCCATATAGTGGTCGATGACCCGGTTCCGAAAAGCTCTCTTGTCAGCGGCTTTCAAGACATAATGCTGGATAATCTGATCGCGGGTGACGAGCGCAACAGATACGTCCCCGTCTTTCACGCTCAGCGAAGAACCAAGTTCCTCGATCACGTTTTTCGGCCCGCCCCGCATAGTAGTACAACCGCCCAGAGCGACTGTTGCGAATGCAGCAACAATAATACCGAGAGATTTTCTCATCGATTTCCTCCCCCACGATTGGAATAGCCCGAATGGGTCTTGTATTCAACGGGCGGTAGGAAGGCACGATTGAAGGCCAAAGTGCAGTCATCGAAACCACACTCCCCCCCTCCCCCTTGCATCCTCGGTCAATCTCCGGTTCAAGCGGCATCAGCTAATCACAAGCGCACAATGCGGCGCGGGTTGTTCCTGCGCCGTGGTCGCATTTGAACCAACGGAGAGACTATGAAGGCCCAGATTCTGGCCACCACCGCTGCCGCAGCATTGCTGGGCGGCTGTTCCACCTACATTGCAGGAGAGACCGTGGATCCGATCGCCGATGCTGCCGTCGATGCAGAATACAGCCCCGAAATCCCGCAAGGCACCGGCTATTTCGCATCCGACAGCACGCTGCCATTCCTTGCCCCCGATTTCACCAAAGTGGCCGAGAGCGATTACATGCCGGCTTTCGAGCAGGGCATGGCGATCCAGGCCGCCGAAGTGCAGGCGATTATCGACAATCCCGCCGCGCCGACTTTCGACAACACGATTGTCGCGCTGGAAAAATCGGGCCGAATGCTTGGCCGCGTCGCGCGTGTCTTCTTCGCTCTGACCGGGTCCAACACCACCGACGGTCTTGATGCGATCAACCGCGAAGTCGGGCCCAAGCTTTCAGCCCATGGCGATTCCATCACGCTCAACCCGGCGCTCTTTGCCCGAGTGAAAGCCATCTACGACAATCGCGCTGCGATGACGATGACGGTCGAAGATGCCCGCCTGCTGGAAGAAACCTACAAGCAGATGGTCCATGCCGGGGCCCTGCTGACCGATGCCCAGCGCGACCGCGTGAAAGCCATCAATAGCGAGCTTTCGACACTGACGACCGAGTTCAGCCAGGCTGTGCGCGCGGCCACCAACGACCAGCCGCTGGTCGTCGACACCCGCGAAGAACTCGCCGGCCTGAGCGATGCCGACATCGAGGCGGCGGCCAAGCTTGCCGCTGACAAGGGCCAGCCGGGCAAATTTGCCATCGCGCTGCAGAACACCACCCAGCAACCCTTGCTGCCGACCCTGGAAAACCGGGCGACGCGCGAAGAGCTGTTCAAGCTGAGCCATAACCGTTCGGACGGTACCAACCCTGCGCATGACACGCGCCTGCTGTTGGCCAAGATCGCGACCTTGCGGGCCGAAAAGGCGGCGCTGTTCGGGGAAGAGGATTGGGCCAGCTACACCATGTATGATCGCATGGCGCAGAAGCCTGCGACCGCGCTCAAATTCATGACCGACATGGTCCCTGCCCTGGCCGCTACGCAACGGCGTGAAGCGGCACTGCTGAACGAGACGATTGCGGCCGAAGGCGGCAATTTCGAAGTGCAGCCGTGGGACTGGTATCGCTATGCCAACAAGGTGAAGGCAGAACGCTACCAGCTCGATGAAGACAAGGTGATGGAGTATTTCCAGCTCGACAAGGTGCTGGAAGACGGCGTGTTCTATATGGCCGAGAAGCTCTACGGCCTGACCTTCGAACGGCGGACCGACATCCCCGTCTATCACCCCGACGTGTGGACCTACACCGTGTTCGATGCCGATGGCAGCGAGCTGGGCCTGTTCTATTTCGATCCGTTCCAGCGACCGTCCAAACGCGGCGGCGCATGGATGAGCAACTTTGTCGACCAGAGCTATCTGTGGGGCACCAAGCCGGTGATCTACAACGTGCTCAACATTCCCAAGGCGCCAGAGGGTGAGACCCAGCTGGTCAGCTTCGACAATGTGAACACCACGTTCCACGAATTCGGCCACGCGCTGCATGGTTTCTTCGCGGACCAGAAGTATGAGAGCCTTTCGGGCACCGCCACGGCACGCGACTTTGTCGAATATCCGAGCCAGGTGCATGAGATGTGGGCGACCTATCCCGAAGTGCTGGCCAACTATGCCAAGCACTACAAAACCGGCGAGACCATCCCGACAGAGCTGATCGAGAAGATCGATGCCGCGTCGAAATTCAACCAGGGCTATGATTTTGGTGAAGTCGTAGAAGCGGCCTTGCTGGATATGAAATGGGCAGCGCTGTCACCAGCGGAGGCCGCCGCCATCGACACGCCCGAGAAAGTCGACGCGTTCGAGCGCAAGTCGCTGCAAGAACTCGGCCTCGAGATCGACCTCGTGCCGCCGCGTTATCGCAGCACCTATTTCAACCACATCTTCAGCTCGCCGGCGGGCTATTCGGCCGGCTATTACAGCTATTTGTGGACCGAAATGCTCGATCGCGACAGCCGGAAATGGTTCACCGACAATGGCGGCATGACGCGCAAGAATGGCGAGCATTATCGCAAGACCGTGCTCAGCCGTGGTGGGACGATGGACTACTTCCAGATGTTCGAAAACTTCGCCGGTCGCCAGCCGGACGTAACGCCGATGCTGGAAGCACGCGGCCTGACCGACGGCGAATAACAGGCATTATGCGATTGGTGGCGCGCAATCGCCATCACAATACAGGCAAGGCCCGGCCCCTCCATCATGAGGGCGCCGGGCTTTTCCGTTTCTAGTACAGCGTCTGCTTCAACGGCAGCGTCATGCCCGCCTGTTGTGCAATCATGCCGACCCATTGCCCGACCTCTTCAATTTCTTCGACCAGGTTCGGGTCTTCCGCCTTGGTTTCGCCCTCGGCAAACTCGCCGCCCAGTTTCGAATGCTGTGTGAAGACAGGCCCGGTCGCCAATTCCCCTGCGAGCGACGCAGTTGCGTCGGTTCCGGTGAACGCCATGACCGCAGATATTGTCTCCTCGCGCGCTTCATCGAAGCGGTCACCATCCAGCACCCGCAACCTTTCGGGCGCTACGCCGCGTATCTGGCCATTGGCATGGGCCGCGAACCAGCGCTGGTTGAGGAACCAACCCAGCGCCGCGGCTTGCAGGTCGGTCATGGCGAAGGTCTCCTGCGGGTCTATGCCGAAATCCATCCCGGCATAGGCTTGCAGCTCCAGGAATAGCTGACGGCCCCAACGCCGCCCCATCATCCCCTTGCGCGCGACGGAGCGCAGGAACACCGGTAGGTCATTGGTCATCAACACCGCCCGCGCATTGGGGCATGCTTGCAGCAGAGCAAGCATCAGCCGGTTGGCGTGGTTGGTCGGTTTCACCACCACCACCTCTTCGGGCGCATGGGGCCGCGCCAGCAAGGCCAGCAGTGGGCCGATCAGCGGCGCAGCCTTGTCGCCCGCATTCACCATGCTGGCGATGATGCCGGGCTCGTTCAGGCCGACCATTGTGCCAGGTGCATCGAGGGCGCGCACCAGCAGGGTCGACCGGCAGAAGGCCGTGTGAAAAATGAAATGCAGCGCGCCCGTTGCGGGCCGCACGGCCGCCACGTCATCCCAGCTCGCCAGGGCCCGGGCAGATGGCGGGGGATCCCGATCGGCCAGGAATCCGCGTTCGGAAAGTTGCTCGCGCGGCAGGCGGAGAAACTCCACCTGCCGCCGATCAACATCGATCCGGTGCGGAAACCATGCCGGATCGCCTTCGATTAAACGCACGACTGTATTGGCACGGGCCTAGCTGAAAGCCGCCCCGGTTCAAACTCAGGCGCGCAACGGGTATGCCTAGTCGCCGAGCAGCGATTCCCAGGTTTTCTGGCCCACGATGCCATCATCGGCCAGACCCTTGCTGCGCTGGAAGTCCTTCACAGCCTGCAAGGTCTTGGGACCGAAATCGCCATCCTGCACGATGCCGAGCTGTTCCTGCAGGAACTCGACATCCTCGCCCTTGTCGCCGACCCGCAAAGGCGCGCGGGAGCGTTGGGCTTCCTCTTTCTTGGCCTTCTTGGTGGTAGGCTTGGATTCCTTGGTCGCGAGCAGGGCTGTCCATGTTTGCGCCCCGACAATCCCGTCCGGGTGCAGTTTCGCCTTCTTCTGGAATTTCACCACGGCCGCCTTGGTGCCCGGCCCGAAATCCCCGTCCTTGGTGATGCCCAACAGCTCTTGCAGATGCATCACAGCCTGGCCGGTATGGCCCATGCGCAAGACCGGATGCGGATTGTCTGTCCGTGCGCCGCCACCTGCGAAGATATCGTAGGCGCGTGCCATCTTCTGATCGTATTTGTTCTTCCAGTACTGCGAGCCGTTATAGCCGCGCGCAAAACCCTTCCAATCAAGCCGACGCAGCTCATCGTCGAGCTTGTTGGACTTGATGAACTGAACGAACGCATCGAGCTGTTTGCCCGAACTTTCGACCATCGCCTTCACGAAATCCTCGACATTGGAATAGCCGACCAGCTTGTGGTTGAAGCCCATGATCTGGAATGCGCCCCAGCTTGCCGATTGCAGTGCAGCATTGCGATCGAGCCCGATGGCCTCTTCCAGCCGACCATATTCGCGGCTGCCGCCCTTGTAGCCGCCCCATTTGGGCCACGAGATATGCGAATGGCTCTGCGTCCATTTGCCGTTCGTCTTGCGGTGGAACCAATGGCGTTCGAACAGGATCTTGGGCCGCCCGTCGTTCTGGTAGCCACCGCCCAGACTTTCAACCTGCGCCACGGCACGCACCGCCGGCACACTGCAGCGCAAGGCGGCAGCGGCACGTTCAAAATCCGCATCGGTTAGCGGTGATGGGTCTCCAACAAATTCACTCGGCATCGCGTATTCCTTCCCCTCAAAGTGGCAGCTTTGCGATCGATCATTGTGCAGTTAACCCGAGTCTTTTTTTGTAGGATAGCAGGAAAACGCCATTTGGCCGACAGGCCCGATCCATTCGCCATTTACCTTGAAGACCTCCGCTATGGTGCGGGCAGCCAGCGCCTTGTCCGGTTTCGCGTCGGCGACAATGCGTCCCTGATCGAGAAGCACCACCCGATCGGCATGGTTTCGGGCCATAGCCAGATCGTGCAGCACCAGCACCACCCCGGCCCCGGCATCGGCCTGCGCGCGAAGATGATCGATCAGGGTAAACTGGTGTGCGAGGTCCAGCGAGGCGAGCGGCTCGTCCGCCAGGATCCAGTCTGGCTCCCCTGCCAGCACCCGTGCCAGCAAGACGCGCGCACGTTCGCCGCCTGAAAGGGTCGAAACAGGCCGGCCAGTGAAGGAGCCAAGGTCGAGCGCGGAGATGGCGCAATCAATGGCGCTATCGCCCTGGTCGCCATGCGGCAGTCGGCCAAGCGCGATCAAATTGCGGACCGACATATCCCAAGCGACTTCACCGTCCTGCGGTAAATACCCGATCCGGCGCGCACGCTCGCGCGGCTCCAACTGCGCGATGTCTACGCCATCGAGTACAACATCGCCGTGCGCACCATCCTGCAATCCGGCCAGCGCCGTGAGCAAGGTCGACTTGCCAGCGCCATTGGGCCCGCAGATCGCCGTGACCGTGCCGGGCTCGAGCGCCATCGTAGCATCGACCAGTCGTCCATCGACGCCAAGCGATTGTGTCTGGAGGCTCATGTCAGCCACCCGCGCGCATTGCGCCGCATTTTGAGCAACAGCCACAAGAAGAAAGGCGCGCCGACCAGGCTTAGAGCAATGCCCAGTCGCAATTCGGTGACCAGTGGCAGGATGCGCACGAGGCTATCGGCAACCAGCACCAGCAGCGCGCCCGCCAGCGCACTGGGCACCAGCAGACTGGACGGTTTGCGGTCTGTCAAAGGACGCACCAGATGCGGCACGATCAGGCCGACAAACCCGATGATCCCGGCCACGGCTACACCGCTTCCCACCGTAAAGCCGATCCCCACGATCAGCCACGCAAGCAAGCGGCCGGGCCGCACGCCCATCGATCGGGCGGTCGCATCGCCCAGTGTCAACGCATCCAGCGACGGGCCGATGCGCCACAGGCAGCCAATGCCGAACAGGGTCAACGGTGCGGCCAGATACAGGTCGTGCCAGCTCCGGTCAGTCAAAGCGCCCATCAGCCAGGTCACGATCTGGCTCATGGCGAACGCATTGGGGGCAAGACTGATGGCGAGGCTTGTCAGCGCGCCAGCAAGGCTCGCAATCATCAGTCCGGCCAGTGTGAACAGGGCGATACCACCGGTCCGTCCGGCAATCAGCGCGAGCAGGGCCATTGCTCCGCCCGCCCCGATCAGCGCGAAGACCGGCAACAGGTAAGGCGAGGCTGCATAGCCGAACCAGAAGCTGGCGACTGCCCCCAGGGCTGCCCCCGGGGCAATGCCAAACAGTCCGGGATCAGCCAATGGATTGCGCAAATAGCCCTGCATGGCCGCGCCGGCAGTGCCCAGGCCAGCCCCGACGACCATCGCCAATAGCCCGCGCGGCAGGCGCAATTCGGCCAGAATCACGGCGGCATTGGGCGTAGCGGCAGGGTCCAGCCAGACCCGCCCCGCCAACAGCGAGAGCGGGAATGCCACCAGCAGGCACCCGAGCAGGATGACCGTTGCGCGGCTCACGAAGCGATCTCGCGTCGGATACCTTTTAGGCGTTCGACGGCCCGGATAATCGTCGGCCCGCCGCAAAACAGCAGATTGGGCGCCAGTTGCTCCGTCCGCAGGTCTGTCAGTTGATCGAGTATCGGGTGGGCCTGGGCCCGTTCCTGCCCGGCCACCAGCAAGATGTGCGGCGGATCGGCCAGCATGCGCTCCAGCGAAAGATAATCCGCCTGTTGCAGGCCGCGCGCAGCGCTATGGCTGGCAAAACCGGTGTGCTCCATCAGCTGCGTAACAAGAGCACCCTCTCCCGGCACAATGCCGCCGGGCTGCCACAGTACCGTCGGCAATCCTGCGCCAGCCCATGCACTGTCTGCCATCTCCGCATCGATCCGCGCGACCAACATTTCACCGCGGTCTGAGTTGCCCGAAAGGCTGGCTAGCCATCGGACCTGTTCAAGGCTTGTCGTCACATCCGACGCGATCCCAAGCGTTTCGACACGGATGCCGAGCCGTTCCAACCCCGCTCGTGTGGCCGGTGCCATAAAGCTGCTGCCAATCACGATGTCCGGATCGAGCGCAACGATCTCCTCCACCGTGCCACCCGTGGCCGCGAACGTGCGGGCCGCATCGATATCCATCGAGGTGGAGCGGGCATTGTGGCTGTAATGCGAGATCGCCAGCAGCTGTCCCGGCATTGCCACCTCGGCCAGGATGGCATCGGCGCAAGGGTTCAAGCTGACGATGGTGGGCGCATCACCCTCGGGCACTGCGGCGGGGTGCGCCTGCGAACACCCCGCCAGCACGGCCGAGGCCAAAAGGAGCGTGACGCCCCTCAAAACCCGAACCGTACCCCGCCGAACACACCGCGCCCGGCCTGGCCGTATCCGGCCGCCGTCTGGTATTGCTCGTCAAAGAGGTTTTCGACCCGGCCAAACAGCACCAGATGCTTGTCATCGGCCAGTTCCGCCACCGGTAATTCGGCCCGCAAGTCGAAGACCAGATAATTGTCCAGGCGGGTGGCATTGAATGCATCGTCAAAAGCGCTGGAGACGATCCGGATATCTGCCCCGACCGAAAGTCCGGTTGTGTCCCATCGATCCAGAATGCCGACAGTCCAGTCGAGCGACCCCGTGAAGGCATGGCGCGGCCTCCGGGCCAGTCGGTTGCCCTGTGTTGCCGCACCCGCGCTGCGGTCTTCGGTATCGATATAGGCATAGGCCACCCGGGCCTGCAGAACGTCGGCCAGCGTCACGCCTGCCTCTAACTCGATCCCTTGCGCACGAGCTTGGGCGACATTGTCATAGGTTCCGAAGGGGCGATTGGTGCAGATCCCGCCTGCCACGCCGAAACAGCTGACAAACTGGATCAAATCCTCGCTGTCGCGGCGATACAGCGTGGCGCTGGCATAGGCCGGCGCGCTGCGGTCTTTCCATGCCAGCCCAAGGTCGAAGCTGGTGCTTTTCTCCGGCACGAGATCGTCATTGCCGAAGTCGGAAAAGAGCTGGAACAGGCTCGGCGCCTTGAAGCCTTCACCGATACTGGCCTTCACTCTTAGATCAGTGGCGATTTCGTAGCTGATGTCCGCGCCGAAGCTGGTCGCACTGCCAAAGCGGGCGTGATCATCCTGCCGCAGCCCGAGATGGCCCGACAGGCCGCCGAATTCGATGCCAAGCTGCACATGCCCGCCAATGATGCGGGTATTCTGCCGAGGCGTGAAATTGGTTTCCAGGCTGGTCCATTCGGCATCGGCCCCGAAATTGACCAAGACCGGCCCGATCGGGCGCCATTCACCCTTCACATCGATCCGGTCCGAATGGCCATCGCTGGTGAAACCGGGCGCCGGACCCACGGCCGGGTCGAAATTGGCACGCTGCGTATCGGCGAAGGAATAGGCCGCTTGGACAAATAGTGGCCCGGCATCACGCATAATCCCGACAGATGCGGAATATTGCGTGGTCTCCTGGAATTCAGCCGTGTCCGACAAGGTGAAAGTCGGGAACGGGAACCCGTCAATCTCCAGTTCGCCTTCGGCATAGCGGCCGCTGGCGAAGAGCTCGATCGTGTCCGACAAATAGAGCCGTCCACGACCCGACAGCGCGAATTGCTCGAACCCGTCCGGCTCCGTCCCGCTCGCTGCTGCCGAAAACCCGTCGGAGGAGTAATACCCGCCAGCAAGGCCGAGAAAACCGGTATCCCCTTCCACGCCCCCGGCCAAAGTGACGCTGAGCGTATCGCGTGCGCCATATTCAACGCTGCCATCGAGGCCCGTCTCCGCCCGGCTGCGCACTGCCATGACCCCGCCTAGCGCATCGCTGCCCCAGACCGTCGAGTTGGAGCCGCGCAGCAAATCGATCTGGGCAATAGTGCCGGGCAGCAGATTGCCGAAATCGAACCCGCCAGCCGGGGAAGACGGATCGTTGACCCGCACGCCATCGACCAGAACCAGCAATTGCTCCGCTTCTGCTCCGCGCACGCGCACGCCGGTAAAGCCGCCAACGCCACCATTGCGGCTGATCGTGACACCCGGCGCACGGCGCAGGAGGCGGGTGAGGTCAGGACCCTGGACCTGTTCGATTTCCTCGCGCTGGATGATGGTGACCGGCTGGCCGGTATCCTCCACTTCGATCGGCGTGCCGGTCACGGTAATCGTGACCACCTGCACTGGAACGCCAAAGCCACCGACGATCGGTTCAACCGAGACCGGATCGTCCGAAACACCCGGCTCGCGTTGCGGATCGTAGATGATCCGGTCAATCGCATCCTGCTGTTCCGGCGATACCGAAGTATCCTGCGCGGAAACCGGCAGCGACACTACTGCACAACTCAACAATAACAGATATTTACGCATCTATACTCCATCACAAGCCTATGCCGCTCATGACGGAGCCTCGCGGGATTGCGAAAGCCCTCGCGCCTTGCCATCGGTACACCCCGCCCGCGGCTCGAACGACAGTCGCAGGCAGGTCTCCTGGCTCCCGGATCATCGCAGCGCGCCCCGCCTTCCCGCCTGCCCGGATGGGCCAGCAGTGGCATAATGGAGCGCGTGCTCCCCGGTCACAGTTGCGGGGGCAGCGGAAGTTTCGCACTTCCTTCCCTCTTAGGCCGATCTTCACCGGCAACCCGTGACGTGCGGTGCGGATAGGCGCGCGCGCATTGGCAGGCAACCCCCTGAGGGTGGCAAACATCTCCCCCAGGGCCAAACCTCAAGGCGGGGATTAACCGTGCATTAGGCACCCGGATTAACGCCGCTTTGCCGGGTGTGCCGCCATAGGACGATGCGAATTCGATCATCGCTGCCGGGCAATCCTTAGGATATCGGCAAAACTCCCCCGGATTGAACCGAAGGATTGCCTCGCTTGACCATGCCCGCCACCTCGACTGCCAATCGCTTTGCGTTCCAGCGCAAGCGGCGCGGGCTTGGCAAACGGTCGCGGGCCCTGATCGCGCTGGCAGCGGCCATTGCGGTTCCGGCCTTTGCTGCCCCGTCGGACTGGCGCGGCTTTACGCTAGGGGCCCAGCCAGAGGCTGAATTGGTCCCGGACGTGACCCCGATGCCGTTCGAGCAGCCGGGCGGAAGTTTCCCCGGATCGGCGTTCTACTATCTCGAGGACGCACCCGAACTGGCCTATGATTTCGAGGCCGCGATCGAAGGCGCTGACGATGCCGGACAGTATTTCAATCCGATTGAAGTGATGACCGGCGATCCCGCGCAAGCTGTCGAAGTCCGCTCCGCCGGGCCGGCTGCCGCTGCGTTCCGCAATGGTGGATCCGGGATCGACAAGGCGCGCGCGCTGCAATGCCTGGCCACAGCAGTATATTACGAAGCGGCGAGCGAAAGCACCGGCGGGCAGAAGGCTGTCGCGCAGGTCGTTCTTAACCGGGTCGCCCATCCGACCTATCCGCGCAGCGTTTGCGGCGTGGTCTACCAGGGATCGGAGCGCCGGACAGGTTGCCAGTTCAGCTTTACCTGCGACGGATCACTCGCGCGCAAGCCCGCCCGCAGCAGCTGGGCCAAGGCAATGCGGGTCGCACGCGAGGCGCTGTCGGGCGATGTCTATGCGCCCGTTGGCCACGCCACGCATTATCATACGACCTGGATCAACCCCTATTGGGCGAGTAGCCTCGATCTGATCGGCACCATCGGCGCGCACCGGTTCTATCGCTGGCGCGGGTCCGCCGGTAAGCCAAGCGCATTCCGCACCATCTATATCGGCGGTGAACCCTTGCCCAAGCCTAAGCGCCGCCTTGCCGCAGCAGAGGCCGAAGCCGCATCGGGCGCAGCCGATCCGGTCGCTCTGGCCAATGCCTACGAAGAAGCCCGCAAGAAAGCCGAGGCCGCTGCCCGTGCAGCATCGGCGCCAACCTACACGCCCGAGATCGAGGCGCGTGGCGGGGACTCGCTGTTCACTGCGGAAAAGCTGCCCGGGGTGGGCAATGTGAAACCTGAATATGCCAATGCCGGGCAATGGAAAGAGCAGCCCTGAGCCGCGCAAGTGCCCCGGCCCGCAGGTAAACCTTAACGCCCGCGAAACCTTGTGCAGGAGCAAAGATTTAGCGGGTTCGCAGCTACATCGGTCCTCGAGGTCAAAACACCTGTCGCACTCTGAAGGACGCCCCCAATATGACGCTTCATTTCGCCGCTGCGCGTTCTGCTACTCGGTCCCCGATCGCGCGTGCCCTGTCACGCCGTGCGGTTGCGCGGGCAGCGAATGACAATGGCGATGCGGCCAGTCTGCAGGCAGATGACAAGCTGATCCATGCCGCGCTACGCCATTTTGCGGAACACGGTCTGGGGGCCGCGCGCGAAGCGCGCAAACAGGCGGAAAAATCCTTCTTCGAAGGTGACCGGCAATCCTACGATTGGTGGCTGGGCATTTGCCGCACTCTCGATCGCCGGATGGCCGAAGAAATGGACCGGCGCAAACAGCGCTGAGTCCCCTTGCCTGAGAGCGTTGCCAACCGCGAGTTTCGCGGCGACGGCGGCTATCCCGTGAAGATGGTAAGCGGCGCGTTAACCAGATCGTGACCTCTTGCGCATAGTGCAAAAGCCTATGTCGGGAAGCAATACCTACAACGCGTTGCGGCGTCGCTACGACCGGATAACCGGCGGCGATGCATTAAGCGAGCGCGTCCGCCGGACACTGGTGCGAACTCTCTATACCCAGCCCACCAGTCTCGCGATTGGTGCGCTGAACGGGATCGTGTCCAGTTCGATCGCTGCCTTCATGGTGCAAGAGACACTCTTCACCTCGCTCTGCGTGATCCTCGGCATTGTTGCCGTGGCCCGCGTGATTGTCGCGACCAAGCTTTCGCCTGACGATTCCGACACCACCACGCGAATGCTGGAAATTATCTACGAGGCCGGCGCATTTTCCTTCGCTTTCCTCTACGGGCTGATTGCTGCGCTGACCATCTGGTATCATCCCGGCGGACCGGTCGAAGTGCTGATCGTCGCTAATGCTATTGGCTACGGCATCGGGATCAGCGCACGCAACGCAGGCGCACCAGTGATTGCAATGGGCCAGCTTGTGCTGACCTGTATACCGATCGCGATCGCCTGCCTGCTCGATGGCTCGCTGCCTATGGTATTCCTGGCGATCACCATTTTCCTGGTGGCACCGGCCATGGCCTCTATCACCTTCAACACATTCAAGGTCCTGCGCGACTCCATCTCCGCAGCCGAGACCAGTGAAAAACTGGCAAGGCGTATGGAAAGCCTGGCCCGTACCGACGTCGTCACCGGCCTCGCCAACCGCGCCGGGCTTAACCATTCCATCGTCGAAACGATGATGAACATTCCCCAGGACCGTATGCTGGCCCTGTTCTGGCTCGATCTGGACCGGTTCAAGGAAGTCAACGACCTGCTTGGCCACCAGACCGGTGACCGGGTGCTGTCCGAAGTGGCTGCGCGCCTCAAGAAGATCGTTCCGGAGTGCGGTTCTGTCGCCCGTTTCGGCGGCGACGAATTCGTCATGTTTTGTGAAGTCACCTCGCGCCGGGAATCCGAGCAACTGGCCGAACGCATGCTGGAAGACATCATGCGCCCGATCCGTATCGATGGCGAACGGCTGGAAGTCGGAACCTCGATCGGGGTCGCCTTGCTGCCCGAAGATGGCACCGACGCCGATGCGCTGATGCAGGCTGCCGACCTGGCGCTGTATCATGCCAAGATCGAGGGACGGGGCCGGACCCGTTATTTCGACCAGTCGATGACCCGCGACCTTGTCCGTCGCCGCGAAATCGAGGCCGAACTGCGGGCCGCGATCCAGAAGGATGAATTGTCGATCTTCTTCCAGCCGATTGTCGATCTCGAGACAGGCCGGATCAAGACATTCGAAGCTTTGGTGCGCTGGTTCCACCCGCAAAAGGGCGAATTGCGCCCGGACGAGTTCATTCCCGTCGCCGAGGAAACCGGCGTCATCGTGACCCTGGGCAACTGGATTACGCAACAGGCAGCCAAAGCCGCCGCGCAATGGCCCGAAGATGTGACCGTTGCAGTCAATCTCTCGCCGCTCCAGATCAAGGCGCCAGGGGCAGCATTGGGCATCTTTACCGCCCTGCGCGAAGCCGGGCTGCATCCGTCGCGCCTGGAACTGGAAGTCACCGAGAGCCTGTTCCTGGAGGACAGTGAGGCCACCGGCAGCTTCATCACCGAATTGTCAGAGCGTGGCGTGCGCTTCGCCCTCGACGATTTCGGCACCGGCTATTCATCGCTGGGCTACATCAACAAATATCCGTTCTCCAAGATCAAGGTCGATCGCAGCTTCGTCTCCGGCAAGGATGTCGGCAAGAAGAGCGACGCGATCATCCGGGCTGTGGCCGAAATGGGCGCCCAGCTCGATATGGACATCGTGGCCGAGGGGCTGGAGGAAATCGAGCAGGTCACGGCCGTGCGCGAGGCGGGCTGTACGCTCGGCCAAGGCTACTATTTCAGTCGTGCTGTGCCGGACTATCTGGCCGCCATGCTGCTGACCCAGGAACGTGATGGCATAAGTACGATGCGCAAGGTTGGCTGAGACCGCTGAACGCCGGGAACGCGGCCAGCGGTCAGGAACGCGTTTGAAATTGGGGAGTTTATGAGTCACAGCACCACAGGTGCACCTGCACTACCGACAACTGCCACGCCCTTATTGCAATTGCGAACTATTTGCAAAGATAGTTGAACGCTTAGACCTTTTGCTGGTTGCATTCACTTTCCCGCCCGCCTAGGCCGCTAAGCCTGTTCACCGGGCGTAGCTTCCTCGCGGGACGCAGGCGCGCGCCATCCGGTTCGGTTTAGTCGGTCCCGCGTGTTTGGAAGGACACTCCCGCAGTATGGCCCGCAAGAAAATCGCGCTTATCGGCTCCGGCATGATCGGCGGCACGCTCGCCCACCTCGCCGCGAAGAAAGAAATGGGCGACATCGTCCTGTTCGACATCGCCGAGGGTATGCCGCAGGGCAAGGCACTTGATCTGTCGCAGTGCGGTCCGGTCGAAGGTTTTGACGCCAAGATCACCGGTTCGAACGACTATGCCGATATCGCTGGTGCGGACGTCGTCATCGTCACCGCAGGCGTTCCGCGCAAGCCGGGCATGAGCCGTGACGACCTGCTGGGCATCAATCTCAAGGTCATGAAAGCCGTCGGCGAAGGCATCAAGAACAACGCGCCCGACGCGTTCGTGATCTGCATCACCAACCCGCTCGACGCGATGGTCTGGGCGCTGCGCGAATTTTCCGGCCTGCCACATAACAAGGTGGTCGGCATGGCGGGCGTACTCGACAGCGCGCGTTTTGCGACCTTCCTTGCATGGGAGTTCGATTGCTCGGTCAAGGACGTGAACGCCTTCGTGCTCGGCGGCCACGGCGACACGATGGTTCCGGTCAAAAGCTACACCACGATCAACGGCATCCCGGTTGACGATTACGCCAAGATCAAAGGCGTTTCGACTGACCGTATCGATGAGATCGTTGACCGCACCCGTAAGGGCGGCGGCGAGATCGTCGGCCTGCTCGGCAATGGCTCGGCTTACTATGCTCCCGCCACCAGCGCGATCAGCATGGCCGAAGCCTATCTGGGCGACCAGAAGCGCATCCTGCCTTGCGCTTCCTATGTCCAAGGCAAATACGGCCTCGACGGGCTGTATGTCGGCGTCCCCACCGTGATCGGCGCGGGCGGCACGGAAGACGTGGTCGAAATCGAATTGAGCGACGAAGAGAAAGCCAATCTCAAGGTCAGCACCGACGCGGTCGAGGAATTGCTCGAAGCGTGTAAGGGTCTGGATGAGAGCCTGAAGTGAATAAAGCCGCACTGACGATTTCAGCTGTTACCGCATTTGCGGCTGCGCCCGCTGCTGCCAATATACCGATCGTGACGCCAGAGACAGCCGTCGAGTCGGCGCGTGATTGCGCTGCCGCTGCAGGCCCGGAAGGTGTCGATATCGATATTTTGGTTGAGCGAGGCTGGTCCCTCACAAGAATCGAGGAGGAGGGCGAGGCGGTTGATACTCCCGTTCGTGTGTTGGGAAAGTCTTCCAGATCGCCGTTGATCATCACCTCGACTATGGTCGGCCCGGCCGGAAAAGGCTGCATAATTATTGGCGGTTTGAAGAAGCGGAAATCCTTCGAAGAACTGAGGGGTGCCTTTGGCAAGGCGTTCACCGTCGCTGGCGCCAAGAATGGCGACGGTTACTTCCGCATCGGTAGTGATATCGCGATTTTGAGCCAGACAGGCTCACGCCGCAAACCGGCCTTCCGCGTCGCAGTCACAGAACTTGGAGAGAAAAATTGAGCATCCTCGTAAACAAAGACACCAAGGTCATCACCCAAGGCATGACCGGTGACACCGGCACGTTCCACACGCAGCAGGCGCTCGATTACGGGACGCAGATGGTTGCGGGTGTGACGCCCGGCAAAGGTGGTACAACACATATTGGCCTGCCCAATTTCAACACCGTGCGTGAAGCCAAGGCCGAAACCGGCGCGACGGCAACCTGCATCTATGTGCCCCCGCCCTTCGCCGCAGACGCGATTTGCGAAGCGATCGATGCCGAGATCGAGCTGATCATCTGCATCACCGAAGGCATTCCGGTGCTGGACATGGTCCGTGCCAAGGCTGCTCTGGAAGGTTCCAAATCGCGCCTGATCGGCCCCAACTGCCCCGGCGTCTTGACTCCGGAAGAATGCAAGATCGGCATCATGCCCGGCTCCATCTTTAAAAAGGGCAGCGTCGGCGTGGTCAGTCGCTCCGGCACGCTGACCTATGAAGCCGTGCACCAGACCACCATGGTGGGCCTGGGCCAGACTACGGCTGTCGGCATTGGCGGTGACCCTGTAAACGGCACCAACTTTATCGACGTGCTCGACCTGTTCCTCGACGATCCGGAAACCAAATCGATGATCATGATCGGCGAAATCGGCGGTAGTGCGGAAGAAGAAGCCGCTGAATTCCTCAAGCAGGAAGCGGCCAAGGGTCGCAGCAAGCCGACTGTCGGCTTCATCGCCGGTCGCACAGCGCCTCCGGGACGCCGTATGGGCCATGCCGGTGCCATCGTTTCGGGCGGCAAAGGTGGCGCGGACGACAAGATCGCGGCGATGGAAGATGCGGGCATCCGCGTTTCGCCTTCGCCCAGTGAACTTGGCACCACGCTCGACGCGATGCTCAAAGAAACGGCCTGACCTGATCTAAGGGATATCCCCTCCCCGGGAGTATCCCGAAGGTCCAGTTCTTGCCACTAAACAAGGGCCGACACATGGCCGAGGTGACCTGCAATGGGTAATGAGACACACGATTTCCTGCCCGAAATGGGCGACCAGGAGGGGCCGCAACAAGGCCCGAGCTGGGCCAACCCGCGCTGGCTGGCCGATGTGGTCGACTCCGGGGCCGACCTGACGGCGGCGCTGGACCCGACGCAGATGAAGCTCGCGGTAGAGGCAGCCTCCAAATCAGCGGGCAAGGCGACCGATCCCAAGGCGATCGAGGATGCGGCAGCGGATTCCATTCGCGCCATGCTGCTGGTCCGGCTCTATCGTGTGCGCGGCCATATGGCGGCCAATCTCGACCCCCTCGGCCTTTCCAACATGGAAGAGCCCGAGGATCTCCAGCTCGATTGGCACGGCTTCGCCGGGCAGGAAGACAAGGAGGTCTTCGTCGGCGGCGTGTTCGGATACGAATGGGTCAAGGTCCGCGATCTCTACAATGCCCTGCGCGCCACCTATTGCGGCAATGTTGGCCTGGAATACATGCATATCGCCGACACCGAGGAGCGGCGGTTCCTGCAGGACAAGTTTGAAAGCCCCGGTGACACGATCCAGTTCACCGACGAGGGCAAGAAGGCCATCCTGGCTGCCGTGGTTCGCGGCGAACAATATGAAGCGTTCCTCGGCAAGAAGTATGTCGGGACCAAACGTTTCGGCCTCGACGGCGGCGAATCCATGATTCCGGCGCTCGAGGCCGTGATCAAGCAGGGCGGCCAAGCCGGCGTGCGCGAGATTATCTACGGCATGGCGCATCGTGGCCGACTCAACGTGCTCGCGAATGTGATGGCCAAACCGTACAAGGTCATCTTCCACGAATTCTCCGGCGGCAGCGCCAATCCGGAAGATGTCGGCGGCTCCGGCGATGTGAAATATCACCTCGGCACCAGCACCGATCGCAGCTTTGACGGGATCGAAGTGCACATGTCACTCGTACCCAACCCCAGCCACCTCGAAACGGTTGATCCGGTTGTGCTCGGCAAGACGCGCGCCCAGCAGGCGATCCGTGACGATCTGGCACAGCACGAGCAGGTCCTGCCGGTGCTGATCCACGGTGATGCGGCGTTTGCGGGCCAAGGTGTCGTGTGGGAAAGCCTGAGCCTCTCGGGCATTCCTGGCTACAACACCGGCGGCTGCCTACACTTCATCATCAATAACCAGATTGGTTTTACGACTAGCCCCAAATTCGCCAGATCGTCCCCCTACCCCTCGGACGTGGCCAAGGGCGTGCAGGCCCCCATCCTGCATGTGAACGGCGACGATCCCGAGGCAGTGACCTTCGCCTGCAAGCTGGCGATCGAATACCGCCAGAAATTCGGCCGCGACGTCGTGATCGACATGTGGTGCTATCGCCGCTTCGGCCACAATGAAGGCGACGAACCGAAATTCACCCAGCCACTGATGTATGACGAGATCCGCAAGCACCCCAAGGTGAGCGTGGTCTATAGCGAGCGCCTGAAGCAGCAGGGCGTCATCGACGACGCCTTCCTTGATGGCCAGATCAAGGACTTCACCGACCACCTGCAGGAAGAATTCGACGCGTCCAAGAGCTACGAGCCCAACGAGGCCGACTGGTTCGGCGGGCGCTGGGCCGGTTTGAACAAGCCCGCCGATGCCGAGACTGCGCGGCGCAATGTTGAGACGGCGATCGAGAAGAAGCTTTTCGACAGTCTCGGCGAGAAGCTCACCACAGTTCCCGACGATCTGACTCCGCACAAGACGCTGCTGCGTGTCCTCGATGCCAAGCGCGCCATGTTCGACAGCGGCGAAGGGTTCGACTGGGCCACAGGCGAGGCACTCGCTTTCGGCAGTCTGGTGACCGAAGGCTTCGGCGTGCGCCTGTCCGGCCAGGATTCGGGGCGTGGCACTTTCAGTCAGCGTCATGCCGTGTGGGTCGACCAGAAGGACGAGCACAAATACATCCCGCTTGTCCATCTGCCCCATGGCAAATTCGAGGTCTATGACAGCCCGCTTTCGGAATATGGCGTGCTCGGCTTCGAGTACGGCTTTGCAATGGCCGATCCGAAAACGCTGGTGCTGTGGGAAGCGCAGTTTGGCGATTTCGCCAACGGCGCGCAGATCATGATCGACCAGTATATCGCCGCAGGTGAGGCCAAATGGCTGCGCGCCAATGGCCTCGTGATGCTGCTGCCGCATGGCTATGAAGGCCAGGGACCGGAGCATTCCTCCGCCCGCCTGGAACGGTTCCTGCAACTATGCGCGAACGACAATATCCAGGTTTGCAACACCACCACGCCGGCCAATTACTTTCACGTGCTGCGCCGGCAAATGCTACGTCCTTTCCGCAAGCCGTTGGTGATCATGACCCCCAAGAGCCTGCTGCGCCATCCCATGGCGAAGAGCAGCGCGGAGGAGTTCATGGGTGACCATCACTTCATGCGGATCAAGTCCGACACGACCGAGATCGCAGACAAGGATATCAAACGTCTCGTCCTGTGCTCGGGCAAGGTCGCCTATGATCTGATCGAGAAGCGCGACGAAGAGAAGCTGAAAGACGTTTCCATCGTCCGGATCGAGCAGCTCTTCCCGTTCCCCGGCGAACCGCTGGCCGTCCGGCTCAAGCGCATGACCAATCTGCAAGAGATCGTGTGGTGCCAGGAAGAGCCCAAGAACAACGGCTCCTGGTCGTTCGTGGACGAGCATATTGAACAGGCCCTCTCGGCTGCCGGACACAACGGTATGCGCCCGGTATACGCCGGCCGCGATGCTGCCGCGTCCCCCGCCACCGGCCTCGCAAAGCGTCACACGCAACAGCAGGAACGTTTGGTCGAGGAAGCTCTCGGCCTGGCCGACAATCACGACATCACTGCCACCCGCAACACAACCAAGAAGAAGGCCTGATCCATGGCTACTGAAATCCAGGTCCCGCAGCTCGGTGAATCGGTCACTGAAGGCACAATTGCCGAATGGCTCAAACAGCCCGGCGATGCCGTCGCCGTCGACGAACCGATCGTCAGTCTCGAAACCGACAAGGTCGCCGTTGATGTGCCCTCCCCGGTTGCCGGGGTCATTTCCGAACTGAAAGCGGAAGTGGGCGACACGGTGGAAGTCGGCGCGGTGATTGCGAGTGTGGAGGAAGGCGCAACCGGCGCTGCCACGGGCGGCGAAGAGCCGGCTCGCTCGCAAGAAAAGCGCGAAGAAGGCAAGAAAGAACGATCGGATCAGGACGAAGCGACAGACGCCGCCTCGGTCGATTCCTCGCAAACCCTGAGCCCGGCCGTGCGCCGTGCAGTGCTGGAGCACGGGGTCGATCCCTCCACCATCAAGGGCACCGGCAAGGACGGTCGCCTGACCAAGGAAGACGTGCTCGCCGCCGCACGCAACAAGCGAGATGATGGCGCGAGCGAAGCGGCTCCGCCTGCCGCCGCAGCTCCTGCCGCTGCAACCGGCGAACGCCGCGAGGAACGCGTGAAGATGACGCGGATGCGCCAGACCATCGCCAAGCGTTTGAAAGGCGCGCAAGAGGAAGCAGCGCTGCTGACCACTTTCAACGATGTCGACATGACAGCGGTGATCGAGGCGCGTGGCAAGTACAAGGAACTGTTCGCCAAGAAGCATGACATCAAGCTCGGCTTCATGGGCTTTTTCGCCAAGGCCGCGTGCCTTGCGTTGAAGGATGTCCCCTCGGCCAACGCCTATATCGAAGGCGATGAGATCGTTTATCACGACTATGTCGATATCTCGGTTGCGGTCAGCGCGCCCAATGGTCTGGTTGTCCCGGTGATCCGCGATGCGCAGGCCAAGGGCTTCGCTAGAATCGAGAAAGACATCGCCGATTTCGGCAAGCGTGCCCGCGAAGGCACGCTGACGATGGAAGACATGAAGGGCGGCACCTTTACCATTTCGAATGGCGGCGTGTTTGGCAGCCTTATGTCGACCCCGATCATCAACCCGCCACAAAGCGCCGTGCTCGGCCTGCACCGGATCGAGGATCGACCGGTCGCCGTGAATGGCGAAGTGGTGATCCGCCCGATGATGTATATCGCGCTAAGCTATGACCACCGCCTGATCGACGGCCGCGAGGCTGTGACCGCACTGAAAATCATGAAGGAAGCGATCGAAGATCCTACCCGGATGCTGATTGATCTTTAGAGTTCAAAGGAGGACATCCGATGGGAATGGTATGGGTTGCAAGATTGGCGGACGATGGTGAGGTGGCCTCGATCCGAGCTAACCCGGATGGCGCCTATGACTTTATCCAGCCCGAGGAGGGATGGGAAACCGCGCCTATCATCGACCTCGATAAAGAGTGGCACGCTATACACTTCTTGCTCACCCAATCCGCAGGCCCGACAAACGATCCACTCAGCCTGATCTTGGGAGACTTTGAGGAAATCGGTGAAGACAATGGCTATGGGCCTGTGTTTTACATTCCCAACCAAAGTCTCAAAGCCTTTAGCAACATGGCCAAAGCACTCAGCGAGAGTGAACTCAAGAAGCGCTATGACACCCAAGCCATGGTCGAGCAGCAAATCTATTTGGGCGAAATGTACCATGAAGAAGGCGAAGAAGGGCTGAACTTTCTCACCCAGCGCCTAGATGAACTGAAAGAATTCGCGGCGAAAGCCGCTAGCGGCGACCTCAGCGCCTTTGCCGTAATTACCTGATATTGGAGCCAGAAACCCATGTCTGACCATTCCTACGACTACGACGTTCTCGTCATTGGCGCTGGCCCGGGTGGCTACGTTGCCGCCATCCGTGCGGCGCAGCTGGGCCTGAATACGGCGTGTGCGGAGAGCCGCGAAACATTGGGCGGTACCTGCCTCAACGTTGGCTGCATTCCGTCCAAGGCGATGCTGCATGCGTCGGAGTTGTTCGAGGAAGCCGAAGGCGGCCACATGGCAACCTGGGGGCTCAAGACCACAGTCGAGCTCGATCTGGAGGCCATGCAGGCAGAGAAGCGCAAGGCCGTTGGCGAGCTGACCGGCGGGATTGAATTCCTGTTCAAGAAGAACAAGGTCGACTGGAAGAAAGGCCACGCCACGTTCCAGGATGCGCACACGGTGAAAGTCGGTGACGAGACCATAACAGCCAAGGACATCGTGATTGCGACCGGTTCCAGCGTCACTCCGCTTCCCGGTGTCGAGGTCGACAATGCCAAGGGCAAGATTGTCGACAGTACCGGCGCGCTCGAATTCGGCGAAGTGCCGGAACATCTGGTGGTAATCGGCGGCGGCGTGATCGGGCTCGAGCTTGGCTCGGTCTGGCGGCGCCTGGGCGCAAAGGTCACTGTAGTGGAGTTCCTCGACCAGCTGCTGCCCGGCATGGACAAGGATATCCGCAAGGAAGCGGGCAAGATCTTCAAGAAGCAGGGCATGCAGCTGAAGCTGAAGAGCAAGGTCACCGGCGCCACCGTGAAGGGCAAGAAGGTGACCGTGACGGTCGAGCCGGCCGCTGGCGGCGATGCCGAAACGATCGAGGCAAGCCATGTGCTGGTATCGATCGGTCGTCGCCCCAATGTCGACGGCCTGGGCCTCGATGCGATCGGGCTGGAGCTGAACAGCCGTGACCAGATCGAAACCGATCATGATTTCCGCACCACTGTCGACGGTGTATGGGCCATTGGCGACGTAATTCCCGGCCCTATGCTGGCGCACAAGGCGGAGGATGAAGGCATCGCTGTTGCGGAAAACATTGCGGGCGAAACCGGCATTGTGAACCATGCGGTGATCCCGGGCGTCGTTTACACCATGCCCGAATTCGCCGATGTCGGCATGACCGAAGATGAGGCGAAGGAAGCCGGGCATACGGTCAAGGTGGGCAAGTTCCCGATGATGGCCAACAGCCGCGCCAAGGCCAATCGCGACACCGATGGGTTCGTCAAAGTGATCGCCGATGCAGAGACCGACCGCGTGCTGGGCGTGCATATCGTTGCCAGCCTGGCCGGTACGATGATTGCCGAAGCAGCCGTGGCGATGGAGTTCGGCGCGACCAGCGAAGACATTGCCTACACCTGCCACGCCCACCCGACCCATGCCGAGGCCCTGAAAGAGGCGGCCATGGCCGTCCAGGGCAAGCCGATCCACATGTGATCGCGTAAGGGTACCGATATGGCCCGTTCAGTCGCAATTGTCGGAGCGGGTCAGATCGGATTTGCGGCAGCGCAGGCCTTCCAATCGGCTGATTGGGAAGTGACGATCCACGCGCGCAGCAAGCCGCGTTGGCTCTCCCGCACAACTGCTTTCGTACGATACGACACGCAACAGGACCGGGCGCCCGTTGCCGATGTGGTGGTAGACAGCATCGCCTACGATGCGGATGACATCGCACGCTATGACCCCGGTGCCATCGGGCGCCTGATCGCGATTTCGTCCGCCAGCGTTTATTGCGATGCCAAGGGTCGCACGCTCGACGAGGCAGCGCAAAACGGCTTTCCCGACTTTCCAGGTCCGATTGCAGAGGACCAAGCGACAGTTGCTGGCGGGCCGGAAACATATTCGACCCGCAAAATACGCATGGAGCAGGAAGCACAGGAGCGTTTTGGTGATCGGGCAAGCATCTTGCGGCCCTGCGCGATCCATGGCCCGTGGAGCCGTCATCCGCGCGAATGGTGGTTCGTAAAACGGCTCCTCGACGGACGAACCCGCATTCCGCTGGCGATTTCCGGGCAAAGCCGGTTCCAGACCACTGCGGCGCGAACCATTGGTGAATTCGCCTGCCACACGGCAATCGGCGACCACAGCGGTATCTACAACATCGCCGATGCCGACAGCCCCAGCGTGCGCGAGATTGGTGAGGCCATCGCGACCTATCTCGAGAAGCAAGCCAAATGGGTCGAGTGCGAAGATTATCCCGAAAAAGGCGTCGGCCGTACGCCGTGGAGCATACCCGCCCCGATGCTGGTCAGTGGCGACAAGGCCGCGGCCACCGGCTTTGACACTGCCCGACCCTACCGGCACGGCAGTGATGGCTTCGACTGGCTGGCACAGCAACCGCGCGACGATTGGCGCACCGCCTTCCCGCAACTCGCCGCCTATCCGTGGGACCTGTTCGATTATGCCGCAGAAGATGCGGTGATGGACCGACTGTGACAATCAGCCGCCGCATCCCGGCGTTGCTTGCGCTCGCCATTCCGACGCTGGCCGGGCTGGCCTATCTCATCGCTTTTGCCGCTCCGTCACAATTCCTTTGGGTCAACGCGGGTGCGCTTTTGGTCGCAGCAGGCTGGATTCTGTTCGGCTCTGCACCGTCCACACGTCGGGGCAAACGGATCGCAGTGCTGGCTTTACTGGCACTTCTGTTCCTGCCCTTGATCACGGGCCCGGAATATAACGGGATCGCGCGATGGGTGCCCATGGGGCCTTTCACATTGCACGCAGCTTCGTTTGCCTTTCCCGCGCTTGCTGTGCTGGCCGCGCAAGACGACGATTTCGCGCCCCCGATGCTGCTGGCGGCGCTGCTGGCTGCCTCCATCCAGCCAGACGCAGCGTTGGGCTTCGCAGTCGTATTCGCAGCAGTCGGCCTGCATGACGTGACCAGGGATTGGCGCATCGGCGTCACTTTCATGATCGGGTTTTTTGCCAGCCTTGTCATGGCCTTGCGCGGCGAACTTCCGGCCCAACCTTTCGTCGAGCGGATAATCGATGACCTACTCAGGACCGACCCGCTGGTGGCCATCGGCCTGCTGGTGGCACTGGTCGCAGGCTTTTTCCTGATGGGCTATTCCGCACCGATGGAACGGCGCGCGCGGTATGGCTTGGCAGGATCATTCTTCGGCTTTTCCATCATGGGCATCCTGTCCAACTATCCCAGCGTAATGATCGGATATGGTGCCGCGCCCATTCTCGGCTACGGTCTCGCGCTTGGCCTGGCACAGCAAGAAATCACGCACGAGGCACCGGTATGACCATCCCTCCCTTCCATCTCGCCTTTCCGGTCGATGACCTGCAGGCAGCCCGCAGCTTTTACGGGGGCCGGCTCGGTTGTCCGGAAGGCCGGTCGTCAGAGGAATGGATCGACTTCGATTTTCACGGGCACCAGATTGTCGCCCATCTCGCGCCCAAAGGCGGTGACGCCGCAAACAACCCTGTCGATGGGCACGACGTGCCCGTGCCCCATTTCGGGCTCGTCCTGGACATGGAAGCCTGGCGCACAATGGCAGATCGTCTCATTGATGCAGGGCAGGACTTCGTGATCGAACCCACCATTCGCTTCGAAGGCGAACCCGGGGAACAAGCCACAATGTTCTTCCGCGACCCGAGCGGCAACGCACTTGAAATCAAGGCTATGGCCAACCCGGCCAATCTGTTCGCCAAGTAAGGCGCTGCCGCGGCCCGCGCGCTCCTACCGGACGAGGATCTGCGCGATATCCAGATTGCTGCCCCCAAGCCAGTAGACCCTGAATTCGAGGCTGTTGTTCGGATTTACATTCTGGCTGTTGAGCCGGATTCTCTGCCAGTCACTGCTGCCACCGAAATCTTGCGCCGTCACCACGCGCGAGGCCAGGACCTGGCCCGAGTTCGCATCATAAATGTCGAGATTGGCAACATTGCCCGACGCGCCGGGTGAACGCAGGTAGAAATCGACCGAAACCGTGCCGGTCGGGAAAATCAGGTAAGGCCCGAAATTCAGCATGCCCGGATTCGACAGATCCTTGACTGCCGACAGAACGTTGTGCGGTCGCAGGAAGTAGTTTCCGCTGCCCTGCCGCATCGGCATCTTGCCGGCTTCGAATGCGTATCGCCCTCCTGCCCCGAGACCGAGCACATTCGCAGCGATTGTTTCGGTATTGATCAGCGTCACTGGATTGTCACGCTCGGTTACCCAACCTAGCAGCTCGCCTTGCGGATTGACCACCTGCCGGGAAAGTATCTGCGACCGCAGCGAGACGGCATGTTGGAGCAGGTTTCGCTCATGCGTCGCATTGCACAGTCCCGAGGCCAGCATTTTCTGCGTAAAGAGCAGGAAGAAGCCGTAGTGGTAATCCTCCGTCACATTGGGATAATCGTAGCGCTGGTTTGCCGCATCGTAGGTCGCGCCGCTTCTCGATATCCAGCCGTACCAGTCCACCATCGCAGGCGGTACCCAGCCGCTGCAGCCCGAGGTCTGGAAATTGTAGAGGCCAGTGTAGGTCCTGTGGTCGAAATAGTCGCCAGTCCACGGGTTGAGGTTGGACGACCAATTGCTCGTGTCGCCCCCGACGATTGCCCAGCGGTTGTAATCGTTAGGCGCCCACAATCCGGCCGGTTGGGGGCGGCCATAGGCAATCGCCATATAGCGCGCGAGCCAGTTGTCATCGAACCACATCTGTTCGAAAGTGCGTTGAACTTTTCTGCCTTCGCCGTTGAAACCATTGTGCTCGACAAAGGCCAACCCGTTCGCACCCAGATCGATCATCTTATCGTCATTCGCGTCAAACAGGAGGTGGCAATCTTTGTCCGGGGCGCTGGTCACACCGGGTGCATTTATGAGGGCACCGCGATCGACCGGCACTGGCGCAACTGTGCAGCTATTGTTGTATTCTTGCTGTTGGTAGAAGTTGAACGGGTAATTGATCCCCGTCACAGGTTTGAACATTCCGCGCGGCCCGTAAATGTGGTTCACCGCTGCGGTCCCATTGGGATAGTGTACGCCATAATCCCACTGTGCTGTTGCGGTAGCGGGCGTTGCCGCAAGCAAACCGGCCACCAAAGCCTTTGCCCAAGCCTTCATTATTCGACCCCTTCGATTCTGATTCAAGCAGCTGCAATTAAGCACTTCAACTTCGGCCTGAAAAGGCGACCCGTATGTCTATCCGCATCCCAGCGGTTCTCCGGCGTTTGAATGTTGGTGGCCCCCGGCCTATCGTGATTCTCGCGACGGGAGAGAGACATGGCGTATCCGACTTTGACTGACGAACCGGGCGGGATCGCCCTTGCGGCGCAGATCGGTTCCGGCGCGCTGTCGCCGCTGGAGGCGGTCGATGCGGCGATCGGCAGGATCGAATCAGGCGACGAAGCGATCAACGCTGTGGTCATTCGCGACTTTGATCGCGCGCGCGATATCGCCAAGGCGATGGACGGCATGGATGCCATGCCACACCAGCCGCTGTTCGGCGTGCCGATGACGATCAAGGAAAGCTTCGCCATCGAAGGCCTGCCCTCGTGCTGGGGGCTCAAGGAATTCGAAGGCCAGGTGGCAAAAGCCGATTCCACCGTGGTGCGCCAGCTCAAGGCGGCAGGTGCGATTGTGATCGGCAAGACCAACATCCCCCCCAATCTCGCCGACTGGCAGAGCGCCAATCCAGTCTATGGCCGCACCTGCAATCCGCATGATCACTCCCGCAGCCCGGGCGGCTCCTCGGGCGGCTCGGCGGCATCGGTTGCAGCTGGCTATGTGCCTGTAGAATACGGGACCGATATTGGTGGCTCTGTGCGTGTCCCCGCCCATTTCTGCGGTGTGTGGGGCCACAAGACGAGCTGGGGGCTTATCTCCAAACAGGGTCATGATCATCCCGCCATGGGCGGCGTCGATGCGCATGATGGCGCGCTTAGCATTGCCGGCCCGATAACCCGCAATGCCGATGATCTGGCACTGATGCTGGAACTTACTGCCGGGTTACCCCTGCGCAAACGGGCCAAGCCGCTCGACCAGTGCCGCTTCCTGCTGCTGATCGATCATCCCGTCAGCCCGATCGACGATGCCGTTCGCGCGCCGATCGAAGCGGCCGTCGAAAACCTGCGCAATGCGGGTGTCACGATTGATACGGCTACCGATGCCCTGCCCGATCTGGAGGGCGAACACGCGTCCTATATGCGCATGCTCAATGTGGCGATGGCGCGTGGGATGCCGGGGCCGGACGGCCAGCGTGCAACTGCGACCGACTGGTTCGACCTGCTCGACGTGCAGGCCCGCTGCGAACTTTCACGGGCGAACCTGTTCGAAAGCTACGACTTCGTGCTCGCTCCGCCCGCCAACATTCTCGCCTGCCCGCACCGCGACAGCCAGCTGTTCGAAGGCCAGATTGCCATCAACGGCGTAGAGCGCGATGCAGCCGAAGGGTTGGCTTGGGCCGGGATCGCGACTTTCCCCAACTTGCCGTCCACCGTCGTGCCAGTGGGCGCGAGCGACGGGTTGCCGTGTGGGATGCAGGTGATCGGCCCCCGCTGGAGCGACTTTGATTGCATCGCGGCAGCCAAGGCCATAGGGGCGCGCTTGCATTCCTAAGCGACAGGACGACACCGATGCCCCGCTCGACAATGCTGCGTTTTGCCCAATGGCACATCTGGCTGGGGTGGCTGGTCGGTGTGCCGATCCTGATGTGGACGGTGAGTGGCCTGGTGATGGTCGCCAAACCGATCACCGAAGTCCGTGATGGGAATTTGCGTTTGCCAACGCCAGAGGCAGAACAGATTCTGCCCGCCGACACCAACATAGCTGTCGCCCTGCCCGGCGATGCCAGCCGCCCGGTCAAATCGGTCACAACCGCGATGCAGCAAGGCCGGGCTGTGACCACTATCGCCTATATGGATGGCACGCTGGAACGCTATGATGCTGACGGTACCGCTCTGGGACCGTTGAGCGAAATCGAGGCGCGGCAAATGGTCGCCGCCGGGATCAAGGGCGGTGACAAGGTGATCAGTTCCACCGCCTTTGCCGCCGACGATGTCCCCTTCGATTTCCGCCGCCCGATGGATGTTTGGCAAGTAACGCTGGAGGACGACACCAACGTCTATGTCGGCCAGCACACCGGCAAGATCGAGGCGGTACGTACCAGTTGGTGGCGTCTGTTCGATTTCATGTGGGGCCTGCACATCATGGACCTGCAAGAACGGGAGGATACCAGCCATCCGATCCTGATCCTGTTTGCTGCGCTGGCCGTCATCGGAGCCTTGCTGGGGTGCATCCTGATGTTCCGCCGCCGCAAGCCCAAGGTGGCAACCTGATATGCCGGTCGACACCACAGCTATCCTGACGCCGCTGCTCGACTGGCTCGATATTGCGGGTGTGGCAGTGTTCGCTCTGTCAGGCGCGCTGATCGCTGCCAAGGAACGGCAGACATTCGTTACCCTCGCCTTCTTCGCGCTGGTCACCGGCGTCGGCGGTGGCACGATCCGCGACTTGCTGATCGGGGCCCCGGTATTCTGGATGTCGGATAGCTGGGTCGGGGTTGCCTGCCTTTCCGTTGCCGTCCTGGTCTGGCTTACGCCCACTCGCTGGTGGGAAGGCAAGTTGCTCGATTATGCAGACGGGCTCGGCCTCACAGCCTATGCCGTACTCGGCGCCGCCAAGGCGCTCAGCTATGGCGTGCCACCGGTGCAGGCGATGATGATGGGCGTGATTACCGGCACCGTGGGCGGGGTTATTCGCGATGTGGTCGCAGGTCGGCCGTCGATCCTGATGAAGCCGGAGCTCTATGTAACGGCGGCGGCCTTGTCAGCGTCGCTCTGTGTCGCCGGAACACTACTGGAAATGCCGCGCGTGTGGGTCTGGATTGGAGCCACGCTGGCGGGCCTGATCCTGCGCAGCGCGGCGATCCGTTTCAACCTCGCCTTGCCCGCCTATAATGAACGCCTCGCTGCCAAGAGCAACGAGGCGTCCGAAACTCCGGATCCTGAAAAAGCGGATTAGCCGCCAAGATCGCCATCAACCGGGCCGCCGGGATAGGCCGGCTGCGGGCCGGTCGGCGTAGTTGGTACGGCCGGGCGCGGCTCGATCACGCCTGCATTGTTACGTGCCTGGGCGTAGGCATCGTCGCTCCATTGGCGATCATCGGCAGCAGCACCGGAATAGCCGCTGCCCTGCTGACCATACTGGATATTGTCGATCCGGCCGTTCTGCCCGACGCTGCAGGTAAAGCCATTGCCGTCATACAAACGGCCGCTGACTTGCCAGCCATTGCCCGAGCGCCCGACATTGTCGACACTCTCGACCCGCACATTGCGCTCGATCTCGCGCATGCAGCTGTTCACGGCACGGTCCAGATTGCTCGAGTTGTAGCTGCGCTGGTTGTAGCGGTTGTTATAGCGGCGATCATCATAGCGATCGCGGCGCTTGTTCTTGCTGGCCGCGCTGGCAATGGCAGCGATGCCGCCCAGGATCGCAATGCCTGCAATCACATCACCGGCATCCACGCGGTTGCGGCGATAGCGACGGTAGCGGCGGCGATATTCGCCATTGTCTTCTTCGAACTGGAAGGTGCCTTCTGTATACGCACTGCGCTGGCTGGAAACCGGCAGCTCTGCGGCTGCAACCGGTGTCGCGACGAGCGAGACGGCAACGCTGGCCGCGGCAAATGTGGAAAGAATCTTCATGGCAGGACCCCCCTAGGTCCGAGAGTGGATTGGTCTGCAAATGCGGCGCCCATGCCGCAAGGATGGGAACGGAGTTAGGCGGCCCCGGCTGTCACCAGCCTGAACCGCCCAACCCGGGAGAAATCATCGGTTATCGATCACCGCAGACCACGGACGCCGCGGAAGTCGATATCGGCAACCCGGCCACGCTCGACATAGCAAGTGAACTTGCCGGTATCGTAGGCACGCTGGCGATAGCCGTTGTTGTAGCCATAGTCGTAGCGGCGATCATCATACCGGGCCCGTTGGCGATAGCCGCGCTGGCCCTCGACAGCGATCCGGCCCTTCACGCGCCAGCCATAACGGGTACGCTCGACATCGCGGATCTGGGTCACATCGGCGAAGCGATAGCCGCCGCGACGGGCGTCGCGCTTCGCATTGCGGATACATTTCTGGACGGCGCGATTGCCATTGCCACGCCGTTGCACACGGCGGTCGCCATAGCGGCGATCATCGTAACGGTACCCATCGCGATAGCGATCCTTGCCGACGCTGGAAGCGACTGCGGCAATCCCACCGAGGATCACGGCACCTGCGATCACATCACCAGCATCGACACCGCGATCACGGTGACGGTCATTGGCCATGGCAGGGCTCGCGGAAGATGCCGCCATCGCACCTGCGGCGACGGTTCCGAACAGTGCTTTGGAAACGGTCTTCATTGTCTCTATTCCTCGTTTCGACGGGACGGGAGTGCCCCTGTCGATGTTGGGAATAGAACATTGGCAATGAGGCGAGACTGAATTGGCCCGACAGCCGATGTTCAGAAAAGTGAGCACTTTTCTGAACATCGGCGTCAAAGGCAGTTAGTCGGTCAGATCGAGCCCTGTGAAATAGGCCAAAAAGCCAAGAATATCAGCCGCTTCCTCGATGGCCTTGTCGGTTGGCTTGCCCGAGCCATGACCGGCGCGGGTTTCGATGCGGATCAATTGCGGCTTGTCGCCCAGCTGGGCCGCCTGCAACGCCGCAGTGTATTTGAAGCTATGCCCTGGCACCACGCGGTCATCCGTATCGGCCGTCGTCACCAGCAATGCGGGATAGTCCGTACCATCTTTGACGTTATGATAGGGCGAATAGGCGAGGAGGTTTTTGAAGTCCTCTTCCTTGTTCGGATAGCCGTAGTCATCGACCCAATAGCGCCCCGCGGTAAAGCGATCGAAGCGCAGCATATCCATCACGCCCACCGCCGCATTGCCCGCGGCAAACAGGTCCGGACGCTGGTTGGCCACTGCACCCACCAACAAGCCGCCGTTTGATCCCCCCTGAATGGCGAGGCCATCTTCCGGGGTGATCCCTTCAGCGATCAGCGACTCGCCTGCGGCAATGAAATCATCGAACACGTTCTGCTTGTTCAGCAGCCGCCCGCCATCATGCCACGGCTTGCCATATTCACCGCCGCCGCGAATGTTGGCGACGACATAGGCCCCGCCCGCCTCCATCCAGGCCAGCCGCGACGGGCTGAAGCCGGGCGTGAGCGAGATATTGAATCCGCCATAGCCGTAAAGCAGGGTCGGCACGGCCTCACCGCTTTCCGCGACTGCCTTGCTGCGCACCAGGAACATTGGAACGCGGGTGCCATCCTTAGAGGTGTAGAACTTCTGCTCGACGACATAGTCATCGGGGTTGAACTTCACTTCAGGCGCGGCCCAGCTTTCACTGTCACCGGTCGCAACATCATAGCGATAGATGCTGGTGGGACGGTTGTAGCTGGTGAAGTAGTAGAAGGTTTCGCTGCCTTCCGTATCACCATCAAACCCGCCGGCAGTTCCGATCCCGGGCAAGGCGACTTCGCGCACGGGATTGCCAGCCAGATCGAACACGCTGATCTTGCTCTTTGCATCGACCAGGTAACTCGCGACGAGCTTGCCGCCGACCAGCGATACTCCGCCAAGCGTCTCCTTGGCTTCGGGAATAACCGTTTCCCAGGTCAGATCGCCCTCGGCCAAATCAAACTTCACGACCTTTTCCAGCGGCGCGCCATCATTGGTAGTGAAGAAGAAAGTGCCATCGACATTGCCGACATAGGAATAGGAATGATCGAAGCCGGGCACGATCACCCGCGCCGCGCCGGTGGCGCGATCGATCAGAGTTACTTCGTAACGGTCATCCGTGCCGCTGGAACTGGTGACGATCACATAGGCCCCATCGTCGCTCACCTGTGCAAAGTGGTTCAGCTCTGGCGCGTCGGGTGTCTTGAACACGACGGTGTCCGCGCTCTGTGGCGTGCCCAGTTTGTGGAAATAGACCGTGTGATCGGTGTTGAGCGCCTGGAAGGTCTCGCCCTCGCCCGTGGCAGGGAAGCGGCTGTAATAGAAACCGCTGCCATCCTTGGCCCAGTCGAGGCCCGAGAATTTGACCCACTCGACTGTGTCTTCGAGCACTTCGCCCGTGGCGACATCCATCACCTTGACCGTGCGCCAGTCGCTGCCGCCATCCTGGATTGCATAGAGGATCTTCGAGCCATCCTTGGTCGGCGACCATCCGGCCAGAGCGGTTGCATCATCATCCGACCATTCATTCGGATCGATCAGCTGGCGCGGCGCACCATCCAGACCTTCACGCATATACAGCACTGACTGGTTCTGCAGGCCGTTATTGCGGGTGTAGAAATAGCGTCCACCCGCCTCCTGCGGGATGCCGAACCGTTCGTAATCGGTCAGCTCGGTGATCCGTTGCTCGAGCGCTTCGCGTCCCGGGATCCTGGCCAGGAAAGCATCTGTGACGGCATTCTGTCGCTCGACCCAATCGGCCACTTCTTCGTCCACACGGACATCGTTCTCCAGCCAGCGATAGGGATCAGCAACCCGCTCACCGAATTGCAAGTCAGCCACATCTTGCGCGCGCGTTTCGGGGTATTCTGGTGCAGTCATATCCTGGGCATATCCTGGGCTGGCAACAAGCACGGCCGCAGCGCCGGCAAGAAGGGTGTTGCGAAACATGGGGGCAGTCCTCTCCAAAAGGTTCGTTATGTTGCTCATGATTTAGCCGCTCGAAGGGCCGTTTCAATGGCGCCCGGGCGCGAACTATTCTTCCAGCGCAGCCAGCACATCACGGGTAAAGGCCGCAATGTCGAAGCGGGTGCCGACCATGTCTTCCCCGCGCCGCACGATCACAACCTCGCGGCTGGGCACGATCACGACATACTGCCCCCGATTGCCGAACGCCGCGAATGCGTCTGCCGGAACACCTTGCGATGTGTTGAGCAGCCAGAACCCTGCCCCATAGCCGAACGGACGGCCCACTGGCTGCGGCCCCGATGGCGCGGAAACATATTCGGTCCAGTTCTCGGGCAAAATACGTGTGCCATCAGGCAATACGCCGCCATCAAGATAAAGCTGCCCCAGCTTCGCCAAATCGCGCGCGGTCGACCAGACTTGCGAGGACAAGACATACTGCGCCCGCCAGTCTGTCTCCGGCACCGTATGCGTCATGCCGACCCGCAGCAGGAAGTCTTCCGGCGAATGGTCACGCGATGCCCGGGCCATTGCCTGCGTCGCTGCGAGCGTATCATTGTTGGCATAGCGGAAGACAGAGCCAGGCTGGTGAACCAGCGGCCATTTCAGGGCCGTCTCCAGGACACTACCGCCGCCCCAATACAAGGGATCGGTACGATTGCCCGGAGTGTCCGAATAGCGGCCAGATGCCATCCTCAGCAGATGATCGATCGTGATCGCCTTGCGCGGCTCGCCCCGGCGAAACCCGAGAAAAGCTGATTCCTCGACTGTCAGTTCCCCGCGCTCCACTGTGGCTCCCACCAGCGTAGCGGCGAGGCTTTTCGCAACGGACCATGTCCGCTGCGGCGTCCCCGGATCAAACCCGGCCGCATAGGCCTCTGCAACCGGTCGTCCCTTGTGGGTGATATATACCGCTGTCGTACGAACGCCCTCCCCATACTCTGTGCTCAGCGCGTTCGCGACAAGCGGTGCGAAACGTGGCCCGGGCGCCGCGATCGGGGCCATCTCACGCTTCCTTGAAGCAGGCTCGGCCGCCGGTCGGCCATACATACTCCGCACCCCGCCAATAGGGGTGAGAGAGCATCCGCCTGTCTCGATATGCACGGCGAAGCGCGGGGGCATGCCGTCTGCCCAATCGACGCTGACCCGCTCCATGGTGCCATTCTCATGGCGCTCAATGGTGGCGTTCAATTCCGGAACGATGCTGTTCAACGGCTCCTGGATGCCCGTCAGCTCCCATTGCTCGATGCTCTCTACCGTGCGGCTGGAGCCATTCCGCTCTGAATTGGCCAGCGCACTGCACAAGAACAGCGCCTTGTATCCGGCCGCAAGCGCCCGGTCGTAGCGGGAATCAAGCTGTTCCTGCTGGCTCTGAGCGGTGGCGGGAGATGCGGCGAGGAACAGCACGGCGGCTACTGCGATTGTCGTTCGGATCATGGTGGGCACCCTAAGCGCCTGTGCCCAAAAGAAAAGGGCCGCCGGATTGCTCCGCGCGGCCCTTTCTGTGGTCGATAAAACCGATCCGCTTACGCGTCTTCGGTTTCGTCTTCCTCTGTCATCACCGGACCGCTGTCCTGGCCACGGGCGTCTTCGTCACGGTCGACGAGTTCGATTACCGCCATGGCAGCGCTGTCGCTGGCACGGTAGCCGGCCTTGATGATGCGGGTGTAGCCACCCTCACGATCGGAATACCGCTCGGCCAGAACGTCAAACAGCTTCTTCAGCTGGGTTTCGTCGAGCAGGCGGCTCTGCGCCAAGCGACGGTTGGAAAGGCCGCCACGCTTTGCCAGCGTGATCAGCTTCTCGATATAGGGGCGCAGTTCCTTGGCTTTCGGGGCCGTAGTGACGATCTGCTCATGCTTGATGAGGGCAGCCGACATATTGCGGAACAGGGCCTTGCGGTGGCCCGACTTGCGGCTCAGCTTACGCTGGCGAATTCCGTGACGCATTGTATTTTCCTTCGTTCGTAAGGGGCCCGTATGAGGTAGCCCGGTACGGGCCGGATGTTCGGGTCCGGCCCATTCCCGTGTGAATTAACCCAGCAGCTCTTGTTCGAGCTTCTTGGCCATTTCTTCGATGTTTTCCGGCGGCCAGCCAGGGATGTCCATCCCGAGGCGAAGACCCATGCTGGAAAGCACTTCCTTGATCTCGTTGAGCGACTTTCGGCCGAAATTCGGCGTGCGCAGCATCTCGGCTTCGGTCTTCTGGACCAGATCACCGATATAGATGATGTTGTCGTTCTTGAGGCAGTTGGCCGAACGGACCGACAGTTCCAGCTCGTCGACCTTCTTGAGAAGGTAGCGGTTGAGCTGGTTGGCGTCCGATTCCTGCGGCTCGGCAGCAACACCGATCATGGCGCTCTGCGGCTGCGGGATGCCGTCTTCGAAGTGGACGAACAGGGTCAGCTGGTCCTGCAGGATACGCGCGGCATAGGCCACGGAATCTTCAGGCGTGACCGTGCCATCGGTTTCGATCGTCAGGCTCAGCTTGTCATAGTCGAGTTCCTGGCCAACACGGGCGTTTTCGACCTTGTAGCTGACCTGGCGGATCGGTGAATACAGGCTGTCGACCGGGATCAGGCCGATCGGCGCATCGGCCGGACGGTTCTGTACGGCCGGGGCATAGCCCTTGCCGACATCTGCGGTCAGTTCCATGTTCAGCGTCGCGCCTTCGTCGAGGTGACAGATCACGAGATCCTTGTTCATCACTTCGATGTCGCCGGAAACGGCAATGTCACCAGCCTTGACTTCAGCCGGGCCGGTTGCGGAAAGCTGCAGGCGCTTGGGGCCTTCACCTTCCATCTTGAGAGCGATCTGCTTCACGTTAAGAACGATGTCGGTCACGTCTTCACGCACACCGGCAAGCGAACTGAATTCGTGCAATACGTTCTCGATCTTGATCGAGGTTATAGCCGCGCCCTGGAGCGAGCTAAGCAGAACACGACGCAATGCGTTGCCGAGCGTGAGGCCAAAGCCACGCTCCAGCGGTTCGGCGACAAAGGTTGCCTTGCGCGTCTTGTCGCTGCCCTCTTTCAGTTCGAGCTGCGTGGGTTTCTTGAGTTCCTGCCAGTTCTTGGTGTTCACGGACATGGATTTCCCCTGGTTCGGATGCGGGCAGGACCGGAGCGTCAGATTGACGCGTCCGGTCCGTAAAAAAGTGTCGGCAACCAGATGGCTGCCGGGCAGCTACGGATCAGACGCGGCGACGCTTGGACGGCCGGACCCCGTTATGCGGGATCGGTGTAACATCGCGGATCGAAGTGATCGTGAAGCCGACGGCCTGGAGGGCACGCAGCGCACTTTCGCGGCCCGAGCCCGGGCCCTTCACTTCGACTTCCAGCGTCCGGACGCCGTGTTCGGCGGCCTTCTTGCCGGCATCGTCAGCGGCAACCTGGGCAGCATAAGGCGTCGATTTGCGACTGCCCTTGAAGCCCATCATGCCTGCGCTGGACCAGCTGATAGCATTGCCCTGCGCATCGGTGATGGTGATCATGGTGTTGTTGAAGCTGGCGTTTACGTGCGCAACGCCACTGCTGATATTTTTCCGCTCGCGGCGCCGGATGCGGCCTGGTTCGCGTGCCATGGTGGTATTCCCCTAAATCAGATCGGGAAGGAAGAGACGGGCTGAGCCGCCTGCTTACTTCTTCTTGCCGGCGATCGGCTTCGCCTTGCCCTTACGGGTACGGGCATTCGTGTGCGTGCGCTGTCCGCGAACGGGCAAGCCGTTACGGTGACGCAGACCGCGATAGGACCGCAGGTCCATCAGACGCTTGATGTTCATTGCGGTCTGGCGACGAAGGTCACCTTCCACAGTGTAGTCAGCGTCAATCGCTTCACGCATCCGCAGTACTTCCTCGTCAGAGAGGTCTTGCACGCGGCGGGCGTGATCGATGCCCAGCTTGTTGGCGATATTCACGGCAGTCGTGCGACCGATCCCGTGAATGTAGGTAAGCGCAATGATTACGCGCTTGTTTGTGGGGATGTTGACCCCGGCAATACGAGCCACTTAATTCTTCTCCATGCTCCACAGAAGATGCCCGGGGCAGCTTCTATCTCATCGCTAAAAACACCCGGCAGTTGCGCGCAATGCCCTACGGCAAAAAGCCCGGATGGCGTGCATCAATTGGCTGCAGCCTGCCGGACTCGCTCGAAACTGTCGAATGAAAGCGCGCTTAAGGCGATTCGACCCGGAGGTCAACCGTAAGCCACGCAAAACGACGCGACTGCCAAGATGGGCAGCGCGCGATGAATATCAAGAGGTCTACCCTTCCCGCGACTCGCTGTCAAAACCGGGCATGTTGAGAAACCGCTGCAAGAACTGCAGTGTCGCGTGTGCCATCACCCTATCGCGTTGGTTCGTCTAGGAAATCCTCGCCAATCGCACTTTCGATCACGGGCTCTGGTTCAGCCTCTTCATCACCCTCCGGTGCCGGATCAGGCGCGTCTTCGGATTGAGCCTCGCTCGGGGTCTCTGGCTCCGGGTCAGGATCATCGATCCGCCCCAGCTTGCTGGCCAGCCCATCCAGCTGCTGGCTCATCACGCCGTCCACGGCTTTCGCGATGTCACTCACTTTGAAGCGCATGTAACCGCCGACGACATACTCCCACAGGATCCGCGTACCGCCGTCGACCGGCTTGAGGGTAATTGTCAGCACACCGTCGACCGGCTCGCTTTGCAAGGGCCCCAGCCCGCCACGCATGCGCAGCGCCCGGCGCGGGAACGCCTGCAGCACAACCATGTGCTGGACGCTGCCGGCAAGGCCGATCGCACCGTCATCTTCGGTTGCAGGAATGCGCTCGCAGAAACAGCCACCCCCTTGCGGGGTCAGCATCATATTGGAAGCGTCAGCCGACCAGGTGTGGGCATCGTTCCACCAACCGCCTGGCGAAATCAGTTCAAGCCAGACTGCCTGAGGCTCGGCACCTACTGTCGCGCTGTCGCGGGTCACAAAGCTGTTGCTGCCCTGGTCGACAACTTCGCCCTGGGCCGGAACGCTCAACATGGCAGCGCAAGCTGCCAGCACGGTGGCTAAACGGATCATGCTATCCCTCCTCATGCGTCCCCTATTTCACGGACCGCGCAGGAGGGAAAGGGTTTTGCTGCCGGTCAGGCGAGCAAGGCTTCGATCGAAGCGGTCACGTCGCCGATTGCCGCCATGCCATCGACGCGGGCAACAATCCCGCGCTCTTCGTAAATCGGCAGGATCGGCGCCGTCTTGGCCCGATATTCCTGCATCCGGGTGCGCACGGTTTCCTCGGTATCGTCAGGACGGCGCTTGAACTCGGTTGATCCGCACGTGTCACACACGCCTTCCTTGGCCGGAAGCTTGTGGCGATCGTGGTAACCTGACCCGCAATTGGCGCAGGTATAGCGGCCGGTGATGCGATCAACCAGGGCCTCTTCATCGACTTCCAGTTCGATTACCCGGTCAAGCGTGCGATCGTGCCTGGCAAGAATGGTGTCGAGCTGGTGCGCCTGCGCTTCGGTCCGCGGATAGCCATCGAAAATGGCGCCGACGTCTGCGCCCATAGCGGTAAGCTCCGCATCGATCAGTTCGGATACGACTTCGTCGGAGACCAGCTCACCACGATCCATGATCGCCTTGGCCTTCAGGCCAACAGGTGTTCCGGCCTTCACCGCTGCGCGCAGCATGTCGCCGGTCGAGAGCTGACGCATCCCGTGACCTTCGACAAGATTGTGGGCCTGCGTGCCCTTACCCGCCCCCGGAGGGCCCAACAGAATGATGTTCACGTCCGAATCCCCTTCGAACCCGGCATGGACTAACGCTGCCGGCCCTTCAACTTAGCCTTCTTGATGAGATCGCCATACTGGTGGGCGAGCAAATGCGACTGCACCTGGCTGATCGTATCCACGGTTACGTTGACAACAATCAGCAGGCTGGTTCCGCCAAGGAACAGCGGAATACCGGTCTGCGCGATCATGTATTCGGGCAGCACGCAGACCAGGGTCAGATAGGCTGCGCCGACAACCGTGATACGGGTCAGGACATAGTCGAGATATTCAGCCGTACGCTTGCCCGGACGGATGCCGGGAATGAAGCCGCCATTCTTCTTCAGATTGTCCGCTGTCTCTTCCGGGTTGAACACAACCGCGGTGTAGAAGAAGCAGAAGAAGATAATCCCGATCGCATAGAGCGACATGTAGATCGGCTGCCCGTGCTGCAGATACTGGTTCAGCGTCACGATGATGCCACCAGCGGTGCTGCTGGTATCGACCGAATTACCGGCGAACTGGCTGATCGTCAGCGGCAACAGCAACAGCGAACTGGCGAAGATCGGCGGGATCACGCCCGCGGTGTTCAGCTTGAGCGGCAGGTGCGAGCGGTCTGCCTGCATCATGCCGCGCTGTGTCGCTCGCTTGGGATACTGGATCAGCAATCGCCGCTGCGCCCGCTCCATGAAGCAGATGAACAGGATCAGGCCGATGACCATCACGATGAAGCCGATGATGATGAAGGCACTGATCGAACCGGTCCGGCCGCCTTCAAACATATTGGCCGCAAAGCTAGGGAACTGGGCAACGATGCCGGCCATGATGATCAGCGAAACGCCGTTGCCGATGCCGCGACTGGTGATCTGTTCACCCAGCCACAGCAGGAACATGGTGCCGCCAACCAGGCTGATCACCGCGCCAACCCGGAACATGAGGCCGGGGTCGACCACAGCCTGGATACCGCTCTGCGCACCGAAGCTTTCAAGGCCCGATGCCAGGAACCAGCCCTGGATCGCGCACAGAAATACCGTGCCGTAGCGCGTATATTGATTCAGCTTCTGGCGCCCGGTGGCGCCTTCTTTCTTGATCGCCGCAAGGGTCGGATGCAGGGCCGCGGCCATCTGCACCACAATCGAAGCGGTAATATAGGGCATCACGCCGAGCGCGATGAGGCTCATCCGCTCAAGGCTGCCGCCCGAAAATGTGTTGAACAGGTCGAGAATACCACCGCGCGCCTGGTCATAAAGCGTTTCCAGAACCAGCGGGTTCACACCGGGAAGCGGCACGAAGCTGAGGAAACGGAACACAACCAGCGCACCGATCGTGAACCAGATCCGGTTCTTGAGCTCGGTGGCCTTCGAGAAATTGGCGAGACTGAGATTGCTCGCAATATTGTCGGCGCGTGATGCCATGGGAGAACTTGATTCCTAGCTTGTCGCCGGTCCCTCCCGGCTATCGGAAGGACACATAGGTAGCGACGGGCCCGATGTCGAACCCGTCGCTCACCTTTTTCCGATTATTCAGCAGCTGCCTTGTCGGCCTTCGCACCCTTGGAGGCCTTTGCGCCATCCTTGGTCCAGGGCTGTTTGGCAGCAATGACTTCGACCGAACCGCCAGCCTTTTCAACAGCTTCAATCGCACCCTTCGATGCGCCTGCAACTTTGAAAGAGACCTTGGCCTTCAGTTCGCCCTTGCCCAGCAGGCGGACGCCATCCTTGCCACCACGGGCAAGACCGGCCGCCTTGAGAGCGTCGTGATCGACAACTTTCTTGCCGTCGAGCTTCTTGGCGTCGATGAATTTCTGCACCATGCCGATATTCACTTCTGCATAGTCCTTGCCGAACGGGTTGTTGAACCCGCGCTTCGGCAGACGCATGTGAAGCGGCATCTGGCCACCGGCAAAGCCGTTGATGGCTACGCCCGAACGGCTCTTCTGGCCCTTTTGGCCACGCGCGGCAGTTTTGCCCTTGCCGGAACCGATACCACGGCCGACACGCATGCGGCCCTTGCGGGCACCTTCGTTGTCACGGAGATCATTCAGTTTCATGTTCGCACTCGCTTTCGCTTTCCAGGCCCCGCATTTCGGGGTTCGCGCTTAAAAGAAGCGGCCCGGTACAAGCCCGGGCCCCTTTGGTCAATTGTGATGCGTCGATTACTCGACCACTGCCACCATGTGCGGCAGTTTGGCGATGGCACCGCGAACCTCGGGAGTGTCCTCGAGCTCAACCACCTTGTGCATCTTGTTCAGGCCCAGTCCGACCAGGATTTTCTTCTGGCTTTCCGGGCGACGGATCGGCGAACCGATCTGCTTGATCTTGATCTTGGCCATTCTCGATTACTCCACCACAGCTGCGGCGTCGGCTTCTGCCTCGGCTTCGCTGGCACCACCGCGACCAAGCAGGTCAGCAACCTTCTTGCCACGACGCTGGGCTACCGACTTCGGTGAAGTCTGGTTGGTCAGCGCGTCGAAGGTGGCGCGGATCATGTTGTAAGGGTTGGACGAACCGACCGACTTGGTCACCACGTCGGCAACACCAAGGCTTTCGAACACAGCACGCATCGGACCACCGGCAATGATGCCGGTACCCGGAGGCGCCGTACGCACGGTCACCTTGCCAGCGCCGAAACGGCCCTTGGCATCGTGATGCAGCGTGCGGCCTTCCTTCAGCGGAACGCGAACCATCTTCTTGCGCGCGGCTGCGGTAGCCTTGGTGATGGCTTCCGGAACTTCGCGGGCCTTACCGTGGCCGAAGCCTACGCGGCCCGAACCGTCACCGACAACAACCAGTGCTGCAAAACCGAAGCGCTTACCGCCCTTTACGGTCTTGGAGACGCGGTTGATGTGGACCAGCTTCTCGATGATGCCATCATCTTCTTCTTCGCGACGACCGCCACGGCGATTGTCACGACCACCACGACCGCGGCCACCGCCGCCGCCACCCTGGCCGCCACGTCCACGACCACGGCCACCGCCAGCGCCTTCGCGCTGTTGCGGAGGTGTGTCATCGCCTTGTGCAGGCGATTGCGTCGCAGCCGCTTCCGAAGGCGTATCAGCAACAGCCGGTGTTTCTTCGGTCTTGGCTTCAGCAGCAGGTGCTGCTTCTGCCGGAGCTTCCGTCGCTGCAGTAGCTTCGACTGCGGCTTCTTCGGTTTTCTTTTCGTCAGCCATCATCAGAACTCCAGCCCGCCTTCGCGAGCGGCGTCGGCCAGCGCTTTCACGCGGCCATGGAACAGGAAGCCGCCGCGATCGAACACGACGGTAGTAACGCCGGCCTTCTTGGCAGCAGCAGCAATGTCTTTGCCGACCGTAACGGCAGCATCGACATTCGCACCGGACTTCTTCGCGCCCAGCGTCGATGCAGCAGCAAGGGTCTTGCCGTCTGCATCGTCAATGACTTGCGCGTAGATGTGCCGACCCGTGCGATGCACGGACAGACGCGGTTTGCCACCGGCGCGGTTGCGCAGGGCCGTGCGGACACGGCGGCGGCGACGTTCGAAGAGGGAAAGTTTCGCCATCTTACTTCTTCTTCCCTTCCTTGCGGAAGACGTATTCGCCCTGGTACTTGATGCCCTTGCCTTTGTAAGGCTCGGGCTTGCGCCAGCGGCGGATTTCGGCAGCAAGCTGGCCAACGGCCTGCTTGTCGATACCGGAAACGATTACGGTGGTCTGGTCAGGACACTTCACATCGATGCCTTCCGGCACGTCAATGTCCACATCGTGGCTAAAGCCAAGCTGAAGCTTCAGCTTACGGCCTTGCGCGGATGCACGATAACCAACACCGCTGATTTCCAGCGTTTTGGAGAAACCGTCGGTCACACCTTCGACCAGGTTCGACACCAGCGTCCGGTGCATACCCCAATAGGAACGCGCCAGCTTGGTATCGTTGGCCGGATTGACCTGGATCTCGTCGCCTTCGACCTTGTAGTCGATCTGGTCAGACAGACCCATGGACAAGGTGCCCTTCGGACCCTTCACGCTGAGCGTGTTGCCTTCGACATTGGCGGTGACGCCACTGGGGATCGCCACCGGTTTTTTACCGATGCGGCTCATCAGAACACCTCCGCCAGCACTTCGCCGCCGACATTCTCGGTCCGCGCTTCGTTATCCGAAAGCACGCCGCGAGGGGTCGAGACGATGGTGATGCCAAGACCATTACGTACAGTCGGCAGCTCTTTCGAACCCGAATAGACGCGGCGGCCCGGCTTGGACACGCGGGCAACATGCTTGATCGCAGGTTCGCCCTCGAAATATTTCAGTTCAATCCGCAGCGCAGGGTGCTTGCCCGAGCCATCTTCGCTGTAGCCGCGGATGTAGCCTTCGCGCTGAAGCACTTCGAGAACATTTGCACGCAGCTTGGAAGCCGGCGACAGGACAGAATCCTTCTTCGCCTGCTGGCCGTTGCGGATACGGGTGAGCATATCACCCAGGGGATCGGTCATAGCCATCTACTTGATCCTCACCAGCTCGACTTGGTCAGGCCTGGAATGAGGCCCTTGTTGCCGAGGTTACGCAGTTCGATACGGTTGATGCCGAACTTGCGATAATAGCCGCGTGGGCGGCCGGTGGTGGCACAGCGGTTGCGCACGCGGGTTGGGTTCGCGTTGCGCGGAAGTTCCGCCATTTTCAAACGTGCGATAAGACGCTCACTTTCGTCGAGCGACTTGTCGTTCGCGATTGCTTTCAGCTTCTCATATTTCGCAGCGTACTGCTCGACGAGCTTCTTGCGACGCTCGTTTTTGTTGATCGAACTCAGTTTCGCCATTGGACTTAAGCTCTCCTATAGACCGCTTACGCGGCCTCCTTCTCTTCAGACGATTCAGCGGGGAACGGGAAACCGAACAGGCGGAGCAATTCCTTCGCCTCTTCATCCGTGTTCGCTGTGGTCGTCACGATGATATCCATGCCCCGGACCACGTCGATCTGGTCGTACGAGATTTCGGGGAAGATGATCTGTTCCTTGAGACCCATGGCGTAGTTGCCACGGCCATCAAACGACTTGGCGTTGACCCCGCGAAAGTCGCGAATACGCGGCATCGCAATAGTCACCAGGCGGTCGAGGAATTCATACATGCGGTCACGGCGCAGGGTAACCTTGCAACCGATCGGCATGCCTTCGCGCAGCTTGAACTGTGCGATCGACTTCTTGGCCTTGGTGATCACCGGCTTCTGGCCAGCGATAAGGGCCATTTCCTCGGCAGCCGTCTGGACCTTTTTCTTGTCCTGGCTCGCCTCGCCCACGCCCATATTGAGCGTGATCTTTTCCAGCTTCGGAACCTGCAAACGGTTCTTGTAGCCGAACTTTTCAGTCATCGCCTTGACGATTTCGTCGTCAAAACGCTTCTTCATGCGGGGGGTATAATCAGCCATCGATAGTCTCCCCGGACTTTACAGCAACGCGGACCTTCTTCCCGTCCTTCTCTTCGAAACGGACGCGGGTCGGCTTACCGGATTTCGGATCTGCCACAGCAACTTTGGCAAGATGCAACGGCGCTTCGTAGCGGTCGATGCCACCTTGCGGATTGGCCTGGCTCGGCTTGCGGTGACGGGCGATCATATTGACGCCTTCAACAACGACCTTGCCATCTTTCGGTATGACCTTCGTTACAGTGCCGGTTTTGCCCTTGTCCTTGCCGGACAGGACGACGACGCTGTCACCCTTCTTGATCTTTGCAGACGCCATTATAGCACCTCCGGAGCAAGCGAGATGATCTTCATGAAGCCGCGGCCGCGCAATTCGCGGACCACTGGGCCGAAGATACGGGTGCCGATCGGCTCTTCATTCTTGCTGACGAGCACGGCGGCATTGCTATCGAAGCGGATCACGCTGCCATCCTGGCGGCGAACTTCTTTCTTCGTACGCACGATGACAGCGCGATGGACATCGCCCTTTTTCACCTTTGCGCGTGGCTGGGCTTCCTTGACGGAAACCACAATCACGTCGCCGACAGACGCGGTCCGGCGCTTCGAGCCACCCAGTACCTTGATGCACTGGACGCGCTTTGCGCCGCTATTGTCCGCGACGTCGAGATTGGATTGCATCTGGATCATTGATCCGGTTCCTTCTCATTGGCTTGCCGGAACACATGTCCGGCAGTTCCTAACGTCGATCCCCGCCATGACGGGGACAAACTCATAATCCTCAGTTGCCCGGCGTAGCTTCTGCCACATCGAGATCGGCCTCAACCGCCTGCGTTCCGCCATCGACCACACGGTCAATCACAGCCCAGGTCTTGGTCTTGGAAATCGGCTTCGTTTCCTCGATGCGGACGATATCGCCCAGCTTGTAATCATTGTTTTCGTCGTGCGCGTGATACTTCTTCGAACGACGGATGATCTTCCCGTAAAGCGGGTGCTTCACCTTGCGTTCGACCTTCACGGTCACGGTCTTGTCGGTCTTGTCGGAGGTGACAGACCCGATCAGGATACGTTTCGGCATTGTCTGCTCCTCAAGCCTTTGCCGCAGCGTTTGCACGCTCGGTTTGCAGCGTCTTGATCTTCGCGATCGAGCGACGGACTTCCTTGATCCGAGCCGGCGCTTCCAGCTGGTTCGTGGCAGCCTGGAAGCGCAGGTTGAATTGCTCGCGCTTCAGCTCGACCAGTTCTTCCTGGAGCTGGTCATCGCTCTTCTGACGCAGGTCTTCGACTTTCGTCATTATTCGCCTCCCAGGTGAGAGGTGTCACCAAAACGGGCGACAACCTTGGTCTTGATCGGCAGCTTCATCGCAGCGCGTTCAAACGCAGTTGCGGCAAGCGGTCCGGGGACACCGTCGAGTTCGAAAAGGATGCGGCCCGGCTTCACGCGAGCTGCCCAGTATTCGACCGAGCCCTTACCCTTACCCTGACGGACTTCGGCAGGCTTCTTGGATACCGGCACGTCGGGAAAGACGCGGATCCACAGACGGCCCTGACGACGCATGGCACGGGTGATGGCACGACGCGCAGCTTCGATCTGGCGCGCGGTCAGACGCTCCGGTTCGAGAGCCTTCAGACCATAGGAGCCGAAGTTCAGCGTGGTGCCGCCCTTCGCGTCGCCCTTGATCCGGCCCTTGAAAGCCTTGCGGTACTTGGTTTTCTTCGGTTGCAGCATTGCTCTACCCTACCCTTAACGCGCCGGCCGGACGCCGGACGTCTGGGCTTCCATCATGAGACGGTCCTGTGCGGTCGGATCATGGCCGAGAATCTCGCCCTTGAAGACCCAGACCTTGATGCCGATGATCCCGTAAGCGGTCAGCGCTTCGGTTTCGGCATAATCGATATTGGCGCGCAGCGTGTGCAGCGGCACACGGCCTTCGCGGTACTGTTCGACACGTGCGATTTCCGCACCACCGAGACGACCACCGCAAACGATCTTGATGCCCTCGGCACCAAGACGCATGGCCGACTGCATCGCGCGCTTCATGGCACGACGGAAGGCTACACGGCGGATCAACTGGTCCGCGATACCCTGGGCGACGAGCTTGGCGTCGATTTCCGGCTTGCGGATTTCAACGATGTTCAGCTTCACTTCGCTTTCGGTCATGCCGGCAAGCTGGACGCGCAGCTTTTCGATGTCTGCACCCTTCTTGCCGATGATGACGCCCGGACGCGCCGCATAGATCGAAATACGGCACAGTTTGGCCGGACGCTCGATCACCACCTTCGAAATCGCGGCCTGCGGCAGCGACTTGACGATGAACTTACGGATCTGGATGTCCTCTGCGAGCAGCTTCGCATAGTCACGCCCTTCGGCGTACCAGCGGCTATCCCAGGTACGGTTGATCTGCAGGCGCAGACCGATCGGATTACTTTTCTGACCCATCTTACGCCTCTTCCTGCTCGCGGACCACGATGCGCAGACGGCTGAATGGCTTCAGGATCCGTGTGCTCTTGCCGCGGCCACGGGTGTGGAACCGCTTCATGGTGATCGACTTACCGACACTGGCTTCGGCGACGACGAGTGCGTCGACATCCAGGTCGTGATTGTTTTCGGCATTGGCGACAGCCGATGCGAGCACCTTGGTGGCGTCGCGGGCCATAGCCTTCTTGGAGAAAGCGAGGATGTTCAGTGCTTCCTCGACCTTCTTGCCGCGGATCAGTTCAGCAACGAGGTTCAGCTTCTGCGCGGACCCACGGATCGTGGTGCCCACAGCCAGAGCCTCGTTCTCACCAACGCGGCGGGGAGATTTTGCCTTGCCCATTAGCGCTTGCCCTTCTTGTCGGACGCGTGACCGGGGAACGTGCGCGTAGGCGCGAATTCACCAAGCTTGTGTCCGACCATGTCTTCCGAAACGGAGACCGGGATGAACTTGTGGCCATTGTAGACGTTGAACGTCAGACCGACGAATTGTGGCAGAACCGTGCTGCGACGCGACCAAGTCTTGATCGGCGCACGGCCACCGTTTTCCTGAGCGTCTTCAGCCTTCTTCAGAAGGCTAAGTTCGACGAAAGGACCTTTCCATACGGAACGAGCCATGTCCGTTACCTCTTCTTCTTGGCGTGACGCGAACGGATGATCATCTTATCCGTCTGCTTGTTCTTGCGAGTGCGGGCACCCTTGGTCGGCTTGCCCCACGGAGTCACCGGATGGCGACCACCGCTGGTGCGGCCTTCACCACCACCATGGGGGTGATCGACCGGGTTCTTGGCGACACCACGCGTGAGAGGCTTGATGCCCATCCAGCGACGGCGACCGGCCTTGCCCAGGTTCTGGTTCTGGTTGTCGGGGTTCGAAACCGCACCAACCGTACCCATGCAATCGGCGCGCAGGTAACGCTGCTCACCGCTGTTCAGGCGCACAATGACCATCCCGCGGTCACGACCGACGAGCTGGACATAAGCACCGGCAGAGCGGGCAATCTGGCCACCCTTACCCGGCTTCATCTCCACGTTGTGGATGATGGTGCCGACCGGCATCTGGCCCAGAAGCATGGCATTGCCCGGCTTCGTATCGACCTTTTCGCCTGCGATAACCTTGTCACCAACCGCAAGACGCTGCGGAGCGATGATGTAGTTCAGTTCATCGTCGGCATATTTGATGAGCGCGATGAAAGCGGTGCGGTTGGGATCATATTCGATCCGCTCCACGGTGCCTTCAACGTCCCACTTGCGACGCTTGAAGTCGATGTAGCGGTACTTCTGCTTGTGACCGCCGCCGATGCCACGCGAGGTGACATGGCCCTTGTTGTTCCGGCCACCGGTCTTGCGCTTACCTTCCGTGAGCGACTTGACCGGCTTGCCTTTGAACAGGCCGGACTTGTCGACAAGGATCAGGCCGCGGCGCGCGGGGCTTGTCGGTTTGTAGTTCTTGAGTGCCATGATCTGCCTCAGATACCGCTGGTGATATCGATCGGATCCTGGCCTTCAGCCAGCTTCACGATCGCTTTTTTCACATCGGAACGCTTGTAGGGCTTGCCCTTCCAGCGCTTCGTCTTGCCCTTGGTGACGATGGTGTTCACGCCAGCGACCTTGGTGTCGAAGATAGCTTCGACAGCTTCCTTGATCTGCGGCTTGGTTGCATCGCCCGATACCTTGAAAACAACGGCGTTGTTCTCAGACATCAGCGTGGACTTCTCCGTGATGTGCGGAGCGAGAATGACGTCGTAGTGACGCGCGTCGATTTCTTGCTTCTTAGCCATTGAAGCGCGCCTCCAGCTTTTCGACAGCGTCCTTGGTCAGGACCAGTGTGTCGTGTTTCAGGATGTCGTAGACGTTCGCACCCATCGCCGGCATCGCATTGATACCCGGAAGGTTGCTGGCAGCCTTGGCGAAGCCATCATTGACGGCATCGCCATCGATGAAGAGCACCTTGCCGCTCAAGCCAGCCTTGTCGAAGTGTCCCTGCAGGGCCTTCGTCTTGGCGTCTTTGAGTTCGAGGCTGTCGACAACCACGAGGCCATCTTTTGCCTTGCTCGACAGCGCCATTTTCAGGCCGAGAGCGCGAACCTTCTTGTTCAGCGACTGGTTGAAATCACGCTTGCGCGCGCCGTGGGCCTTACCACCACCGATAAAGATCGGGGCGCCGCGGTCACCGTGACGTGCACCGCCCGAACCCTTTTGCGGGCCGTGCTTCTTGCCGGTACGCGCAACGTCGGAACGCTCGCGTGTCGGGCGTGCGGTGGCGCGGCGGTTTTCCAACTGCCACGTAACAACACGGTGCAGGATGTCGGCGCGTGGTTCGACACCGAATACGGCATCATTCAGCTCGACATCGCCAGCAGCCTTGCCGTCGATTTTCTGGACCTTCACCTTCATGGTTTAGCCCTCCTTACCGTCGTCGCTGGGGGCGGTGTTTTCGCCCTCTGCAGCGTTGGTTTCTTCCACCGGTGCGGCGTCCTCTACGGCTGCGTCTGCAACCTTGGGCTCTTCCGCGTCCGGCATGCCGGGATCGTTCAGCGGCGTCGTGTCGACAACAGCACCCGGGAACGGGACGCCTTCGGGAAGCGGCAGCTTGACCGCATCGCGAATGACCATCCAGCTGTTCTTCGTGCCCGGGACCGAACCCTTGACGAAGATCAGGCCACGCTCTGCATCCGTACGGACGATTTCGAGGTTCTGCTGGGTGCGCTGACGGTCGCCCATGTGGCCGGCCATCTTCTTGCCCTTGAACACGCGGCCCGGATCCTGGCGGTTACCCGTCGAACCGTGCGAACGGTGAGAGATCGAAACGCCGTGCGTTGCACGCAGACCACCGAAACCCCAACGCTTCATGGCGCCGGCGAAGCCTTTACCCTGCGTGTGACCGGTAATGTCGACCTTCTGGCCAGCGATGAAGTGATCAGCGCTGATCGAGGCACCAACAGGCAGCAGCCCGTCTTCGCCGTCGACGCGGAATTCCGCGACTTTCATCTTCAGCCCGACTTCCGCTTTCGCGAAAGCTTCACGCTGAGGCTTGGCAACATTCTTCTGCTTGGCAGTACCCGAGCCGACCTGCAGTGCGAAATAGCCATCGCGGTCTGCGGTGCGGTGGGACACGACCTGGCAGTCTTCCAGAGCCATGACCGTCACGGGAACGTGACGTCCATCCTCCTGGAACAAGCGGGTCATCCCGACTTTCTTTGCGATCACGCCTGTGCGCATCGTCAAAACTCCTAAAACAGAGGCACACAAGGCCCATCCCTGCGTGCTTGCGAACCCATTCGTGAGAACAGACTCAATCAACCCAATTTTCGTGCATCGCCCCGTCCGGGCTGAATGCTCGTGCAGCCGGGGGGCTGTTTGAGCGAGACGGGGGACGCAGGCCCGGACAAGTCCGGCGGTATCCCTATGTCGTGCCGGTCTTGCGATCCGGCGGGGCCATACGGAGCCCCTAAACTTCCCGGTTGTTTTACGTCCTACCCGGCGGACGGCGATCTCTGCTTTTGCAGAGACTTCGGCAAACTCTTAGGCGAGCTTGATTTCCACGTTCACGCCAGCAGCAAGATCAAGCTTCATCAAAGCATCGACCGTCTGGGCGTTCGGCTGCACGATGTCGAGCAACCGCTTGAATGTGCGCACTTCGAACTGCTCGCGCGACTTCTTGTCGATGTGCGGGCCGCGGTTCACAGTGAACTTCTCGATGCGCGTCGGCATTGGAATGGGGCCACGAATAAGAGCACCTGTGCGACGCGCGGTTTCCGCGATCTCGCCAGTTGCCTGATCGAGCACGCGGTGATCGAATGCCTTCAGGCGAATGCGAATATTCTGAGCTTCCATGTCCAAGTCTACCGATGCGAAAGAGCCAAAAATCGCCGCACCGTCAGGTTGCCCCGCCGGCCCGGCTCTTCAATTCAAAATGTGCAATCCAAAGGCGCAGCCTGACCTGATCTCTAAGCGAGGGGCCAAACCGGACCGACGGATTGGAAAAAATTTTGCCCGCTACGAAGCGGGCTTGGCGCGTCCCTTAACGGCAACACTGATTCTGGGCAACCCCATTTTCCTACATTTTTGCGCCAGCACGGCTTACCGGATGAAGCAGGCATCCAGATAGATCACCGATCCATCCTTGCCGAAGAACTGATCCCGCGTCCCGGCAAAACGGAAACCGTGAGACTTCATCGCTTCGTACAGGGCATCAAAGGTCGCCTGCCCTTCGTACAATGGAGCCAGGCACACCTCCAGCACGACTGCGCTTGCCCGTGCGAGTGTTTTCGGTGCGCCTGCAATAACCCGATCTTCGAACCCCTGCACATCCATCTTGATCACCAGCGGGCCCCGCCCCTCGGCGTCGATCACCGGCATGACATCATCCAAACGCTTTTGATGCACAGTGGTTTGCATCGTTTCGGCAAGAAACGGAAACATGTCGACACTGTCGCTGGTCTGCTGCAGCAAGGACGACGAGGATGGCGAGCCTGTGTTGAACTGCATGTCAACTTCGGCCTCGATCTCTCCCAAGGCAAGTTGATGCGCGTGGATCCGCGGGTGTCGCGCAGCCGTCGCCCCGAGGCGCGCAAAATTCACCGGGTGCGGTTCGAAGCAATGGATTTGGGCGTTGGGAAAGGCGTCCAGCAATTCACGCTCGGCCAGCTCCCCGCCGCAAGAACCGATGTCGAGCACCATAGCTGCATCGATGGCCTTCAGACCATTCCAGCCATCGCCGTATCGGCCCAACGCGAGCCTTTTGCCCGCGCCGATGAGACCGCGACTGGTCATGCTCCTGATCCGCGAACCTATGCCCATTTCTCGGTGCTAGCCCCTTGGTCCAAAAGAAAACACCCCCTCCCGTTTCCGGGAGAGGGTGCCCTCTAAATCAGTCGATGTGCGAAAGATCAGGCAGTGATCTTGGCAACAACGCCCGAACCGACGGTGCGGCCACCTTCGCGGATAGCGAAGCGGAGGCCTTCGTCCATGGCGATCGGTGCAATCAGCTTGACGCTGATGGTCACGTTGTCGCCCGGCATAACCATCTCGGTACCCTCTGGGAGGATCACTTCGCCGGTCACGTCGGTGGTGCGGAAGTAGAACTGCGGACGATAGTTGGCGAAGAACGGCGTATGACGGCCACCTTCGTCTTTCGACAGCACGTAAACTTCGGCGCTGAATTCGGTGTGCGGATTGACCGAGCCCGGCTTGGCCAGAACCTGGCCACGCTCGACGTCTTCACGGCCAACACCGCGGATCAAGGCACCGACATTGTCACCAGCTTCACCGCGATCAAGCAGCTTGCGGAACATTTCGACGCCGGTCACGGTCGTCTTGGTGGTGTCCTTGATGCCAACGATTTCGACTTCGTCGCCAACATTCACAACGCCGGTTTCGATACGGCCGGTAACAACCGTACCACGACCCGAGATCGAGAACACGTCTTCGATCGGCATCAGGAAGTCCTTGTCGACCGGACGATCGGGCTGCGGGATGTAGGAGTCGACAGCTTCCATCAGTTCCTTGATGGAGTTTTCGCCGATTTCCGGATCGCGGCCTTCGAGAGCGGCCAGAGCCGAACCCTTGACGATTGGAATATCGTCACCGTCGAAGCCGTACTCGCTGAGGAGTTCGCGGACTTCCAGCTCGACGAGTTCGAGGATTTCCTCGTCGTCGACCTGGTCAACCTTGTTCATATACACGACCAGAGCCGGAACACCGACCTGACGGGCCAGCAGGATGTGCTCGCGGGTCTGCGGCATGGGGCCGTCAGCTGCGTTCACAACCAGAATCGCGCCGTCCATCTGCGCGGCACCGGTGATCATGTTCTTCACATAGTCAGCGTGACCCGGGCAGTCGACGTGTGCGTAGTGACGTGCGTCGGTTTCATATTCAACGTGTGCCGTCGAAATGGTGATGCCGCGCTCACGCTCTTCAGGAGCCTTGTCGATGTTGCCGAAATCAACGGCAGAACCCTGGACCTTGGTGATAGCCGCAGTCAGTGTGGTCTTGCCATGGTCAACGTGACCAATGGTGCCAACGTTCACGTGCGGCTTATTGCGCTCGAATTTTTCCTTCGCCATTTTGCTCTTAACCTCTGTCTAAAGATAGAATTTTCATCGGGAGAGGACGGCACCCGAGGAATCAGGCGCCGCCCCTAAACGCTTGGCCCTGCTTAGGCAAGCTTCTCCTTGACTTCCTGTGCAACAGTCGCCGGCACTTCGTCGTAGTGGCTGAACTGCATCGAGTAGTTAGCACGCCCCTGGCTGAACGAACGCAGTTCGTTCACATAGCCAAACATATTGGCGAGCGGCACCATGGCTTCAACAGCTTGTGCGTTACCGCGGCTGTCAGTGCCCTGGATTTGGCCCCGGCGGGAGTTGAGGTCGCCGATCACATCGCCGAGATAATCCTCAGGCGTGATGACTTCAACCTTCATCACCGGCTCGAGCAGCTTGATGCCGCCACGTTCGGCTGCTTCACGCATGGCGCCCTTACCGCAGATCTCGAAGGCCACGGTCGAGGAATCGACATCGTGATACGCGCCATCATAGACGTGGATCGTGAAATCGATGATCGGGAAGCCGATGAGATAGCCGCTGTCGGCCTGCTCACGGATGCCCTTCTCCAGCGACGGGATGTATTCCTTCGGAATGTTACCGCCCTTGATGCTGTCTTCGAACACGATACCCTGGCCGCGTTCACCTGGGATGAACTTGGCTTTGGCGCGTGCAAACTGGCCGGTACCGCCCGACTGCTTCTTGTGCGTGTAATCGACTTCGATCTCGCGACCGAGCGATTCACGGTAAGCAACCTGCGGCGCACCAACATTGGCCTCGACCTTGAATTCACGCTTCATACGGTCAACCAGGATGTCGAGGTGAAGTTCACCCATACCCTTGATGATCGTCTGACCGCTTTCGTGGTCGGTGCTGACGCGGAAGGAGGGATCTTCGGCTGCCAGACGGTTCAGGGCGACGCCCATCTTCTCCTGGTCGGCCTTGGTCTTGGGTTCCACAGACAGTTCGATAACCGGTTCCGGGAATTCCATCCGCTCCAGGATAATCGGATGCGCGGTATCGCACAGCGTGTCACCTGTGGTGGTTTCTTTAAGGCCTGCAATCGCCACGATATCACCGGCATATGCCTCTTCGATATCTTCACGATTGTTGGAGTGCATCAGCAGCATGCGGCCGATCTTTTCCTTCTTCTCCTTGACGGAGTTGAGCACGCTACCTTTTGCAAGGTGGCCGGAATAGATGCGGGTAAAGGTCAGCGAGCCCACGAACGGATCGTTCATGATCTTGAAGGCGAGAGCCGAGAACGGCGCGCTATCGTCGGACGGACGCTCGTCTTCCTCGTCGCTGTCAGGCTTCACGCCCTTAATCGCAGGCACGTCGAGCGGGCTCGGCATGTAGTCGACAACAGCGTCGAGCAAAGGCTGGACGCCCTTGTTCTTGAACGCAGAACCACAGATCACCGGCACGAAATCACGTGCCATGGTGCCCTTGCGGATCAGCTTCTTGAGCGTAGCAGCATCCGGCTCGTTGCCTTCCAGATAGGCTTCCATCACGTCATCGTCTTGCTCGACAGCAGTTTCGATCAGCTGTTCGCGATACTCGGCAGCCTTGTCGGCCAGATCAGCCGGGATGTCGACGTAGTTGAACGTCGCACCCAAGCCATCATTTTCCCACACGATGCCGCGATTGTTGACGAGATCGACAACACCCTGAAGATCGCTTTCCGCGCCGATCGGGAGATAGAGCACGAGCGGAGTGGCGCCGAGACGGTCGATGATCGATTGGACGCAGTAATAGAAATCGGCACCGGTCCGGTCGAGCTTGTTGATGAAGCACATCCGCGGAACACCGTATTTGTCAGCCTGACGCCATACGGTTTCGGATTGCGGCTCAACGCCGGCCACACCGTCAAACACGGCGACCGCGCCATCGAGCACGCGCAGCGAACGCTCGACTTCAATCGTGAAGTCAACGTGGCCCGGGGTATCGATGATGTTGATGCGGTGCTTTTCACCCTTGCCATCCTCGTTCTGCCAGAACGTGGTCGTAGCAGCCGAGGTAATGGTGATGCCGCGTTCCTGCTCCTGCTCCATCCAGTCCATCGTCGCAGCGCCATCGTGCACTTCGCCGATCTTGTAGGACTTGCCGGTGTAATAGAGGATACGCTCGGTAGTCGTGGTTTTGCCGGCATCGATGTGGGCCATGATGCCGATATTACGATAACGCTCCAGCGGATATTCGCGGGCCATATGTAATTCCTTGGGTCGTATGGAGGGGCAAATCTTGCCCTGCCCCATATGGTTACGATTGTGACCGGTTAAAGACGCCCCGACGGTAAGCCAGGGCGCCCTGCCCGATCACGATATTGCCAGCGCCAAATTACCAGCGGTAGTGGCTGAACGCGCGGTTGGCGTCGGCCATGCGGTGGGTATCTTCCCGCTTCTTGACCGCGTTGCCGCGATTGTTCGCCGCATCCATCAGTTCACCCGACAGGCGGGCGGACATGGTGGTTTCCGGGCGACCGCGTGCAGCACCGATCATCCAGCGGATGGCCAGCGCCTGGGCACGCTCTGGGCGAACCTCGACCGGCACTTGGTAGGTGGCACCACCAACACGGCGGCTGCGCACTTCGACTTGCGGCGCAATGTTCTGCAGCGCTTCGTGGAACAGCTGGACCGGATCGGTCTTGGCCTTGGCCTCCACCGTATCGAGCGCACTGTACACGATACCTTCTGCGGTGGACTTCTTCCCGTCCAGCATCAGGTTGTTCATGAACTTCGACAGGACCTGATCACCAAACTTGGGATCGGGCAGGATGACCCGTTTCTCGGGACGACGACGACGTGACATATTCTTAAACTCCTTCGGAGTGGCCGCTCACATCAGTGAGCGTCCTAGCGGCTCCGGCCCGCTCCCCCACCCTTCCACCCGGAGACTATCCTCGTCGGTGGAAGGGTGGGGGAACGTGCCAGATCCGCGCCTAATCCATTACTTGGGCCGCTTGGCGCCGTACTTCGAGCGCGACTGCTTGCGGTCCTTCACACCCTGCGTGTCGAGCACGCCGCGCAGCACATGGTAACGCACACCGGGAAGGTCGCGCACACGGCCACCGCGGATCAGGACAACGCTATGCTCTTGCAGGTTGTGGCCTTCACCGGGGATGTAGGAGATGACTTCGCGCTGGTTGGTCAGGCGGACCTTGGCAACTTTACGCAGAGCCGAGTTCGGCTTCTTCGGCGTCGTGGTGTAAACGCGCGTGCAAACACCGCGCTTCTGCGGGTTCGCTTCCATCGCAGGGACCTTGCTCTTGGCCTTCTGCGGAACGCGGCCCTTGCGGACCAGCTGGTTAATCGTCGGCATATGAGTCTTTCTCTTCACCGTTATGAGTGGTGACCACATGCGAGATTTGGGAGGAGATGTTTGGCCGGGCGCCCGTCATCCCAGCGAAAGCCGGGACCTTTCTCAACCCGCGCCGAACTTGCGGCACGAGATCCCAACTTCTGCCGGGATGACGCCTGACTGATACACTCCACCCTCGCCCGCAAGGACACCAGGTTACTTTGACGCTAGCCCCTCAGCGATCCGGCAATGGACCACTCCAATAGAAAAGAGCCTCGATGCAAAAGCACCAGGCCCCGGGACTGACACGCCAATGTTCAGCTCTATTGCCCGAAGAGACTCAGCGGAGGCCCTCGGTTGAGCGCGCTAATAGCGGCGGGGTGGGGTGGGGTCAAGCAGTCAATCCAAACCTAAATATGCCCTACTCCGCCGCCGTCACCGTCAGGTCAAACGTACCGGAAGAACCAAACGAGCCCTTCGCGCGAATCCGGAAACTCTTGCGCTCCTCTTCGGTCAGAGCTCCAAAATTCACCAACAAGCGCGCATCAACATTGCCCGCTCCGATATCGTCATTGCTATCAATGACCGCGAATCCCAGTGATGACCTTAATCCCACTTCAAGCAACGGGTCTCCTTCGCCACCGTCCTGCCGCTTTAAGTCGATGACACCCTGGCCGGAAGAGAGGGCGGCCCAGGCCGCATCGGACAGCCTGTACTCCACAAACGGCTCCTCGCCACCGACCGAGGAGTAAGCTGCAATCTCTGCGGATTGCGTATCATTGACCCCAATCATCTGGGTGTCTTGTACTACTTTCTCCACAGGCTTCGAGACTTTGAGCGTCATCGCCCCTTCACCTTGATTCAGGCTGCCAGCTTTAATCCGAAAATTTCCGCTTGACGGCAGACGGAAGGCGAGGCGTGAGTTAAGCCCATCACCACCATCATCGTCGCCTGCAACTGGCGTCGATCCGGTTCCCTGGAAATCAAAGACCTGAAGGATGGGATCAGCTGTGCCCTCTTCGCTCACCAGGTCGAAAACCCATATATCGCCGGCTGCACCACTAAACACGAACTCGCTCCCCTCGCCGGACGGGATAGTTCTGTCGGGAGCGCCGAGTAACAAGCGCTGAAAATCTTCAACCTTTGGAGGGCGATAGTCCGATGGACGCACTTGAATTTCAAACGGCATGGCGCTTGAGGCGGTTCCCCCCGAGCTTTGGCTAATTCGTACTACGAGGTCCTGGGCCCGCTCGCTATAGACCCGGGCAAAAGCGGACATTCCGGGTCCGCCATCATCGTCGCGAACCATCAGGCTCCCGTTTGCTGACACAACCTCAACCACAGGATCAAGTCGCGGGTCCAAGGCTTCAGGGACAAGAATTTCGATGGCAGTATCCGCAGTGATCGGCAGACGAAATTCAGCGCGTTCTTGGCCCTCTTCCAGAGTGCGCTCGAAGGTGCGGATAAGAATGTCGGGTTCTTCAAGGCGTGGCCCTGCCGCATTTTGCGCCGCCACTGGCCCAGCCAGAGTTGCAGCCAAAGTAACTACTCCGGCGACGGCAGATTGATGCTTCAAGTTAAGTCCCAACATTGATTTCCCCTCTTCCTCATTCATACTGCCCCACCGACGATCCCTCGCGGAGCAGAGCACACCAAGACCCTCCTGCTACAAAGCTCCTTTTGAATCTCATTCTTGATGCCATTCAAACGCTTTGTCGTGACCCCTCCTTTTGTCGTTTTACATCTATTTGTCTTCAGCATGATGAGCATACGATCCGCCTCCATCATCGCCGTAATTAGTAAATCATTAGAAGTGTTTGTCTTTGCAATAGAAATAGCCGACAACGCTTCACGGTGAGACTGGGTACATCCTCCGATCTTGGCAACACCATAGTTAAGTTGGACCATTTTGCGAAATTCAGCACCAACTATAATTTCTATGTTTATCCTATCCGCTTCAAATCCCATCTTCTTTATATTGGAAGATTCAATAGTCAAAATACGAAATTCACCATTAGCCTTCTTCGGTACTTTTTTATCGATCATCCTTCCATTTCGGCGATAGGTCCGAACCACCGTAGGACGGTCAACGCGATTTTCCTTGGGTCGCGTTCCGTACTTGTCGTCAAAGACAATTTTAAATTCACTTGCTGAGAGCGATGCCGATTGTGCAGCCAAAAACAAGGCTAGCAAAGCAAATATCCAGTTTGCTCTATTCAAAAGCATGACCAGCTGCTCACCCCCCATTTTCGATGGTAACAGCTGGCAACTTCACACCAAGCTGTCGTGCGATTATCCCACCAAACCAAACCATCAATGCAGGTAGGAACCAAGACAGATCGGACCGAATTTCGGGACCGGCATTTCCCTCTACAGGAACGCAAATTTTTGGAAGTGCTGCCATTCCCGATATCAGCTCATTATCGTTGGCAACACCAATCGATATCCATATGAGGAGAATAAGGGAAGCCAGTAGGCCAACAGCCGATCCATAGACGAAGAATCGCCAAAGCCAGACCTGTTCAGGTTTTTTCGCCACCAGTGCAAACCCGAAGGCCACAATTGTCATTATCACGCCAAGATAAGGACCACCCAAGCGAACACCAGAAACTATCAGTATTGAGCAGCGTCCAACAACTGAGCCTTCGTCAGCTTCGTAGAGTATTGCTTCCGCAAGAGTGAGCAATACCGTGAATAATGCGAGGGAAAGTGCAATCGCGGAAAATCTCGTCGCAGCGAGAAAGGTTTCTTGCTCTCGCCTTTGCCGAAAATCCAATACCCTCTCCCCATTCCGCGATTTATTTGAGTTGTATTTATATCAGCTTTCCACCTATTGCAATCACGATGAATGTTACGCCGGACACCTGGGAACGGCTTTGTTAATTCTGGTGGATGCGAAGCATCATACAACTATACCCAGCAGGTTTCTGTAGTGCCATTCTCTGGTTGGCGGAGGCCGGTCGGTATTTGGAAGTTGCTCGCCGGTCCCTTGCGACACCTTGCGCAAACCTCGCAAGACTAACCCGCCTCGGTCAAAAAGGCCACCAGCCCCTTCATCTTCTTCTGGCGCCATTGCGGTAGCGGCGCGATCAGCCAGTAGGCGCGGCGGCCTTCGTCGGGGCCTTCAAGCGCCACGACTTTCCCGGCTTCGATCGATTCCTCGACCAGCAGGTATGGCAGGATCGCCTTGCCCAACCCGGCAACAGCGCTGCTCAGCGCTTGCCCGGCATTGCTGACCTGCACAGTCGGCTGCGCGCCCTCTGGTAAGGGAGCCCCGGGCCAGTCGATCCAGTCCAGCGTATCTGCCTTGTCGGCCAGTTCGGGCCTGGCCACAACGACACGGCGTGCAGGCGCCAGTTCCACCCCTTCCAACTCGCCGGGCCCATCCACCAGGCGGATCGCCACGTCCAGATTTGCCTCGGTGAAATCCGCATTCTCGTTTTCGACCAGCATGAAGCTGATGCCCGGATTGGCCTCGCGAAATGCCGCCAGCCGGGGCGCGAGCCACTGGGCATAGAATTCGCGCGGCGCAGCAATCGTGTATCTGTCGCTCGCCTGCCCGGCCTGCATATTCTGCACGCTTTCCTCGAATTTGAGGAAGCCTTCGCGCAGGGGCGCAAGACCGGCACAACCCTCTTCGGTCAATTCCAGTCCCTTGCTGGTGCGGCGGAACAGCACGGTGCCCAGATGATCCTCCAGCGCCCGGATCTGCTGCCCCACGGCAGCGGGCGTCACTGCCAGCTCGTCTGCCGCACGGGTAAAGGAAAGGTGCCGCGCTGCAGCGTCATAAACGCGCAAGGCGTTGAGGGGGAGATGGGTCCGCTTCATGGTGCGGGGGATTTAGGGCGCAGTTGCGCGCCCTGCAACCGCCAAGGCGCAACTGCCCGATGGTGACGCAGAAACGGCGCGGGGTAAGCCTAACGTTCGGCGGTAGCCGGCGCAGCCAACGGAAAGAACGGAATGCGCACTTCCAGCGCGCTGCCATCTTCGCGGTGGAAGGTATAGAACCCCTCCATCGACCCATATGGCGTGGTCAGCGGGCAGCCCGAGACATAATCATGCGCCTGACCGGGTTGGAGCACGGGCTGTTCACCTACCACCCCGTCACCATCAACATGGTTCACCATCTCGCGCGCATCGGTGATGCGCCAGTGGCGGCTGATCAATTGGACCCGCTCGTTCGAATGATTCTCGATCCGGATATGGTAGACCCAGAACCACTTGCCCGCATCCGGCTGGCTTTGCTCGGGCAGGAAATTGACCGCGACCCGAACAGTCAGGTCCTCGGTCGTGGCGGCATGCTGAAAAAGCTCTTTCATGGCGATTCGAGAGGGTAAGCTCTCCGCGCGAGGTCGCAAGAGGGACCTTTGGCTATTTTTCCACCGCCCGGAAAAGCGCGGGTTTCATGACTAACGCCGGTTTAACTCCTGCTTTGCGAAACCTTAACCCGCGGGGCGCTATTCCCCTGTCCAATTCCCGCAATGCGCAAGCGGGGTAAAGGAAATGGACAGAACTATGGGCAAACAGGGCTTCATTCAGAGCCTCTTGCGAGATCGCAAGGCGAACATGATGGCAATCGGCGCCGCTTCGGTCGTGCCGATGATCGGTGTGGTTGGCGGCGGCGTCGATGCCAGCCGCATGTACCTGGCCCAGTCGCGCCTCCAGCAGGCCTGCGACTCGGCAACCTTGGCCGCGCGCAAGAAGCTGTCCGGATCCAGCGTTACCAACGGCAATATCCCGTCCGACATTGTCGATACGGCGGATGATTTCTTCGATACCAACTTCCCGTCGGGGATGTATGGCACGACCAACGTCAACTACACGCTAAGCGCGGGTACCGCGACGCGGATGGATGGGACGGCAAGCGCAGCCGTTCCGACGACGCTGATGAAAGTGTTCAACATTCCCACCGTCAGCATCAGCGCGACTTGCAGCGCAGAGCTGAACCTGCCCAATATCGACGTGATGCTGGTGCTCGACAATTCGGGATCGATGCGGGATGATCGTATTGCGACCCTGAAGACAGCAGTATTTTCTTTTTACGACGACCTGATGGCGGCCAAGCCGGCCGGCACACGGGTGCGGATCGGCATGGTGCCCTATTCGAATACGGTGAATGTCGGCGAGCTGCTGCTGGATACGACCAATGGCGGGAACACCGACTGGATGCGCAGCAGCGCGGTCTACCAATCGCGCGAGGCCGTTTTCGAAACGCGCATGACCGATCCCGGCAGCCCATTTATTCCCGGTGATCCCGGTGTCCCGGGCAGTCCGGAACGCGAAGAGCTCGTCAGCGACGAGCGCACCATTGTACCGCGTAACGACAATCAACTCGGCTCGAGCAACAGCAACAAATATCGCTATAAAAATAATGCGAACGCCAACAGTCAGGGCTGGGACGATTGCCAGGATATGGCAGGAACCTACATGGTAGATGACCAGAAATGGATCATCAGCGATATGGCATATATCCAGGGTTACTTCTCTGGGGGCAACAAGAACAAACGTGCCGCATGTGAAGCCCGGGTTCGCATATACAATATCATTCCCGCGGTGGAAGAAATTCCAGGCACGCCCGATATCCCTGCGGTTCCGCCGACCTACGAAGATTTCTTCCTAGAGTATCATTACAAGCCGGTGACCTACAACACGTCGCAGTTCCTGCTCGGCAATGTTGTGGCAACGCCGACCGGTATCGAAGGTGCCGACGTAAACAGTCGGGTCTGGAACGGCTGCATCGAAGAAGTGAAAACAGTGGCGTCGGCGACCTACGATCCGATTCCGACCGGCGCGCTGGATCTGGATATCGACATCGTGCCTGATCCGACCGATCCTGACACGCAATGGGCCCCGCATTGGCCGGATGTCACTTTCGACCGCGAAGCCCCCGCCGAGGTGCGGACAACCGACGCGGATTTCGAAAACAACTACGAGTATGATTGTCCAGTCCGTTCCTACAAGTTGCAGGAATGGCCGATGACGGGGACGGTGCGCAACGCAGCGTTTACGACGGCTGTGAACGCCATGGTCGCCAGCGGCTACACGATGCACGATATCGGCATGCTCTGGGCCGGGAGACTGCTGTCACCGGATGGCTTGTTTGCCGCCGACAATGCTGTTGCGCCCAACGGCGATCCGATCTCGCGCCACATCGTTTTCATGACTGACGGTCAAATGGAGCCTGGCCCCGACAGCTACCACGCTTACGGTGATTATGATGTCGAAGGCCGGATCAACGGCTTCGCCGCAGACGGCACCTGGAGCACGACCGATATTGGCGTGTTCCACAGTAAGCGTCTGGAGGCGATCTGCCAGATCATCAAGAACAAGAACATCACGATCTGGTCGGTTGCATTCGAACTCGATCACACCGACTACACACGCGAATGCGCCACTGGCGGGTCCGCGCGTGCATTCAAGGCGGACAACAACGCCCAGCTGATCGCCAAGTTCAAGGAAATCGCGACCTCCATCGCGGAGCTGCGCCTGACACAATGAGCAAGCTCACCTCCCTCCTGCGCGATATTGCGCGCGACCAGACGGGCGTGACCGTGATCGAATTCGGCTATTGCATGCCGATCTTCGCGATCATGCTGATGGGCATGTTCGATGTCGGGTTCCAGATTTATGCCGGGTCAGTCCTGCAAGGGGCTGTCCAGGCAGCGGCGCGTGCCTCCACGCTGGAATCGGGTGGAACCAATGCGAACGCGCTGGACACGATGGTGACGGACCGCGTGCAGCAAGTGATTCCCGGGGCGACCTTGACGTTCACGCGCAAAAACTACGCCACCTTCTCGGATGTCGGGCTGGCGGAGGATTTCACCGATACCGTGGGCGCCGAAGATGGCATCTGCAACAATGGCGAACCGTTCGAAGATCTGAACGGGAACGGCAATTGGGATGCTGATCGCGGGGCCGACGGGCTGGGCGGCGCGCGCGACGCGGTGCTCTATGGGGCCACCGCAACATTTGACCGGGTTTTCCCTTTCCACGAATTTGCCGGTATTCCGGCCCAGATCACGATCGACAGCTCGACTGTCCTGCGCAACCAGCCGTTCAATGAGCAGGGCAGCCGCGATCCTGTGATCGGAGCGTGCACATGATCATGCAACACCTCGGCAAACTGGGCGCGATGATCCGCAAGTGGGACGCGCGCTGGTTTGACAATCGCGGTGTCGCGATGGTCGAGTTTGCCTTCATAGCCCCTGTTGTCCTGTTCATGGGCGTGGTCGGCATCGAACTTGCCAACATGGCTGTGGTCAATATGCGCATCAGCCAAGCCGCGATGCATATCGGGGACAACGCCTCGCGCATCGGTGATCGCAGTGCCCTGGCCACGATGACCGTGTACGAAAGCGACATCAACGACATTCTGATCGGGGTCAGGATCCAGGCCGGCGTGCCGATCGACCTGTACGAGAACGGGCGCGTAATCCTCTCCAGCCTCGAGCGGAACAGCGATGACGGCCAGAAAATCGGCTGGCAGCGCTGCATGGGGCTGAAAAATGTCGCGTCATCCTATGGCACCGAAGGCACCGGCAACACGGGTACAGCCTTTGCTGGAATGGGCGCATCCGGCTCGGAACTGAAAGCTGCAACGACCAGCGATGCGATCATGTTTGTTGAAATCGAATATGACTACCAGCCGCTGTTCGACAACCAGTGGACGCAGCCTTTCCTGCCCACCCCTGCGATCCGCAGCGAGGCCGCGTTCCATGTCCGTGGCAACCGTGATCTGTCAGGGGTGGCGCAGCGCGACCCCTCTTCGCCAGATCCGTCGGCAACCTGCAACAAATTCGAAAAGATCTAGGGCGCGACCATGAAACCTTCCGTCGCCTTGCTCTTCGCGCTCGCTGTGCTGTTCCTTGTCTCCCAGATGGTGGGTGAGGACAGCCAGATTTCAGACATCGCCCAATTGGATGATGATCGCCTGCGCAGTGCCTCTGCAACGATAGGCAATATGGACGGCTTCACCGAGGAAGGCGATCTGGGCCTGTTGCCCAAGGAGAAAGAGACTGACCGGGCAAGCGATGACCGCGCGAAAGCCAAGAAGAAGGCCAAGCCCGGGCGCAACGCGCGCGCAGCGCAGCAGGCGGCCAACACCGGCTGGGCCGAGCAGGGCCAGTTCGGTTCGGGAACGGTGATCCAGCCGTTTGACCCAAGCGGCACTGGCGCGGGTGGTGACGATGATGATGACGACGAAAGCGCCCCGGCAAGCAGCAAGCCACGGGTTGTGAAAGTGTCCGACGCGACGGAACCCGAGTAAGCCCGCCTATTCCAGGCGAGATGGCTCAGCCCTTGCCGAATTCCTCCACCGTTCCCGCTGCCGATACTGCGGCGCAGATCCTCTTCAACGCAACGCCATAGGCCGCAGTTCTCATATCAAGGCCGGATTGGTCCATCAGATCGCGTACAGCCTGAGCCGCATCCTGCATCTTGTCTTCCAGATAGTCCGCCACCTCGTCATCTTTCCAGCCCAAGCCGGTGCGGCCCTGCACCCATTCGGCGTGACTGATCGTCACCCCTCCGCCATTGGCGAGAATATCGGGAACCACGTCGATCCCTGCATCACGCAGAGGCTCGTCAGCCTCGGGCAGGATCGGGCGATTGGCGATTTCGACGATCGCCTTGCAGGCAAGCTTTTCGACATCGTCCGCGTCACCGATCACACCGCCCAGGGCCGCCAGCACCAGCACGTCGCAATCCTGTTCGATTATTGCCGCGCCATCATCGGAGGTTTCGACCCCGTCGCCCGAGAAGGACGTGACCGAGCCTTCTTTCTCCTTGGCTTCGATCAAAGCATCTATGTCGAGCCCGTCTTTATGACGGACAAGGCCCGAACTGTCTGAGACAGCGACGATTGTGTGCCCGTTCTCAACCGCTGCCTTCGCGAACCAGGTGCCGGCATTGCCGAAACCCTGCAACGCAATGGAGAGCCCGCCGTCGCCGTCGAATCCGAGGCTGTCGCGCACGGCCTCCAGCGCGATCATGCCCCCACGCCCGGTGGCCGGGGTGCGACCGGGAATGCCGCCCAGCGCAACGGGCTTGCCAGTAAAAGAGTTGGGCTCGATCGAGCCGCTCAAATGACCATATTCGTCGACCATCCATGCCATCTCCCGCTCACCGGTGGCGACATCAGGCGCCGGCACATCACGATTGGGCGAGACAATCCGCGCAAAGGCCCGGACCCAGCCGCGCGCGACACGCTCTGTCTCCATCGTCGACAATTCGCGTGAATCGACCTGTACCCCGCCTTTGCCGCCCCCGAAGGGCAGGCCCATCAGTGCACACTTCATCGTCATGAGAAAGGCCAGGGTCTGAACCTCGTCCTGATTGACGGTTTCATGGAAGCGTATCCCGCCTTTCGTCGGGCCGAGAGTCGCGTCATAGCGGCACCGCCAAGCTTTCAGCTGTGTCAGGCTGCCATCGTCACGCCGCAATGGAATCGATGCGGCCAGCGTTTCGGTCGGATAATCCAGCCGCTCCACCAATTCGTCGGTCAGATCGAGATTTTCAGCCGCCCGGTGCATCCGTGTGCGTGCGGCACTTAACATATCGCCCATAATCGCTCCTTTTGCAAAACAAGCGAGCGAGACGCGGATTGGTTTCGAAATTCCTGAAGCAGCAAAAAGCCCAGCCAGCACCCGAGGATATTATGGTTAGTTTCGGGTAAACCGCAGATTCTTAAGGCACGTTAAGATGTCCGGGCCGAAAAGAGCATCGAAGGAGCCGCCCGGTACCCCCGAAATCCCAAGGCTCCTTGTGGCGGCATATTTGCCGCATCTTGCCAGAATTGCCGCGCGTATCCGGCGCGTCATTGGCAGGTCGTGAAAACGGTGCGGACCCGGTGGTCCGATCTCCTGGTCCTTGAATGGTCCCGGCTCCGCACCCTTCACGCCGCCGGGCACCCCGCGATCAGCCTTCCGTCAACATCTCTTCCATCTGGCCGAGGCGTTCTTTGCCGAAGAACATCTCGTTGCCGATGAAAAATGTCGGGATTCCGAATGTGCCGCGATCGACCGCGTTCTGGGTGTTGTCCATCAATTGCTGCTTGATTGCCGGGTCCTGGGTCTTGGCGAACAGCTCCTGCCCGTCGAATCCAGCCGCAGACAAGGCCGCGCCCAACGCGGCAGGATCATCCACCGCGACGCCTTCTTCCCACAGGGCAGGCAATAGCGCATCGGCCAGGCGGATCCGTTCTTCCCCTTCCACCGCCAACAACATGCGCAAGAGGTTGACCGAATTGAACGGGAATTGGGGATGCATCTGGAATTTGTCGAAGCCGTGCTTCGCGATCCAGCGCTGCATTTCGAGCATCGCATACTCGACTTTGCCCTTCACATCCTTGTCGCGGATCATCGGCGGGGCATTGCCGGTCAACTTGTGCATCCCTCCCAGAAACGCTGGCGTGATCTCCAGCTGCGCACCAGTCCGCGCCACCATGTCGCGCAGTGGCTGCCACACGAGATAGCCATTCGGGCTGACAAAATCGAAAATGAACTCGACGGTCTTGGTCATGCTTGCCTCTCCTACAGTCCGGCGGCTTTGAGCGCCTGGTCCATGTCTTCGATCACGTCCTCGATATCTTCGAGGCCGACATTGATGCGCAGCAGACCCTCGGTCACGCCCATTTCGGCGCGGGCGTCCTCGCCCATATTGGCATGGGTGGTGCTGGCCGGATGGCACATCAGGCTGCGCGCATCGCCGATGTTGTTCGAAATATCGATCAACTCAAGCGCATCCAGAGTGGCAAAAGCTGTCGCGCGATCACCGACATCGAAAGCGAAGATCGGGCCCGTCGCCCGCATTTGCTTGCGAGCCAGATCATGACGGGGATGGCTCGGCAAGCCCGGGTGAAGCATACGGTTGACGCGCGGTTCGATGAATGTGCCGAGCGTGACGGCGCTTTCACTTTGCCGCAAGGCGCGCAGTTCAAGCGTTTCGAGCCCCTTGAGCACTACCCACGCGTTGAATGGCGCACAATTTGGCCCTGTATTACGCTGGAACGGGAGGAGCGTCTCGTTGATCCATTCCTCGCTGCCGCAGACGGCACCGGCGAGCACCCGGCCCTGCCCGTCCATCAGCTTGGTCGCACTATAGGCGACCACATCGGCACCGAAATCCAGAGGGCGCTGAAGGACCGGTGTTGCAAAGGCATTGTCGACAACTGTCGTGATCCCGTGCGCTTTAGCCAACTGGCAGACATACTCCATATCGACCACATCCAGCGTCGGGTTGGCCGGGCTTTCGAAGAAGAAAACCTTGGTGTCGGGCCTGATGGCCGCGTCCCATTGTGCGTTGTCGGCGCTGTCGATCACCGAGGTTTCGATGCCGAAGCGTGGGCACAAATGGTCGACCAGCCAACGGCACGAACCAAAGGCCGCGCGGGCGGCCACAACATGGTCGCCGGCGGAAAGCTGGCTCAATAGGGCCGCTGTCATCGCCGCCATGCCACTGGCCTGCGCCCGGCATGCTTCGGCCCCTTCCATCAGGGCAATCCGCTCTTCCAGCATCGCGACCGTGGGGTTTTGCAGCCGCGAATAGGTCATGCCATCGGCTTCGCCGGCAAACCGCGCAGCGACAGTCGCAGCGTCATCATAGGTATAGCCGCTGGTCAGAAACAGCGCTTCGCTGGTTTCACCATGCTCGCTGCGCCAAGTGCCGCCACGCACGGCCTGGGTGGCCGGGCGCCATGTGCGCGTGGTGCTGCGATCTGTGCCCGTGGTCTTCTTCATGCCGCGCGGCTTAGGCACGGAACTACATTGCGGCAAGCGTAACGCACTTCATCCTGTCCAAGCAGCGCTACTGATCGGTATCGGCCAAAGAAAAAGGGCGAAGCCTTCCGGCCTCGCCCCAATCTTTACCCAAGCGGGTTAGCGCTTACGGGCTGGTTGCTTCATCATCGTCTGCGATGATGATGATGCCGGCAATAACAGCTGCAGCGGCGAGCAGGGCGATGAGAATACCATTCTCGCCTTCCAGTTCACTTTCAGCAGTCACGGGCGCAATTGCCCGCTCGTTTGCGATCGCAGTGGCACCCATGGGCGCAACTGCCATAGTCATGGCAGCAAGGCCGAGGGCCATCTTCTTCAGTTTCATTTTTGGTCTCCCGAGTTGAGACGTTTTTGCAGGCTACGGTGCACATGCAGCCTTTGACACGGACCAGGAGAGGCTGTTTTCGCCCCTTTCCCGATTCGCGCAGTAGCAGTGTCTTATTGGCCGGCATTGTATGAATGCGACGTCTTGTGCATCGATCAAGGTGATGTGCTCACACATCAATAGCGGGCAACACTTTGGGAAATCGTCACAAACCCGGCAATCCGGCAATTCCCCCTGATCCGATCTCGGCGCGGCCAACCGCAGCGAGCATTTGCGCGCCCTCGATTACGGTCAGAACGGCTCGGGCCCCGGCCCCAGGATCAGGATCATTGGCAGGCAAATGCGCCTCCACCCAGTCCAGCAACCGATCCATGATCGCACCTGCACTGCGCAGATAGGCATCGTCCCCGCGCGCGCAGCCACTGACGATATCCCACCACAAGCGGAAAAAGGGCGCGAAGGCAGGGTCAGCGGTGACTGCGATAACCTGCTCTGCACATGCGCGGCGCGAGATCGCCCGCCCCTGTGGAAATGCAGTATCGAGGGCGCCCGCGAACATCTCTGACAGGTGGGTCAGCACCGCTGCCACCAATTGGTCTTTGTTACCGAAGTGATAGATCAACATCCGGTCACTGGTTCCGGCAGCCTTGGCGAGCGGTCGCAAACTGAGATCGGCCAGGCCGTGTTCCAGCACATGGGCGGCAATGAGAGGAAGCAGGGATTCTCGGGAAAGGCGGGTTTTGGACATACCGGTCTTGTAGCGACTGCTACAACGAGCTACAACTGTAGCAGTTGCTACAATCGATTCGGGAGAATCCCGCCATGTCCGCTTTCATGATCCTGTTCCTGATCGGCGTAGGTGCCGCCGGCCTCGTCCTCGGCTCCATCGTCGTGACAGACCGCAAGACTGGTAGTCCCGCTCTCGCCATCGCCCTGTTGGCCGGCTTCGTTGCCCTGACCGCCATCACCATCGCGCATGAGGGGGTGTGGCAGGTCGTGACCAATCACACCGTCAATTTCTGGGGCATCCAGGTCTGGTATGATCTGCTGTTTGCTGTTGGCATCGCACTGTTCTTCATCGCACCGCGCGCACGGGCAATGGGGATGCCGCTGTTGCCGTGGATCGTCTTTGTCGGCCTGACCGCCAGTATCGGCCTGTTGGCAATGGTGGCGCGGCTATTCTGGCTCGAGCGACAAGCGCAGACTTAACTGCGATTCCACAAAATTTTCAGCGCCCAAACGAAAGGCGGAGCCCCTTTCGGGACTCCGCCTTCCTCTTGGTGACCTGTTAGATCAGGCGCTTATGCGCTGACCGAATCGTTGTCACTGCCGGCGGCGATGATCACGCCTGCAACAGCTGCAGCAACGACCAGAATACCGATAATCACATTGTCGCCGCCGAGCTCTTCACCTTCGACCGGAGCGCTTGCGCGTGCCAGGGCCGGTGCAGCCGACGAAACGACCGGAGCTGCGAGCAGCGAAAGCGCTGCGGCACCCGAAAGAACGTTACGAAGTTTCATTGTGTATTCCTCAAAACATGCATGTTTGCGACCACACACCTGTCATGCGCAACAGCGCCCAGCACTGTCGCAGTCCCTTTTGTGGCGTGCGGCGGAGGGAGTAAGGGCCGACGTCGACAGGGTCAATTATCAATTGGTATCACTTGGTAAGCATTCGATTGCACGGGTGATAACGTGACCTATTCGCAACGGATTGACAGGTCATTCCCGCAAAAACAGCGCCTTGCCCGTTCGCAAAGACGCCCGTATCGCTGGATTCACGATGCAAACGCCGCATGTCAGATCACCCGATCCCCTTGTGGCCATGCTGGCGCTGAGCGCTGCTTTTCTTGCCTTGTGTTTGTGGCGGATCACGATCCCGACTGCGCCCTTTTTCGACGAAATCCATTATCTCCCCGCCGCTCGCGCCATGCTCGACGGATCGCAATGGATGAATGCAGAGCACCCGCCCCTGGGCAAATTCCTGATCGCAGGAGCGCTGGCATTGTTTGGCGACTCGCCGCTTGGATGGCGCATCGTCCCGGCGCTTTCGGGTGCGATATCGCTATTCGCATTGGGACGTGCCTTGTGGTTCGCCAGTGCCAGCCGCTTTGCAACGCTGGCCTATCTGATCCTGCTGGCGACCGGCTTCTTCCTGTTCGTTCACGCCCGCATCGCCATGCTCGACGGGATCATGGTGGCCTTTGTCAGCATCGCTCTGTGGCAATTCGCCCGGGCCATCCGCGCCCCGGAAGAGGGCCGCTGGCGACTTGCGTTAACCGGGCTTGCGATCGGCGCTGCCATGGCGACCAAATGGAACGCCCTTCCCCTCGCGATCGTGCCGGGCCTCGCCTTCTTCTTCGTCCGCCTTTCCGCGGGGCGCCGCCGATTGCTGGTCAGTCGTCGCGGTGCGCCAGTGCCCGGTATCTCGCTTCTCGAGGCAGGCTTGTGGCTCGGGCTGGTCCCGCTGGCGATCTATGCCCTCAGCTTCGCGCCGCTGTTCTGGATGGGCGAGCACCCTTTCGGTGATCGTGGCCTGTTCGGCATCCAGGCGATGATGCTCGAACTGCAGCAGAGCGTGAAAGCGACGCATAACTACCAGAGCAGGTGGGACGAGTGGCTGATCAACTGGCGGGCGATCTGGTATCTCTATGAGCCGGTGGACGGAGCGCAACGCGGCGTCCTGCTGATCGGCAATCCGCTCACCATGCTGCTGGGATTGCCGGCCATGCTGTGGTGCGGATGGATCGCAGCCACCCGTCAGCGCAAGGACGCCCTTGCCATCGTCATCCTGTTCGCGGTCAGTCTGGGCTTCTGGATCGTGGCGAGCAAACCGACCCAGTTCTATTATCACTATTTCCTGCCCAGTTGCTTTCTGCTGGCAGCCTTGGCTCTCGCGCTTGCGGCGCTTCGCAATGCGGGCTGGACCAAGCTCGCCTGGGTCACACTGATCGCCAGCACCGCAGTGTTCGCTTGGTTCTACCCGATTTTGAGCGCCGCGCCGCTGGACGGTCCGGAGAGTTTTGCCACCTGGATGTGGCTGGATAGCTGGCGCTAGAGCTTTCGCTAGAATCGGCCCCAGACAAAGCGGCTCGACAAGGCGTAGTTCCACACCGCGCCGATCAGGATGCCCGCCACGGCCGCCAACGCCCAGAATATGCCGTTGGCCTGTAAAAGGCTGGCCACCGCTACATTCGCCACTGCGCCAACCGAACAGGTCAGGCAAAAGCCGAGCCATCCGGTCAGCATGGCACGCGGCCCGACCAGTCTTTGGTCTCGATAAGTCAGCCAGTTGTTGAGCCAGAAATTGAAGCTCATCGCCCCGAAGGTGGCCACGGCCTGCCCCAGCGCAAAGCCGCTGCCCATGACGAGGAAGACAAGTGCCAGGATCGCCATATGGACTGCGACACCCACCGCGCCAACTGTGCCGAACAAGGCGAACCGCGTCGGGATCAGGCGCCCAAGATGGCGATCATACAGCCCGACAAGAAACTCGAATGCGACGGCCCGGTCCAGCTTGCTCGCTCCCGCCCTGCGTGGGGCGAACTGCAACGGGACTTCGCGCACGGTTAGTGACCTGTCCGACGCCGTCAGGAAATCAAGCAGCACCTTGAACCCGATACCCGAAAGGCGCGGCGCCACGTCGCGCATGTGACGGGTTTCGAGCAGGAAATAGCCGCTCATCGGATCGCTTAGCTCGACGCCCGTCAATCGTCGAGCCAGTCTGTTGGCCATCGCCGATCCCTCGCGCCGCCGCGCATCCGCGAGGCCGCCGGGATCGCCCCCGTCGACGAAACGAGAGGCAACTGCAACGTCAGCCCCGCCAGTGCGGACCAGCTCCAGCATCCCCGGTAGGAGCGCGGGATCATGCTGGTGATCGGCGTCCATGACCGCAATATAGGGGGCCGCAGTGGCACAGGCACCTTCGATCACAGCACTGGCCAATCCACGCCGACCGATACGCTGGATCACCCTGATGCGCGGGTCTGATGATGCAAGCGCGCGCGCCGCATCCGCCGTTCCATCCGGGCTGTTATCATCGACGAAAATGGCTTCCCATGTAATGCCGCCCAGGGCCCCATGCAGCCGATCCACCAGCGGGCCGATATTCTCGCGCTCGTCCAGCGTCGGCAGGATAATGGCGAGATCGGGCATGGTTGAAGCCTTAGAGCCGCGCGATCACCGCGTCACTGATTTCCGCGGTCGACGCAGTCCCGCCCAGATCGGCCCCGCGAATGCCATCGGCCAGGGCGCGCGCCACCGCCGCCTCGATCTTCTGCGCAGGATCCTCTGCGCCGAAGCTGTGGCGCAACATCATCGCTGCCGAAAGGATGGCGGCCAGCGGGTTGGCCTTGCCTTGCCCGGCAATATCGGGCGCGCTGCCATGGATCGGTTCGTACAGGCCGAACGTACCACCGGCGGTCTTGCGCTCACCCAGACTTGCGCTCGGCAACAGGCCGATCGACCCGACGCACATGCTCGCCTGATCGGACAGAATGTCTCCGAACAGGTTTCCAGTCACGATCGTGTCGAATTGCCCGGGCGCGCGGACCAGCTGCATCGCGGCGTTGTCGACATAGAGATGATCGAGCGTCACATCGGGATACTCGCCCGCAACTTCGGTCACGACATCGCGCCACAGTTGACTGGTTTCCAGCACGTTGGCTTTGTCCACACTGGTCAGCCGTTTGTTCCGGCCACGCGCGGCCTCGAACCCGATCCGGGCAATCCGGCGGACCTCGTCTTCCGCGTAAGACATCATGTCCCAACCCTCGCGCCGACCATCCTCGGTGGTCCGCTGGCCCTTGTCGCCAAAATAGACATCACCATTGAGCTCACGCACGATCAGTAAGTCGATTGCGCGGGCAATTTCCGGTCGCAAGGCAGAGGCGTCCTCCATCCCCTCAAACGTGGTCGCGGGTCGCAAATTGGCAAACAGGCCGAGTTCTGCACGCAGGCCCAGCACTGCCTGTTCGGGCCGCAAATGCCGTTCCAATCCGTCGCAGGATGGATCGCCGACCGCGCCGAACAGGATTGCATCGGCCTCGCGCGCAGTTGTCAGTGTCTCCGGCGGCAAGGGATGCCCGTGGCGCTGATACGCGATGGCACCCACATCTCCCCCCAGTAACACAAGCCCAGGTAGGCGCATTGCCTCCAGCACCCGGACGGTTTCGGCGATGACCTCCGGCCCGATACCGTCTCCGGGAAAAACTGCGATTTTCATATGTTTGCTTCCTACCCCTCAGACCTGATCGCGATTAAACCATCTTGCGCAGCCGTTCGATCAGCTGCTCGCGCGCGGCCATCGTGTCTCCGAACCGGTCGGCTAGCAAATAGCGCTGGAGCGGATCAGCCAGTTTTTCCATAGCCGCCAATATGTCAGCTAGGCCCTCGGCTTCGGGCTTCGCCCCGCCATAGCCCAATTCACGCAGCAACAACGTCTCGTACGTCAAAAGAGCCGGTGCCCAACCACGGGCAGAGGGCGCTTGGCAAATCGCCTCAAGCAGAGCCTTCAGGGCATTGTAAAGGCTGGGATAGGGGTTGCGTTCGGGCAACGCCGTCGCGGTCAGGGCAGTGACCCATTGGATCGCTGCTGCGGGCAACGGCTCGCTCAGCCAAGGCCCCCGGCTTTCCAGCAACTCAAGCTTGGCAAAGGGCAGCTGGCTATCTGATTTTGCCCGTAGATCGACTGCGACAAGGTTTCCCGGAATTACCACCGGGCGCAAATTGCGCCCCCTGCCCCCGGCGACATAACCCGCGACCAATCCGTATTCCTCGGTCAGCAACCGCGCAATCACCGCTGTCTCCCCATGTGGACGGACAGCGATCAAAATGGCGGGCGCGCGCAATTGCATGGCGCGCCAGAACCAATCAGGCTTTCAGCTTGGCTTCCAAAGCCGCGATTTGCGCCGCAAGCTTTTCGTTCTCTTCGCGCGCCTTGGCGGCCATCGCTTTGACCGCATCGAATTCTTCGCGGCTAACAAAGTCAACGCCGCCCATGGCTTCACGCACACGTTCGCGCGCGCTTTCGCGGGCTTCGCGGCTCATGCCCGCAAAGGTACCAGCCGCTCCGTTCACGAGCTTAACGATGTCGGCGATCATTGGATTTCGGCTTTGCATCCGGCGCAAATGGGCCGGATTGCGGGATTTGTCTAGAGTTCAATCCGTTGGACCGCAGGCTCGGACCCTTCACCCGATGCCCCGGGATTGAGGCGCAGGAATTCATAATTGAGCGCGGTCGCGAACAGGATCCAGGCGAGATAAGGTAGCAACAGCAATGCCGCCAGCCGTCGCACTTTCCAGAACAAAATGATCGTCGCGATCACCAGCACATCGAGCACAAGGATAACGCCCAGCGCGACATCGATTTGCTGGAAATTGAAGTAGATCGGGCTCCAGGTCAGATTGACGAGAAACTGCACAACGAACACGACAATCGCCATCGTTCGTCCGCGTGCGCCCCAGGCAGCACAGACCAGCGCCAGCGCGATACCCATCAGGAAATACAGGATGGGCCACACGATCCCGAACAGATAGGACGGCGGATTGAACGCCGGCTTGTCGAGCCCGTTATACCATGCCGAATTGGGCCCATCCATGCTGAGCTGTGCGGCCAGAAAGGCCAGCAGCATCACGGCCGGCACAACAAACAAAGCCCAGCGAAAGAAGCTGGCGCGCAATTGTGCCTTGGATGCAAGTCCGGTCATGTGTCCTCTGGTCCCGATTCTCTCGTGGGATAGGTTGGCGCTGTTTGCATAGCCTTTGCCGGTCACGCAAGCGCGCCGGGCCAGTCTATGCCGGATCGCCCCCACGGTGTGCCGAAATGAGAAATTCCACATTGCCTTCCGGCCCTGTGATCGGGCTCTCTACGATGCCCTGGACCTGCCAGCCGCTGTCTTGCAACCAGACCTTCACTTCAGCGCACACACGCTTGTGCAGCGCCGGATCACGTACCACTCCGCCCTTGCCCACTTCCTCGCGCCCGACTTCAAATTGCGGTTTGATGAGGGCGACCAGACGGCAGTTCGGTTGCGCCAGTCTGAGCGGCACTTCGAGCACTTTTGCGAGCGCAATGAACGAGGCATCGCATACCACCCAGCTATAGGGGCGCGGCAGCATGACCGGGGTCAGGATGCGGGCACTGGTCTGTTCCAGCACCGTTACGCGTGGGTCTTGCCGCAGCTTCCACGCCAGCTGGTTGGTGCCACTGTCGACGGCAATGACATGCTCGGCCCCGCCTTGCAGCAAGACATCGGTGAAACCGCCGGTCGAGCTGCCGACATCCATCGCGGTCACACCGGCGGGGTCCAGCCCAAAATGTTCCAGAGCATGTGCGAGCTTGAGCCCGCCCCGGCTGACCCAGGGGTGATCGCGCCCGCGCACTTCCAATGGCGCATCCTCGGCCAGTTGCTGCCCCGGCTTGGCCAGCTTTGTCTCGCCGGAAAACACAATGCCGGCCATGACCAGCGCCTGCGCGCGGGTGCGGCTTTCGGCCAGTCCGCGCTGGACAAGCATTTGATCGATGCGCTGCTTCTTTGCCATGGACCTACATTTATCGTGGACGCTCCGCCGGTTAGCTTGCATTGAGGGATTATGTCACGTTCCCATGCACAAATGCTTCTCCGCCTGACCGTTCTTGCCCCCAGCATGGCGCTCGCCTGTTGCGTGGCGCCGCCTCCGGAAACTGCCGCACCACCGCCGCCTGTGGCTGTTCCTGCGCCGACCCCTGCCCCACCGCCGCCGGTGGTGCAGCAGCCCGTCTACGCAAATTTCCTTGATGCACCGCAGACGCCGGGAAACTGGCGCTATGGTGACCGGCCCAATGGGGGCTTCGCGACATTTGGAGGCGATGGAGAGCCGGCGATGTTCGGGATCGAATGCTCGCGCAGGGCAGGATCGGTTCGTCTGGTCCGCACTGCCAGAGCCAATGACCGCGTTGCCATGCGCATTCGCACCGAGACGACCCAGCGCCTGTGGCAGGCCGTCCCCAATCCATCCGGCACGCCAACCGTGATTGTGGATATCCCCGCAAGTGATCCGCTGCTCGACGCGATTGCGCTCAGCCGCGGGCGGTTTGCTATCGAGACCGAAGGCTTCACGACACTCTATTTGCCGGCATGGGCCGAAGTCACCCGGGTGATCGAGGATTGCCGTTAAGGGGGCGTTGGTTTGGCCCTCGAACAAATATCCTCAAAACTCCAAAATACCGCTTGTATTCCCGTCTGAAACGACTCAGATTGCGAATTGAGTTCGGCGGTCCACGCGGTACTCGGCCCCCGGTGAAACGGTGTGGGTCTTGCTTCAAAAGCTTGAAAGGAGGTGATCCGATGTCTCATGGTTCAGTAGCGAGGTCGGTGAAGATCCCTACGGAGCATATTCGGTAACAATTTCCTTGCCGAGTAAGGCGACGTGAGCGGCTCTTCCGGCCGCTGACCATGCGAAAGGCGGTTCCTGCTGAGGCGGGGCCGCCTTTCTCTTTTCTTGTCTTGTTTTTCGCACGCCCTCCGGCGCGCGATATCCTCGCTCCCTACGGTCGCTGCGGGCGGGCGGTCGCCCTTGCGGCTTGCTTGTCGCAAGCCGTGCTCCGCCACCAAGCCTTGAGGCCGGGAATACTCCGGTCGGCGACTAGCCGACCGCAAGCGCGACTGCGCGCCCGAGCTTTTGCGAGGAAGCAAGGGGCGCGGACGCGCCCCGCCCGCAGGGTCAAAGCAAAGACCTTGAACTGCCAGCGTAACGTTCCGTACTCGGTAAACAATCTTGCCCTAGCCACCCTCGCCCTTTATCGCGCAGCCCATGCAATTCACACGCAATCCCCACCCTGCCCCGACGCATGAGAACGTCCGCAAGGCTGCCATTGCCGATCCCGGTTTCGGCACGGTGTTCACCGATCACATGGTCACCATCGACTATGACGAGGCGAAAGGCGGCTGGCACTCGGCGCAGATCGGGCCACGCGAGGCCATTGCGCTCGATCCGGCGGCGAGCGTGTTGCACTATGCGCAGGAAATCTTCGAAGGGATGAAGGCGTATCAGCAGCCAGACGGCAGCATGGCGCTGTTCCGCCCGGAAGAAAACGCCCGCCGCTTCAATGACAGCGCACGCCGGATGGCGATGCCGGAGATTCCGGAGAAGCTGTTTTTCGATGCGGTCAAATTGGCGGTGGAGACCGATGCAGAATGGATGCCGCCGGTCGAAGGCGGCTCGCTCTATATTCGGCCCTTCATGTTCGCTTCCGAAGCCTTCCTCGGCGTGCGCCCGGCCAAGCAATACAAATTTGTGGTTATCCTCGTTTCCTCGGGCAATTACTTCAAGAACGGGGTGAACCCGGTGCATATCTGGGTGAGCCAGGATTATGTTCGCGCGGCACCGGGCGGCACCGGCGCGGCCAAGACCGGCGGCAATTATGCCGCTTCGCTCGTGCCCCAGGCCGAAGCGATTGCGCAGGGCTGCGACCAAGTCGTGTTCCTTGATGCCACCGAGAAGAAATGGGTCGAGGAACTGGGTGGCATGAACCTGTTTTTCATCCGCAGCGACGGCAGCGTGATCACGCCGCCGCTGACCGGCACGATCCTGCCCGGCATCACCCGCGACAGCCTGATCGCCATGCTGCGCGAAGAGGGGCTGGAAGTGCGCGAAGAGCCCTACTCGATCCAGCAATGGCGCGAAGAGGCCGAGAACGGCACCCTTCTGGAGACCATCGCCTGCGGCACGGCTGCAGTGGTGACTCCTGTCGGAAAGGTCTCTTCACCCGAGGGATCGTTCAAAATCGGCGCCGGCGGCATCGGCCAGATGGCCCAGAAAATGCGCGAGCGGCTGGTGGGCATACAAACCGGCGCGGTCGCTGACACGCATGGCTGGATTACGACGTTGAGATGATCTGGTGAGCAACACCACCCCCGTTACCGTCGCGGCACTTTACCAGTTCACCTCCTTTGCCGATCCCGCCGCGCTCCGTGAGCCGTTGCTCGCGCTGTGCGAGGAAGTTGGCACGTGCGGCACGCTGCTGCTCGCCAGAGAAGGCATCAACGGCACGATTGCAGGCTCGGACAATGCAGTCAGCGCAGTGCTCGCACATATCCGGACCCTCCCCGGCTGCGCGGATCTCGAAGTGAAATACTCCCACGCCGACACCATGCCCTTCGCCCGCATGAAAGTCCGCCTCAAGCGCGAAATTGTGACTATGGGTCAGCCCGATGTCGATCCGCGCGCCAGTGTGGGTCGCTATGTCGATCCACATGACTGGAACGATCTGATTTTGGACCCCGACACGATCGTGATCGATACCCGCAATGATTACGAAGTGATGACCGGCCAGTTCAAAGGCGCAGTGGATCCGGCCACCGAGAGCTTCCGCGATTTTCCCGCATGGTTCCGCAGCCACCGGGAGGAGCTGCTGGAAGGCAAGAAGAAGGTCGCGATGTATTGCACTGGCGGGATTCGCTGCGAAAAATCGACCAGTTTCCTGCGTCAGGAAGGAATCGAGGATGTGTTCCACCTCAAGGGTGGCATCCTGAAATATCTCGAGACCGTGCCCGAAGATGAAAGCCTGTGGGAAGGCGAATGCTTCGTTTTCGACGAGCGGGTGACAGTGAAGCACGGGCTGGAGCAAGGCGAATACAGCCTGTGCCGTGCCTGCCGCCGCCCGATCACGGACGAGGAAATGGCCAGCCCCGACTATGTCGAGGGCGTCAGTTGTCCATACTGCATCGGCGAAAAGACCGAAGAGCAACGCGCCCGCTATGCCGAGCGGCAAAGGCAGCGCGAACTGGCCAAGCAGCGCGCAGGGAAGAACAGGTCATGAGCGACCTCCCGATCCTCTACAGCTTCCGCCGCTGCCCCTATGCGATGCGCGCGCGCATGGCGCTTTGGATCAGCGGCACGCGGTGCGAATTGCGCGAAGTGAAGCTGGCCGACAAGCCGCCGGAAATGCTGGAAGCGTCGCCGAAGGGGACAGTGCCCGTCCTACAACTGGCCGATGGCACAGTGCTGGAAGAGAGCATCGAGATAATGCGCTGGGCGCTGAGCCGGAATGATCCAGAAGGTTGGCTGGCGGGCGATGATGCCGGGCTGATTGCGCTGGGCGATGGCGCCTTCAAATACCATCTCGACCGCTACAAATACCCCACCCGCTATGAAGACGAGCCGAACCACGGCAAAGTCGATCACCGCGGAGAAGGGCTCGCCATACTAAGCGACCTGAACTTCCGCCTCGCAGACCGCGCCCAATTGATGGGGCCACAGCGGACCATGGCAGACATCGCCCTGTTCCCCTTCATCCGCCAGTTCGCCAATGTCGACCGCACCTGGTTCGACGTCCGGCCCATTCCGCATTTGCACGAATGGCTGGCAGACCATCTCGCCAGCGATCTTTTCCAGAACATCATGCCCAAATACACCCCGTGGAAAGCGGGTGACGATGTGGTGATTTTCAACTCGTGAACCGGGCCGAATCTTCCGCGCCGATCGTGCGCAATGCGGCAAGCGGCTATTGGGGTCACGACTTGGTCCGGCGCGAAGTGGGCAATGCAGTGTTCCAGTTGCACGAGGCCAATGCACCGCCCGAATGTGTGACGGCGCACGGCCATCATGGCGCGCATATCGTGTTCGTGACCTCCGGCGCCTATGTCACCAGCGTGACCGGCGAAAATGGATTCGTTGCCACACCGGTTGCGGTGATGAACCCGCCAGGCATGTGGCATCGCGATCATTTCGTAGGCGGGCGCGGCAGTTTCATGACGGTGGATCTGCATTGCGATGACTTGGAAGATGGCTACGCCCGGCATGATCAGTCGCAAAGCGGCCTGGCCCTTCTCGCCCGGATTGCGGCCTGCCTCAGTTCCGCCGATCCTTTGGCATTGGAAGACAGTGCGGCGCTACTCGTTGAGAAATTCACCCCCCTTGGTGCACCGGAACGCCAGGACCCCGGCGCCATCGCGTTGGCCTATGACGCGATCATGGCGAGCGAAGAGCCATGGCTTTTGACCGCTAGCCACTTGGCGCAGGCGGCCTGCATGCATCCGAATTCCCTGCCGCGTGCTTTCCGCAATCACTTCGGGCGTACGGCCTCACAGATCGCCAAGGCCCGGCAGGTCGAGCTGTGTGCCGACGCAATTGCAAAGCGGGACTATCCGCTTGCCGAAGCTGCCATCGCTTTCGGGTTCTGTGACCAGGCCCATATGACCGGCGCCTTTCGCAGGGTCACCGGGCTGCCTCCGGCGCGCTGGCTAAAAATGGTTTCACAACGTTAGATTTTTCCAAGACTGCGTGTTGCTCGTGCCGGTATGCAGGTCCAATGAAAACCACCTCTATCAAGGCCCTTTGTGCCGCCATCGCCCCTATCCTTATGATCAGCCAGCCCCTTTCCGCCCAACCGGCATCAGAACAGATCGACACCAAGGTCGAAGCCGGCGAGTTCAATCGCACCACCAGCATTCTGCTCACCCGGGGCGACCAGGTCTTGCACGAAAGCTATTACGACGAGGGCGGCGCCGGGGCGTTGCGCAACACTCGCTCCGTCACCAAGACGGTCACCGGTATGCTCGTCGGCATCGCCGTGGCGCGCGGGGCCCTGCCCGGGGCCGATGCCAAGGTCTTGGACTATTTCCCGTTTACGCCGGACAATCCCGACCCGCGCAAATCCGCCATGACAGTGGAAGATCTGCTGACGATGAGCGGGCCGCTGGAGTGCAATGATTCCAACCCGTGGTCACGCGGGAATGAGGAGCGGATGTACACGATCGAGGATTGGCCACGCTTCTTCCTTGATCTGCCGATCAGGGGCTTCCCCGCCTGGCAGCCCAAGCCCGCAGACAGCCCCTATGGTCGCGCGTTCTCCTATTGCACGGCCGGCGTTTCAACGCTTGGCGCAGTGATCGAAAGCGCAACGGGCGAGCAATTGGAAGACTATGCCAATACGCACCTGTTTGCCCCCTTGGGAATCGACACAACAGAATGGCAATTCTCGCCCTTGGGCCTGGCACAAGGCGGCGGCGGTCTTGGACTATCCTCGCGCTCATTGGAAAAGCTTGGGCGGCTCTATCTCGATGGCGGGAAGGTGGGTGACCAGCAGATCGTACCGGCCGACTGGGTCGCGGCATCGATTGCGCCCAAGGCTAGCGTGCCCGACCAGGAGGGGGTCGAATACGGGTATCTGTGGTGGCAGCGCAGCTATTCCCATGACGGCAAGTCCTATCGCGGTGCATCGATGAGCGGAAATGGCGGCAACAAGGTCATCATCATCCCGGAACTGGATTTGGTTGCCGTGATCACCACCACCAATTTCGGCCAAGGCAATGCCCACCAGGTGAGCGATCGCCTGTTCGAAGAGCACCTGTTGCCGCTGGCGGTTGCAGCGGGCTAGGCGCCTGCTTCAATCCGCGCAGTCTGCCAGCGTGTCGCGGATGGTGTCGATCAGCCAGCTGGTCGCCGGGCCCGGTCGCTGGTCGCGCCGCCATAGCGCGCTGAGGGTGTAGCGGTCGCCCGGCTTTTCGGGCAGATCGAGCTCCACCAGCGTGCCACGGGCGAGGTCTCCGGAGACCATATGGCGCGGCATGTTCCCCCAACCGATGCCTTCTTTCAGCAAGGCGTGCTTCGCGCCCAGATCGCCCAAACGCCAGCTGAGCGGGCTGAGCACCGAGAATTCTCGCCCCTCGGTCAGGGTGGAGCGGTCGGACAGGATCAATTGCAAATGCTTACGACTTTCCCCCGGCGCAATCTCCGGCGAAGCAAGCGGATGGGTGGGCGCGGCGACGGGGATCAACTCGATCTCGCCAATGGCCTGCCGCTCCAGCTCGGGGTGATCGCCAATAACCGGGCCGCCAATGGCCAATTGCGCATCATTTTCCAGCAGGCACGCGACAACCGCGCCTAGCCCTTCAACAAACAGGTTGAGCGAAACAGTCGGAAACATGGTGCGGAATTCGCCAAGCACCTGTGCGGTGACATCGCCGGGTACCATCACGTCAAGCACTAGCGATACATCGCTTTCGAGCCCCTGATGCAGGCTGCGGGTTTTGGCGAGCAACGCATCGGAGCGATCCGCCACCGCGCGCGCTTCGGCCAATAATCCCCGTCCCGCCTCGGTTAGCACCGGTTTGCGCGAACCTTGGCGTGCGAACAGGGTCACGCCCAGCTGGGCCTCCATCTGCGCAATCCCGTAGCTGATAGCAGACACTGCCCGCCCCATCCGCCGCGCGGCACCGCCAAAGCTGCCTTCCTCCTCCACGGCGAGGAAGATGCGGAGCTGGTCGAGGCTGGGTTCTCCTAAGCGCACGATCTATCTTGTTCGAAATATCTGAACATCTTGGAGTATTTTATCCCACTTATCCGGTTCGATCTCAAGGCCTATCTCCCTCTCACACAGTCGAAATGACATCAAAGACTCCAACGGGAGAATTGAAATGATCGAACACCGTCCCTTCAAAACGCTCGGCTCTGCCAATCACGGCTGGCTCGATGCACATCACCATTTTTCCTTCGCCAGCTACCATGATCCGGAGCGGGTCAACTGGGGTAGCCTGCGGGTCTGGAATGATGACACGATTCAGGCCGGTACCGGCTTCCCCACCCATCCGCATAACGACATGGAAATCATCACCTATGTTCGCAAAGGCGCCATCACCCACCGCGACAGCATGGGCAATGAAGGCCGCACCGAAGCAGGCGATGTCCAGGTGATGAGCGCAGGCAGTGGCATTCGCCATTCCGAATACAACCGCGAGGACGAGGATACCCAGATCTTCCAGATCTGGATCATCCCCGAAGAGCGCGGCGGTGAGCCGGCATGGGGTGCCCGCCCCTTCCCCAAAGGCGATCGGGCGGGTGCATTCGTGCCGCTCGCCAGCGGAGCTGCAAACGATGGTGCTTCGGGGGATGACGGCGCATTGCCCATCCGCACCGATGCCCGTGTGTTGGGCGCAACGGTGAAAGCGGGCGAGAGCATCACCTACACCACGCGAGATGCGTCCCGGCACCTTTATCTGGTGCCTGCCACCGGCAAGGTGCAGATCGAAGATGTCGAAGCCGAAGCCCGCGACGGCGTTGCCATCACCCACCTCGAAAGCGTCACCATTACCGCGCTCGAAGACAGCGAACTCGTCCTCGTCGACGCAGCCTGATCCCTCTGCCCCTCTCGGCTTGTGCGAGAGGGGCATCCCAATTTCCAAGGAGAATTCCCATGTCCACTATCCTGCACATCACCGCCAGCATCCGCGGCGAAGAGTCCGTTACCAATGCACTCAGCACCACTTTGGCCGAAGGTCTTTCGGCCAAGACCGGCGCACAGATTGTGACCCGCGATTTGTCAAAGAATGACGTGCCGTTCGTTTCGGCCAACCGCTTCGAGGCGAACCTGACACCGGCCGCCGATCGCACACCGGCGCAACAAGATCTTGCCCATTTCGCCGACCAGCTAATCGCCGAATTGCAAGCTGCCGACAGTGTGGTGTTCGGGGTGCCGATCTACAATTTCGGAGCCCCTGCAAGTGTCAAGGCGTGGGCTGATATGGTCGCCCGTGCCGGAACTACGTTTGCTTACACTGCGACCGGACCCAAAGGGCTGCTCGAAGGCAAGAAAGCCTATCTCGCCGTCGCTTCTGGTGGCACACCGGTCGGCGGTGACATGGACTTCATGACCCCGTGGTTGACCTTTTTCCTTGGTTTCCTGGGCATCAATGACGTCGAACTGGTCTATGCCGATGGCATCATGGGTGAAGGTGGCGAAGAGAAAATCGCTGCGGCCAAGGCCCAGGCAAAAGAAATGGCTGCATGATGCTTGCCGACGCAGATAACGAATTGGAGAGAAATACTATGACCTCGACCCAGCAAAACGCTCTGACTCTCGTCGCACGCCTGTTGCTTGCGCTGCTATTTATCCTGGCCGGCGTGAACAAAGTGGGCGCGATGGAAGGGACCGTGGGCTACATCACATCCAAAGGCCTGCCGCTACCCGAGGTTGCCTATTTCGGCACCGTGGCGCTGGAAATCGGAGCCGGGCTACTTCTCGCGATCGGGTTCAAGGCGCGCTATGCAGCTGGCGCGCTAGGTATCTTCTCGATCCTGACCGCGGTGTTTTTCCACAATGACTTCGCGCAGCAGAACGAGATTACGGCCTTTCTCAAGAACCTCGCCATTGCCGGCGGCATGTTCGCGATTGCGGCTCACGGGCCAGGGAAGTTTGCGCTCGATAAGGGCTGACCCCTGTTTGCCTCAGACAAATGCCGGGGAGCCCAGCTCTCCGGCATTTGCGTGTTCGGGTGGCAAAGCCCTCAGTCTGGCTTGTCGCGCTTTCTCGACTTCTTTTTCTTTGGTTCTTTGATGAAGCGGCGATTGTCGGCCTGTTGCTTGAGCACTTGTGCTCGAGTCTGAAGCTCGCGGCTCTCTTCCGGAGAAAGCCCGTCTTGGGCAAACCTGTCTGCCATGGCCCCGATTTGCCGCGCTTCACGCCGGAGCCCTCGAGCCTCGCGGCGAGACAATTGGCCCGCATCGCGGCCATCACGGATCGTCTCGTCTGCGCGTTCGAGAGCGCGCGCTGATTCCGCACCTTGCGAATTGATCGCGGTCGGCACGAACACAAGCTTGTAAGTGCCCGTCGATGGCAAGGATGAACTGCCGAACTGGGTGCACCCGGTCAGGGCGATCGACGCGCCGAGAATATACAGCAAAGCAGGTTTCAAAGCCTTGTCTCCCCTTCGCCCGGGAATGTGTGACCCCTGTGCTGAATTGCTTGTGAACTGGCCGATAGCGGCGCCGCACAGCTAGCTTTCCGGCACTTCGCGTTTCAATTCGTCCAGCCAAACCTTCGCCACCGCATCGCTCGGTGCGCGCCAATCGCCGCGCGGGCTCAGCGCGCCACCGCTGCTGACTTTCGGGCCATTGGGCAAGGCGCTGCGCTTGAATTGGCTGAACTGGAAGAAACGCCACAGGAATTTCTCGAGCCACTGGCGGATCGTGGCCAGATCATACTGGTTCTTGCGGTCCTCCGGGAAGCCGGCCGGCCATTGCCCTTCACCCGCTGCCTTCCACGCATGCCACGCCAGGAACGCCACTTTGCTCGGGCTCTGGCCGTAACGGATGATGTGGTGGAGGAAGAAGTCGTTCAGCTCATACGGCCCGATCTGGCTCTCGGTGCTCTGCATTGTGCCATCTTCGCCTGCAGGCACCAATTCGGGCGAGATTTCGGTGTCGAGAATGGCTTGCAATACGGCATCGCACTGGTCGCTGAATTGCCCGGTGCTGATCGTCCACCGGATCAGATACTGGATGAGCGTCTTGGGCACGCCGGAATTGACGCCGTAATGGCTCATCTGGTCGCCTACGCCATAGGTGCACCAGCCTAGCGCCAGCTCGCTCAGATCGCCCGTGCCGACGACAAAACCCTTGTGCTGGCCAGACAGGCGGAACAGGTAATCGGTCCGCAGGCCCGCCTGCACATTTTCGAAAGTCGTATCATATACCGGCTCGCCATTGGCGAAGGCGTGGCCGATATTTTCCAGCATCATTTGCGCGGTTGGCTTGATGTCGATTTCCTCGGCAGTGATCTCCATCACTTCCATCAGCTTCCAGGCGTTCGATTTGGTCCCGTCCGATGTGCCGAAGCCGGGCATGGTGTAGCCGCGAATGGTGCTGCGCGGCAGGCCCAACCGGTCACACGCTTTGGCCGCCACGATCAGTGCGTGGGTCGAATCGAGTCCGCCTGAAATGCCGATCACCAGCGATTGCGGATTGGTCGCGCCGATCCGCCGCATCAAGGCATCAACCTGGATGTTGAACGCCTCGTAGCAATCTTCGTCCAACGTGTGTTGGCTGCCCGGCACAAAGGGGAAACGCCGGATCGGGCGTTGCAAACCCTTGTCGCCTGCCACATGCGCATGGTCGAAACTGATCGTGCGATACCAGTCTTCGGGCCGCTTCTCATGCTCTGCTGCATCGGCAAACGTCTGGTTGCGCATCCGTTCGGCCAGGATGCGGCTGGTGTCGACATCGACCACGCACAGTTCCGGCTCGAGATCGAAACGGGTGCTTTCACCCATCAACTCGCCCATTTCGTAGATGACGCCCTGCCCGTCCCATGCAAGGTCGGTGGTACTTTCGCCGTGCCCGCTGGCGGAATACACATACGCGCAGATCGAGCGAGCTGAGCTGGAACGGCAATGCAGTTTGCGATCATCCGCACGGCCAATGGTAATCGGGCTGGCGGAAAGGTTGGTCAGGATCGTCGCGCCTGCCAATGCAGCCAGGGTGCCGGGCGGATTGGGGCTCCAGAAATCCTCGCAGATCTCGATCCCGAATGTGAAGCCGGGCACATTGCTTGCGGCAAAGATGACGTCGGTGCCGAAAGGCACGCTGTGTCCGGCCACGGTAATATCCAGCCCCTGGCAATTGCGGCCATGGGTGAACCAGCGCTTTTCATAAAACTCGCGGTAATTGGGCAGGAAGCTTTTCGGTACGACTCCCAGAAGTTGACCGTTTGCGATGGCCAGCGCGCAATTGTAAATCTTGCCGTTGCGGCGCAACGGCGCGCCGATCACCAGCACCGGCGTCAAACCCAGGCTCGCCTCGACAATCGCCCCCACCGCCTCCTCGCACGCGTCCAGCATGGCGGTTTGCAAATGCAGGTCATCGATCGCGTAGGAAGACACGCACAATTCGGGATAGACCACCAGGTCAACCTGCTGCTCATGCGCCTTCTTCGCCTCGGCAATGATCCCGTCGCGATTGAACGGCACATCGGCGGTACGCATACTGGGCGTGGCCGTGGCAACCCGCACGAAACCGTGGCGGTGCATGTCGAAGAAATTCTCTGGGCCGCTCATTGATGCGGTGCCTTTCGTTGGGGGAGACTTGCGTGTCGAGACAGGCTCGAGCCAATCGGCAGGCGCGCATATGTTCAGCTCTGCCAGGCGTTTCTGGACCGGTGGACGGGCAATCTTGCCCTTGACTTCCCAGCCATACACCGTGCGGCTGGCCCAAGCCTGCGGAGCACCGTACAGCGCGCCAAATTCCTGCGCCGAAAGCGGCGGATCGTGAGCTTCACGCCATTGCCTGATCTTTTGCCCGGCCAGATGCATTGCACGTCAGTATCCCAAGAGGATACTAAGCTGCAAGCAATTCCTGCGCCGGCGGGGCTTGTTGCAAAAGGGAGATCAGCCCGCGTTCGTGTCGGGTCAGATATTTGGTCGCACGGGGTAAGTCCAACGCTGCGCGCCATTCCTCCCAGCCGCCATCGCGTGACAGGATATCGATCACCGCCGGATGGATATAGCTGTTGCGGGCAACCGCCGGGGTGTTGCCTAGCTTGTCTGACACTTCTTCGAGCACAGCACTGATCGTAGGCCGGTCGGTCGAATCCGCGAGCATGGTGTAAGCCAAGACGGAGGCATGCCAGGTGCGGAAGTTCTTGGCTGAAAAATCTTCCCCCATAGCATCTCGCAGATAGCCGTTCACGTCGCTGCTATCGAGCCGCTGGCGCTGCCCACCGCCATCGTAGTATTGGAACAGATGCTTCCCGGGCACGTCGCGCGCGTCCTCGACAGCGCGAGCCAACTCCTCGTCGACCAGCGTTACCGAGCGGTCTTTCCCGCCCTTGCCGGTAAATTCGACCGTAACTGTGCTGCCATCGATTTCGGCGTGGCGATCGCGCAATGTCGAAGCACCATAGCTCTGGTTGCGTTTCTTGTAGGCTTCGTTCCCGATCCGCAGGTGCCCCATATCGAGCAGCCGCACCACGGCGGCCAGAATCCTAGAGCGGGTCGGTTCCTCGCCCACGATATCGCGTTCTACGCGTTGGCGTATCAAAGGCAGAAATTCCCCGAAAGCCAGGCATTGGTCGAACTTCTCGCCCTCTCTCATGGTGCGAAATTCAGGATGATACCGGTATTGCTTGCGGCCCTTGTCATCATAGCCGGTGGCAAGGATGTGGCCATTGGGCGCTGGGCAAAACCATGCATCGACATAAGCTGGGGGCAAGGCGATTGCATTCAGGCGGGCCTTCTCCTCCCGATCTTTGATCAAGCGCCCTGCCGGATCGTAATAGGCAAAACCGCGACCGGCGCCTTTGCGTGAAATGCCGGGAAGGTTGTCGTCGACAAATATGAGTTCTGATGATCCGCTTGCCATGGATAACAAACCGCAGCAGGCCCCAAGCGGTTCCGGCGGCTGGTCGCAAAGTCCGGGACACGATGCGAAGCTTGGGCACTAGGATTGAAAGCAAATCCTGCTGCTGCCGCACTTGTCACATCGTGCTGTCCGCCCAATTGAAAGCACACGTCACTAGCGACAGGAGATCAACCGATGGCCGACCCTACTTACACTCCGCCCGAAGTCTGGACCAATGACACCGAAAACGGCGGACGGTTCGCCAGCATTAATCGCCCTACAGCCGGTGCGCGCGAACAGAAGGATCTGCCAGTCGGTGAGCACCCCTACCAACTCTATTCCCTCGCCACCCCGAACGGGGTGAAAGCCAACATCATCCTCGAGGAGCTGATCGAGGCGGGGCATGACCTCGATTATGATGCCTGGGTCATCAACATCGGTGACGGCACCCAGTTCACCAGTGGCTTCGTCGATATCAATCCCAATTCCAAGATTCCGGCCCTGCTCGATCGCAGCGGCGATACGCCGGTGCGCGTGTTCGAAAGCGGCGCGATCCTGATGCATCTGGCAGAGAAATACGGCGCTTTTCTTGGCTCGGCCGAAATCCGCGCGGAGATGCTCAGCTGGCTGTTCTGGCAAGTTGGAAGCGCGCCCTTCATTGGCGGCGGCTTTGGCCATTTCTACGCCTATGCGCCCGAGAAATACGAATATCCGATCAACCGCTACGCGATGGAAACAAAGCGGCTGTTCGATGTCGCCGACAAGCGCCTGGCCGAAACGCAATTCCTTGCCGGTAACGAATATACGATTGCCGACATGGCCACCTATCCGTGGCTTGCCCCTTTCGTGTTCGGCGTGATCTATGAAGAGGCCAAGACGTTCCTCTCGATCAACGAATACGAGAATGTCGCGCGCTGGGTGCACGAGATCTCGGAACGCCCTGCGGTCAAGCGGGCACGGATGGTCAACAAGGTGTGGGGAGAGGAAAACACCCAGGTTCCCAATCGTCATTCCGCCGCTGATTTCGAAGGTAAGGATATTTAGCGCCGCACGAGCGTTATCCGCGCACATGTCGATCAATTGTGGTCGGCTGTGCGCACTTCGGAGAGCGTCTTGGCCCGGCAGTCGGACGAGAAAATCGGGTTACGCGAGAAGGTCGGATACGGCGTGGGCGACCTCGCTTCCGGGCTCTATCTCAACTTCTTCGGCGTTTTCCTGTTTTATTATTTCGTCGATCTGGGCAGCGTCGCGCCAGCGGCAATCGCGCTGATGCTGCTCCTGTCCAAGCTGGTCGACGCCTTCACCGATCCGATGATGGGTGCCATTGCCGATCGAACCCGCACGCGCTGGGGCCGTTATCGCCCCTATTTGCTATTCGGGGCCTTGCCCTTCGGCCTGTTCGGCGCGGCGGTTTTCCTGTTCCCTGACATGGCACCGGGGCCAATGCTGGTTTACGCCTATGTGACTTACGGGCTGGCGATGCTCGCTTACACCGCCGTGAATGTACCCTATGGCGGACTCTTGGGGACAATATCGCCGTCGGCAAGCGAACGTTCGAGCGTCACAGCCTATCGCATGTTCTTCTCTGCGCTGAGCGGAATCCTTCTCGGTCTTCTCGGCACCACGCTTATCCGCGAGCTGGGCGGAGGTGACGAGGCGCGCGGCATATTGCTCACCATGACCTGTATCGCGTTGTTCGGCACATTCTGCATCTGGATCAGCTTCGCCACGACCAAAGAACGGATCCCGCCAACCGAGAGCCACGGCAGCATCTGGGGCGATGTCCGGGTCTTGGTGCGCACAGGGCCCTGGCTGGCGGTTGCTGCTGCAGCGATCCTTGGCGTTCTTGCCATCGCTGCACGCTTCGCCAGCGCAAAGTTCTTCTTCAAGTATGTCGCAGGTGATGACGGGACGCCTGTGTTTGCTTTTCTCGATCGCCTTGGCCTGTTCCTGACCGCGCTTGCGATCGGACAGATAAGTGGAGTGGTCCTCGGCAATTATCTTCGTCATGGCCTCGAAAAACGAACGATCATCATCCTGGGCGGCGCCCTGAAGTGCTCCGGCATCCTGCTGTTCTACATTCTGCCGCTCGATGCCGTTTGGCCGCAGACGCTGATCCAGCTGTTAATCGGCGTCGGCTTTGGACTTTTGATGGTGATGAGTTTTTCCATGTTCACCGACATCGCCGAGTATGTTGACTGGAAGAGTGGGTTGCAGATGACGGGGCTGGTCGTCGCCGCTTCGGTGTTCGCGGTGAAAGTAGGTGTGGGCCTCGGTTCGGCCGTACCAGGCTTCGTTATGGAGTTGACCGGCTTTGATGCGAGTGCTCCGACGCAGAGCGAAAGCGCTTTGGTCGGTATCCAGCTGGCCTTCGCCTTGATACCCGCCGCCGCCCTTGCTCCGGCGATTGTCGCGATCAGCTTCTACAGGCTCGACCGGGCGCGAATTTCACAGGTTGAAGCAGAGCTTTCCAGCCGCCGTCTCGCAAACTCCTGAATCGCCCTTCCCTTATCGAAAGAACGCGTTATAGAGCGCGCCCAGTGCTGGGGTGTGGCCAAGTGGTAAGGCACCGGTTTTTGGTATCGGCATTCGCAGGTTCGATCCCTGCCACCCCAGCCACTTTTCCCGATCCTAATGCTCAGCCGAAACGTCCGGCCCGGACAGGTCCAGCGACGGTTCCGGATTGTTGGGGACCAGCACCAGCACCCCGTTTTGCACTTTCCATTCGGCCAGTCGGCTGAGCAGGTTCATGCCGATCACATTGGTTTCGCCCAAATTGGGCGCGATGACCGCATCGAGGCCACGCGCGGCGACATTGCCGAAGCGCATTTCATCGATCGTCGTCATGGCAACACGGATGGTGCCGTTGGCGGTGCTCATGCTGACCGGCAGCCTGTCCCGACGCGGCTCGATCCCCGCCTTCTGCGCGGTTTCAGAGGATAACGCAGTCAGTGTCGCGCCAGTATCGACCAGGAAATTTGCCCGGGTGCCGTTGATTTCCGCCTGCAGCCAATAGTGCCCATCCGCGGCCAGCGGCACGCGCGTCTCGCCGCCCTCGACCACTTGCTGGGGCAAACCGATTTCGGCCACTGCCAGATCAAAGCGCGGATCGAGCCGGGCAACCTGCAGCACCACGGTCAGCAACACACCGACCAGCACCAGCGTGCTCGCACCGCGCACCAGCCTGCCCAACGGGACACTGCGGCGGATCATCATCCCGCCGACCCAGCCCACCAGCATGGCGAGCAGCGCCAGCATCAGCAGGCCCGTTTGCGGGATTTCCGCAACCCGCTGGGCGACAGCATCGAAACCCGTCTTGATGATTTCCATATCGTTCTGGTTTGCGCTCACTCGATCCATATAGGCAGCGCTGCGTGGCAAATCCATGAACGGGCGCTCAACCGGGTATCAGGTCCGCCAGTTCGCGGCCCGAGATCCATGCATTCTCCACCCGTGGGCCGCCCAGCCAATCGCCGCAAACACCCAGCCCGGCGTCTGCATCCCACAGTGCAGCCGGGCCATCGGCTTTGCCCACCATAGCAAAGCGCCAGCGATGCGCTGCGCTATGAACCGGCTCTGTAGCCTCCGCTCCGGTCTCTTCGAAAAGCTGCGCCAAAAGCATCGGCGCAACATCCTGCGGAGCAAGCTCCAGATACGTGCGGGACCATTCGGGCGAGGCATGGACAACCCAGTTCTCCCCGTCACCACGCCCGGGCTTGGACGCGTTTCGTGCGGCCCAGCTGATGGCACTGCCCCGGAATATATCGGGCAGATCGAGCCGCCCGGCGAAGCGGAGCATCAGCGCCCAGCATGGTTGCGATTCCACGGCGGCAGCCTGTGCCGCAAATTCCGGAGCAACGGGTTGGAGCAACTGCGCGGCCTGCTCGGCAGGGATGGCGCACACGATCGTGTCGAAGCGGTGCAAGGTCTCGCCCGCGCGTACGACCCAACCGTCGCCATCGCGCGTGATGCTGTCGACGCGCGCGCCCCAATGCACCTCAAGACCGTCTGCCATATGCCGGATCGGGCCATTCATGCCTGGCGTGCCGACCACCGCGTCGTCTCCTGCGGCCGACCAGTCCGCCACTGCGCCCGCCTCCCGCCAGCCCCGCACTGCCGCGATAAAGCGCGGATCACGCACAGTGAAATACTGCGCGCCATGGTCGAACCGGATGGTTGCCCCATCCACTTCGGCACGGCGCGTCGCCATCCGCCCGCCCGGCCCGCGTCCTTTGTCGAACACGGTCACAGAAAGGCCGCGCGCCGCCAATGCGGTCGCACAAGAAAGGCCGGCCATACCGGCACCGACAATGGCGATAGAGGATGTCATTTGGTCAGCTTTCAAAATTCTGTGCGGGCTCGCCCACGCAGGCACGCGCCGTCACCAAATCGCTTGGCCAACCGGCAAGTCCTGCCGCAGCATCATAGGATGTTTCGAGAAAGCCGAGCAAGCATTCTTGGGGATCTGCGCTGCTTGCAACCGCGGCATAGGGAAGAACAAATTCACCCAAATCCTTGTGCCAATACGCATTGCGGGGAGTGACCGGGCTCGCTGCCAAATCCTCAGGGGAAGGATAGGCATAGGCATAAAAGGCTGCCTCATCCACGCCGCCTCCTCCGAGCCAGAAGCCCGCACTGATCACTTCATGGCTATACGCCTCGCGAGTTACGCGGTCAGGCAAATTCGGAAATCCGCCGGGATGTAATGGCGCTCGGCGGCCGGAGAAGCGCGTAACTGCGAGATCGAAACTGCCCCAGAACAGATGGCTGGGAGAGGATTTTCCGAGATAGGCAGCTCTGAAGCGGGTGAATACAGCATCGACAGACCGGAAAGCAGCGTGGGCGCGCCGGATTACATCGGGGTCCCATGACCGGTCCCGCATATCTTGCGAAAATGCGATCACTTCGGGCAATTCGTTAGGCGCACCGAAGAGGGGCGCAGGCAGCCCCATGTGATTCAGCCCGTCAGACAATTGCCCATGAAGTTCTGCGACACTCTGGCCAGTAAGAGCGATCGTGGTCGCCTCGCCGCTGTCGCAACCGATAACAATGCGCGAGCCATGGCAATCGAATTCCACGGCAAAACTCTTGCCGTTTGCCTCCATGGTCCGGGTCGCGAAACCGCGCGGCGTTACCCGAAGCGCTACATGCCATCCGTGATTGATCCAGGGATGCAAGCGCGTCGGGAGCTTGCCGATCAGCTGCAAATAGAGATGCGCAGATTCGTAGACCGGTTGCTCGGTAGAAAAATCGAGGTGCGGCCAAGCGCTCACGGCGCACTTCTTGGTATCGATGCTTCAGCAAGGATCAGGCTGAATTGCTCCCCGCTATCGAGCCAGCGCGCGACCGGAGTCCAGCCGCCCGCCAGCAACAGGGTGCTGGAACTGCGACGGGTGAATTTGTGGCTGTTCTCGGTATGGATGGTTTCGCCATGCGCCATCACAAAGGTTTGCCCGGCGACTTCGAAGCTTAGGGCTGACTGCGCGACGAGATGCATTTCGATCCGGGCGAAATCATCGTTCCAGCGGGCCTCGTGGCGCAGCTGGTCCACCGGAATAGAGCCCGCCAATTCACGGTTGATCCGGCGCGCGAGGTTGAGGTTGAATTCTGCCGTTACGCCCTTGGCATCATCATAGGCAGCCTCCAGCACGGTTGGCTCTTTCACCAGGTCCATCCCGATCAGCAATTTCGAACCTTCGCCAAGCGTCTCGCGCATGGTGCGCAGCAGATCTGTCGCCGTGCGCGGAACCATATTGCCGATTGTCGAGCCGGGGAAAAAGCCGAGATTGGGCATGCTTGCAATGGCGTCGGGCAATTCCACCCGGCGCATAAAATCAGCCTCCACCGGATGGACCGGTAGGCCTAGAAACTTAGCCGACAGATCGGCAGCGGCCGCACGCAGGAAATCGCCCGAAATATCGAGCGGCACGTAAGCTGCCGGATCGATTGCGGTCAGCAGGAGCGGCGTTTTGACCGAACTGCCACTGCCGAATTCCACCACCGCACGCCCGGGACCGATCGCCTCGGCAAAGGCGCTGCCCTGAGCGCGCAAGATTTCGGTCTCGGCACGGGTCGGATAATACTCCTCGACCTGGGTAATATCCTCGAACAGGCCGGATCCCGCATCGTCATACAGCCAGCGCGCAGGGATAGCCTTCTGGTCTTCTGACAAGCCCTGCAACACGTCGGACCGGAAGGCGCGATCGACGCCGTCATCATCGAGATCGACCAGCCGCAGGTCGTTATTGGAAGGCATCAGATATCCTTGGCGAGCCGCAGGCCAGTGAACTGCCAGCGCTGGTGAGGGTAAAAGAAGTTGCGATAGGACGCCCGCGAATGGCCGCGCGATGTCGCACAACTTGCGCCTTTGAGCACAAACTGTCCGCTCATGAATTTGCCGTTATATTCGCCGACTGCGCCGCTGGCGGGCTCAAATCGTGGATAGGGCAGATAGGCGGAGCGGGTGAATTGCCAGCAATCCCCGAACAGACTGGTACCGCCAGTGGGATGGACCGACCCCGCTGTGTCGATCTGATTGCCACCAGCCGGATCATGCGCGGGCGCATCGTCGGAATGCTGTCCACGGGCAATCGCTTCCCATTCGAATTCACTGGGCAGACGTGCTCCGGCCCAAGTCGCAATGGCATCTGCTTCGAAATAGGAAATATGCGTGGCGGGTGCATTCGGATCACGATCCTGCCAACCTTGCAAAGTGAAGTGCTGCCCTTCGCGCCAATAGCCTGGCGACCGGATGCTGTTTTCTTTCACCCAGGCCCAGCCATCCGACAGCCAGAGAGACGCGGTTTCGTAGCCACCATCAGCGATAAACGCATCCCATTCGCGATTGGTCACCAGCGTATCGGCAAGCGCGAAGGGTTCGAGCAGCACGCGGTGGCGCGGCCCTTCGCAATCGAAGGCAAAGCCCTCTCCGTCATGACCGATCAGGGCAATGCCGCCGGGATGTTCATGCCAGCTTCGCTCCGCCGCATGCGCCATGGCAGGCGCCCCGTCCCACATCGCAGGGCCGAGCGGGTTCTGGAACAGCCCATGCTTGATATCGGTCAGCAGCAGTTCCTGGTGCTGCTGTTCATGCGCGAGGCCCAGCTCGACCAGTGGCCGCAAGTCCGGATCTGCCAGCAGCGGCTGCATCGCCGCATCGACATGGGCACGCCATTCGAGGATCTGCGCCATTGTCGGCCGTGACAGCATCCCGCGCGAGAAGCGGGCAATGCGTGCGCCCTCTGCCTCGTAATAAGAATTGAACAGGAACGGCCACTGCTCGTCGAACAGCTGATATCCCGGCGCATGATCACGCAGCAGGAATGTTTCCCAGAACCACGTTACATGAGCCAGATGCCACTTGGCGGGAGAGGCATCTTCCATTGACTGGATGGTGGCGTCGCTCTCGCTCAGGGGCGCCGCCAACCCCTCGGTCAGCGCACGCGTCTGGCGGAAACTTCCAACAAGATCGGGCTCGCTCTGCGCCTGACTGCGCAGCTGTTCCTGAGCCATGGTAGGGTCTCCCTCGGCGACCGGTCCAAGGCCGCTATGAAGGAACACTGTGACAATTGAAAGGCTTAGGCGGAAATCACCTGCCTCGTGTTTGCAACGCTGCGTCGGAGAAAGGCCAGATCATGCCGCGTTCGCGGCGCGCTGATCCTTCGCGGCCAATTGCAGCATCTCTGCAATCAGGAACGCCAGCTCGATCGATTGCGCCGCGTTGAGCCGCGGATCACAATGCGTGTGATAGCGATCGTTCAGGCCTTCATCGGTAATCGCCACGGCTCCGCCGACGCATTCGGTCACATCCTGTCCGGTCATTTCCAGATGGACGCCGCCCGGATGGGTCCCTTCCGCCCGGTGGACCGCGAAGAAGCCACGCACCTCGGCAGTGATCCGGTCAAACGGGCGCGTCTTGTAGCCGCTATCTGCCTTGATCACATTGCCGTGCATGGGGTCACAGCTCCACACCACGGGATGCCCTTCCCGCTCCACTGCACGGACGAGGCGCGGCAGCCCGGCTTCGACCTTGTCATGGCCAAAACGGCTGATCAGTGTGATCCGGCCCGGTTCCCGCGCAGGGTTAAGCTCATCGAGCAATTTGACCAGCACATCCGGTTCCAGGCTCGGCCCGCATTTGATGCCGAGCGGATTGCCAATGCCGCGCGCAAACTCGATATGGGCGCTACCATCAAAGCGGGTGCGATCCCCGATCCAGACCATGTGTGCGCTGGTGTCATACCAGTCGCCGGTCAGCGAATCCTGCCGTGTCATCGCTTGCTCGTAAGGAAGCAGCAAAGCCTCGTGGCTGGTGTAGAAGCTGGTGCCCTGCAATTGCGGGACAGTGCCGGGATCAACCCCGCAGGCTTCCATGAAATCGAGCGCTTCACCGATCCGGTCGGCGGTCTCGGCAAACTTGTCGGCCCACGGGCTGCGGCCCATGAAATCCAGCGTCCACTGGTGCACCTGCCGCAAATTCGCATAGCCGCCACCGGCAAAGGCGCGCAGCAGGTTGAGCGTGGCCGCCGCTTGCGAATAGGCCTTCACCATGCGTTCGGGATCGTTGCGGCGCTGAACCGGATCGAATTCGATCCCGTTGACATTATCGCCAAAATAACTCGGCAAAGTGACCGAGCCCTGCGTTTCGGTGTCGGAGCTGCGCGGCTTGGCAAACTGCCCCGCCATCCGGCCCACTTTGACCACCGGCAGCTTGCCCGCGAACGTCATCACGACTGCCATTTGCAGGATCACGCGGAATGTATCGCGGATATTGTTGGGGTGAAATTCAGCAAAGCTCTCGGCGCAATCGCCGCCTTGCAACAGGAAGGCCCGCCCGCCGGCAACCTCGGCCAGATCGGCCTTCAGCGCGCGCGCTTCACCTGCAAACACCAGCGGCGGATAGGCAGCCAGCTTCTCCTCCGCCGCGACCAGCGCAGCAGGGTCCTCATAGCGCGGCAAATGCCTTGCTTCGTGCGCTTTCCAGCTATCGGGTTTCCAGTCGCGAGCCATAATACCTGTCTTTCAGCAATTCAGCAGGCGACAATACGGGGTCCTGTCCCTTGTTCGCAAGCGCAATAAAGCTTGGGCGTACCCAAGATCGGGTCAGCGCCCCACCGCCTGCGCCCGGAAAGTGCTCACTTTTGCAAGCTCCTGCCCCTCCGGAATGACAGCAAGGCGATATCCGGGCCGCGAGGCGAGATAGCGTCGCGCCAGCGCCTGCATCGCTTCGGGCGTGGTTTGCGAATAATCGTTGAGCAAGGAACGGATCACAGCCACACGACGGGAATCGTAGGTTGCCCCCTCGAGTTGGAACATCCAGAAACCGTTCCCGGTCGACGCGCGACTGATCAATTGGCGCAGCGGCTCGGTCACACGATTAAGTTCGTCCGCGCTCGGCGGATTGTTGGCAATGTCACTCGCAATCGATTCGGCCGCCGCGAAGAAGGTCGGCACATCCTCCGGCTTGAGCTGCGCAAAGGCGGTGATCGTGCCGCCCTCTTCCAGGTCAACCGGCCAGTCCGAACTCACTTGCGGAGCGTAACTTGCCCCCGCCCGTTCGCGCATTTCGTCCATCAGCCGGTTCATGAATAGCTGGGTGAGGATTTCGATCTGACGCGACTCGCGGATATTGGCGACCCCTCCGCCACTCGGCCACGAGATGACAGCGGCAGCCTGATTGGCATCACCCCGATGCTTCAGAACTGTGGTATCGCCTGCCGACGGAAAGCCCGGCGTGCGACTGGCGGCTTCGGCCGGGATTGGTGAGCGTTCCGGCAAGGCACCAAAGGTCTTGCGCAAGGCCTCCAGGGTCTCGTCACGATTGAACTCGCCAAAGATCATGACCTCGACCGGCCCTTGCGCCAGCAAAGGCTCCCACACTTCGCGGAAACCTTCGGGTGTGGTTTGGGCCATCATTTCGGGCGTCGGTGTGGCGAAGCGTGGATCGCGATCACGCAACAGATAATCCAGATCACGCGACAACAGGCCGCCCGGGCTGGTGGCATAGCTTTCATAGGCCAACCTTGACGCTGCCTGGGCGCGGATAATCGGGTTCGGATCCCAGCGCGGCATGCCAAGCTTTGCGGCAAACAGGTAAAGCTGGTCGGCAAGGTCGGATCCCCGGGTCTGCGCTTCGAACGTAAAGACGGCATCGTCGATCTTGAAATCGAAGCCGAGCTTGCGGCCCGTGGCAATACGGTCGAGCTCTTCCTGGCCGAGTTCCCCGACTCCCGAGCCGACCAGTGCCATTTCGCCCAGCAGGACATACGGCGCGTCCCGGTCGCCGAAGCCGCGATAACCACTACCGAAGCGGACTTTCACAGCGACCCGGCCTGGCTCTGCATCATTGGGCCACAGCATCGCGCGAACACCATTGGCAAATTGCACCTGCTCGATCCCGAGGATGCCCAGCGGCCCGCTCTGCGCGACTACGCCCGGTTCACCAATCGGCGGCAGGTCTTCAAACGAGATGTTGCTGGCGGCCAGACGTGCGCTGGAATCCGCAGTAACCGGCTCCAGCAGAGCGGTCCGCAAGTCGTCTTCGCCCGCTTCGCCAGTGGATGGCGTGACGTAGACCGAGCGAATAACATCGCCTTCAAACAGAGCGCGCGTGCGCGCCAGGATCGCGGCAGGGGTGACCCGTTCCTGCATATTGCGGAACACGTCCAGCACCGTTTCGGGCGCGGCGGTGGTTTCGCGAATATCGACGGCATCGACCAGATTGTCGGCCAGGCGTGCCCCGGGCGCAACCGGCGCTTCATCGACCGAGGCTTTGAATGCGACATCGAATTCGGCGACTTCGCGCGCGATTTCTTCAGCGGTCGGCGGGCTCGACAAGGCATCTGCGATCACACTGCGCACATCTTTCAAGGCGGCTTGCCAATCATCCGTCAGCGGAGCGAAATTGACGAAGGTCGCGTCGGCACTGCGGCTGACATCGTCTTGTTGAACCTGCGCGTAAAGGAAGCTGCCGCCGCCGCGTGCGCGCTTTTCCAGACGTCGGTTGATCAGCGCCTGTGACAGCGCATCCATCAACAGGCCTTCATTGTAGACGATCGTGTCTTGCACAGGCCGCCAGGGGCGCATGATGGCATAAGTATAGCTGCGCGGCAGATCGGGTTCGATCAGCACTGCTGTCTCGCCCACCGGATTGGCGGCGTCAGCGCCCGCTGGGGCAACCGGATCGCCAAAGTCAGGTGCTTCCGCGCCCTCGCCTTGCCCCTGCCAATCGTTGAAATATTCCTCGATCAGGCGCGCAAATTCGACCGGATCGGCGTCTCCGGCCACAACGATCACCGCGTTTTCAGGCCGGTACCAGCGTTTGTGGAAGGCATCGACCGCATCGGCCTTGGCCCCGCTCAACGTTTCGACCGTCCCAATCGGGGAGCGTTCCGCCAATCGCTGGCCTGCGAACAAGGTCGCGCGGCGCGCATCGCCGACCCGCTGGGCTGGCCCGCCCCGCTCGCGCTTCTCCGCCATCACGATCGGCACTTCGGCGGCCAGATTGGCGTCATTGATCACCGGTTCACGGACCATGCCCGAGAGCAGCTTGAAGCTCTCTTCCAGCTTGGCCGGGTTCGCTTCGGGCAGGTCCAGCTTGTACACCGTCTGGGTCGGGCTGGTCACTGCGTTTGTATCGCTGCCAAAAGTCGCGCCCAGCCGTTGCCAGGTTGGGATTGCCTGGGCCGGGCCGAGATATTTGCTTTCGCGGAACAACAGATGCTCCAGCAAATGGGCAAAGCCGCGTTCCTCATCCCGTTCGTGCAGCGAGCCCGCATCGATCCTGATGCGGATCGAGACCTGTTCCGGCGGCACCCCGTTGCGGCGCACAGCATAGCGCAGCCCATTGTCGAGCTCGCCAAACAGCCAGGCCCGGTCAACCGGGACATTGCTTCCCTCATAAAGCCACGGCGTTTCTTCCTCGCTTTGCAGCGAAGCTGGCCGTTCCTCGGCCACATCCTGCGCCGGAAGCGGATGGGCCAGCAGGGCAAGCGGAAGGAACAGCGCGAAGTGCCGGGCGGCACGCGGGAAAATGATCATGGCCACGACTATAGAGAGACTATCGGTGAAGGGACAGTGAATAGCTTGTCGCACCCGCAAACCCTCCCTACATCAAAGGCATGTTCATCGAGACCGAAACCACCCCGAACCCGTCGACCCTCAAATTCCTGCCGGGACAGCAGGTGATGCCGAGCGGATCGCGTGAATTCACCACGCCGGAGGATGCCGAGGCGAGCCCGCTGGGACAGGCGATTTTCGATACCGGCGAAGTCACCAATGTGTTTTTCGGGTCCGACTTTGTCTCGGTGTCAAAGGCGCCCGGTGTCGATTGGCCTGATCTAAAGCCGCAAGTGGTGTCGATCCTGCTCGATCATTTTGTCAGCCAGGCCCCCTTGTTTGCCGGTGGCGATGCGAGTGGGATTGCCGTGCCGGCAGAAGAAACCATGGTCGTCGAAGACGATCCAGCCAATGCCGAGATTGTCGAGCAGATTAACGAGCTGCTCGAGACCAGAGTTCGCCCGGCAGTGGCAGGCGACGGCGGCGATATTGCTTATCGCGGGTTCAAGGACGGGGTCGTCTACCTAACCCTGCAGGGCGCCTGCTCCGGATGTCCGTCTTCCACGGCAACGCTGAAGCATGGAATCGAAGGATTGTTGAAACATTATGTGCCCGAGGTCGTTGAAGTCCGCGCAGCCTGAATTTTGGCCCACGCGAGAGGGATTTCATGACCAAACAATATCACGACACCATCCTGAGCGACGCCGCGCTTGACCAACTCTACAATCACGCGCGCACTTATAATGGCTGGCTCGACAAAGATGTCAGCGAAGACCAGCTGCGCGCCATTTACGATCTGATGAAAATGGCGCCGACCTCTGCCAATATGCAGCCAGGCCGGTTTGTCTGGGTCCGCTCGCAAGAGGCCAAGGAGCGCCTGGCCGAATGTGCTTCGGAAGGCAACAAGGACAAGATTCGCGCTGCCCCGGTCACCGTCGTGATCGGATACGACATCGATTTCCACGAGCAATTGCCGTGGCTGTTTCCGCACACCGACGCCAAGAGTTGGTTCGAAGGCGATGAGGAAGGCCGGATCGAGGGAGCCAAGCGCAATTCCGCCCTCCAAGGCGCTTACATGATCTTGGCGGCACGCGCACAAGGACTGGATTGCGGCCCTATGTCGGGCGTCGATCTTGACCAGGTCACCGGCGCATTTTTTGCCGACCAGCCGCGCGTGAAGGCCGACTGGGTGTGTTCGATCGGTTATGGGGACCCGAACACAATCTTCGACCGCAGCCCAAGACCGGATTTCGAACGCTTTAATTCCATCGCCTGACCGGTTTTCGCTTCCGAGAGCGCAATTTGGTGTCCGCGCGTCAATTTTTGGCGCTTGCGCGACCGGTCCGATGCGTGGCATCGCCTGTTGCGGGACTGAAGGGCAAGAAATTCCATCATGAGAACACTGGCAATCGATTGCTCGACTGAAGCATGTTCGATTGCCTTGTTCGAAGATGATGCGCTGGTCGCAAACGACCATCGTGTTCTCGGTCGTGGTCACGCCGAGCACCTTGTCCCGATGATCGCACAACTGCCAGACAAGGGATGTGCCGACCGCATATTGGTCGCGCGCGGACCGGGCAGTTTCACAGGAGTGCGGATCGGTATTGCCACCGCCCGCGCGTTGGGCCTGGCATGGAAGGCCGATATTGCTGGCTACCCCACGCTGGGCCTTGTTGCTGCGATGGCACACGCCCAGCATCCCGGCGAATCGCTGGATGTCGCCATGACCGGGGGTCACGGTGATTGGTTTGTCCAGTCCTTCGATCCCTTCGGCGCCCCTGCATCGCCAAATCGATCTATGGCGCCAGACGCTGCGATCGCGGCGTACCGGGCAGAGATCGTCGCAGGCACGGAAGCAGAAGCCCTCGTGTCCCGGCGCGGATACGGAACGGCGCTCTCCCTCCACCCCGATGCTTCGTTTGCGCTTTCTATCCTCCCGGATTTGCTCGGCACAGATGTGAGCCCGATCTATGGCCGCGCACCCGATGCAAAACCTGCCAGGCCAAGGCCCAAGCCATGAAGGATGATCTCGACCGGATCATGCATGTGATGGATGCCGCCTTCGATCCGGCGTGGGGTGAGGCATGGAACCGCCGACAAGTCGAAGGATCCTTGGTGCTACCAACCACCTTCTATCGTCTCCTTAATAGCGAAGGGAACGAAGCGCTGCCGGGAGAAAAACCAGCCGCCTTCGCCATGGTCAGGGCCGCGCCCGGCGAAGAAGAGCTACTGCTGATCGCCGTGCACCCGACCTCGCGCCGTCGTGGCCTAGGCGGACTTCTGGTCGAGTTGCTGGCGACAGATGCCAAGGCGCGTGGGTCGGAACGGCTGTTTCTAGAGATGCGCGAAAACAACACGGCCCGGACCTTGTACGAAAGCCATGGTTTTATCCCGATCGGGCGCAGAAAAGATTATTACAAGGCGGCCGATGGCACCCGTTTGGACGCAATTACATACGCCAGAACACTGTAATTGCTCCGCTTCCGAAGTATTAGTGGTTAATCTCCAGCCACTTATCCCAACGGCGTGTTGAATTCACACTTCATTTGATCCATGGGCATCAATGGGACGCCCGGTAGCAATGCCGGTAAAATCGATCGCAAATGAAGTTGAGGACAATATGGAAGAATTTGAAACTGATATGGCGGAAACGCTTATCACGCTCACATCCGATATTGTTGCTGCACATGTCAGCAACAACGATGTCGACGTGGATGCCGTGCCGTCGCTGATCACCAATGTATATGGCGCTCTTGCGGGCTTGGGACAGGACGAAGAGCCTGCCGAAACCCGCCCGGATCCCGCTGTATCCATTCGTGCTTCGATCAAGCCGGACTATATCGTGTGCCTGGAAGACGGAAAGAAGCTGAAAATGCTCAAGCGTTATCTCCGCACCAATTACGATATGTCGCCGGAAGAGTATCGCGCGCGCTGGGAACTGCCCGCCGATTACCCGATGGTGGCACCGAACTATGCCGAGAAGCGGCGTGAGCTCGCCAAGAAAATCGGCCTGGGTCGCAAGCCCGGCCAGAAGCGTGGCCGCAAGAAGAAGGCCGGCTAGGAAACAGAACGAGAGCGGTGGTGCGCAATCGCGCGCACCCCGCTTGAGTGCGACGCCCCGTCCCTCTAAGGGTTCGGGGCGTCTTCTATTTCGGGAGACATGACTTTCTGGAGGTTGGGGTTGCCGCAACGGATCGATCTCGAACAGCTGTGTGCCGACAAGGGCTTGCGCATTACCGAACAGCGGCGGGTTATCGCCAAGGTGCTGTCAGACAGTGACGACCATCCCGATGTCGAGCTGCTGCATGAACGCGCCTCGTCGATCGACCCGAAGATCTCGATCGCTACGGTCTACCGTACCGTACGCCTGTTTGAAGAAGCCGGCATTCTCGATCGCCACGATTTCGGAGACGGTCGCGCCCGTTACGAGGCCGCGCCCGAGGCGCATCACGACCACCTGATCGATGTCGAAACCGGCAAGGTTGTCGAATTTGTCGATCCCGAGCTCGAGGCGCTGCAGAAACAGATTGCCGAAAAGCTCGGCTATCGCCTGGTCGACCATCGCATGGAACTTTACGGCGTGCGTCTCGATCGTGACGATTGATCCCGATTCCAGGGACTGGGCCCACCGCGCGGCGGCCGCGAAAGGTGTCCCGACCCCTCTGAATGCGATCCAGTGGATTCGCTTCACCGTGCGGCTGCTGATGATTGTGCTGGCGCTCTTCATCTTCGTACCGGCGCATTACGCCTATCGCATCTTTGCCTATGGGTCGCCCTTCCCCATGTGGTTTTTGGGACTGACTGCCCGCATTGTCGGTGCGAAAGTCGAAACCCGCGGCGTCCCGCTGCGCCGCGACGTGTTCTTTATCGCCAACCATGTCTCCTGGATCGACATTCTCTCGCTTGCCGGCGCGAGCGGCACGGCCTTCGTCGCCAAGCAGGAATTGGCGCAGGTGCCGGTGATCGGCTGGCTATGCCGGCTCAACCGCACGGTTTTCGTCAAGCGCGAAAACCGGTTGGGCGTCGCCGAGCAGATCAATGCCCTGCGCGAGGCGCTGATGGACAATTGGTCAGTCACAATTTTCCCTGAAGGTACGACGACCGATGGCCATTCGCTGTTGCCGTTCAAAAGCTCCATGATCAGTGTGCTGGAGCCTCCGCCGCCCGGTGTAATGGTGCAGCCGGTGGTGCTGGACTATGGCGAAGTCGCCGAGTGGATCGGCTGGATCGACAATGAAGGCGGGGTCAACAATTTCAAGCGGGTGCTGGCGCGCAAGGGCACTTTCACTCTCGTGCTGAACTATCTCGAGCCGTTCAGTCCGGAGGAGTATCATGGCCGCAAGGCGATATCCGCCAAGGCCCGCGAAATGATCGAAGAGCAACTGGAAGCGAGCCTGGGCCACCCGGTCCGCCCGTTCAAGTTCAACGTCGAACCGATCCGCTACAGCGCGCCGGAAATGATCGAATAGGCGTCGGGTCCTTGGAACTCGGCACTTGGATTGGCCTCCAGCTTAGCCTAAAGGCCCTCCCCTCATGAAACCGACGGAAACCCCCAAGACTTACCGAGTCAAAAGTTTCGGCTGCCAGATGAACGTTTATGATGGCGAGCGGATGGCGGAGATGCTGGCCGAAAAGGGTATTGCGCCTGCGCCGGAGGGGGAGGACGCCGACCTGGTGGTGCTCAACACTTGCCATATTCGCGAGCGCGCGGCGGAAAAGATCTATTCCGACATCGGGCGCCTGACCAAAGGCAAGACGCAGACCAAGCCGCCGATGATTGCGGTCGCCGGATGTGTAGCGCAGGCCGAGGGCGAAGAGATCATGAAACGCGCACCGGCCGTGTCGATGGTGGTCGGGCCGCAAGCCTATCACCGCCTGCCAGAGATGCTGGACAGGGCCGTGCAAGGCGAACGTGCGACCGACACAGACATGCCGCCGATCGCCAAATTCGATGCGCTGCCCCGTCGCCGCAAGAGTGCACCAACCGCCTTCCTGACGGTGCAGGAAGGGTGTGACAAATTCTGCACATATTGCGTGGTGCCCTATACCCGCGGCGCCGAGATTTCCCGCCCGTTCGTGGACCTGATCGCCGAAGCGCAAAGCCTGGTCGAGGCCGGTGCGCGCGAGATCACCTTGCTGGGCCAGAACGTCAACGCATGGAGCGGGGAGGACGACAAGGGCCGCGCCATCGGGCTTGCGGGCCTTATCCGCGCCCTCGCCCCCATCGATGGGCTGGAGCGGCTGCGCTACACCACCAGCCATCCCGCCGACATGGACGACGCGCTGATCGCGGCCCATGGCGAGATCGAAATTCTGATGCCCTACCTCCATTTGCCGGTGCAGAGCGGTAATGATCGAGTCTTGAGGGCAATGAACCGCAGCCACACCGCCGAAAGCTATCTCAAACTGCTCGAGCGTTTCCGCGCCGCGCGGCCCGACATTGCGTTGTCGGGAGACTTCATCGTTGGTTTTCCCGGAGAGACCGAGGCCGAGTTCAAGGACACATTGAGCATCGTGGACGAAGTCCGCTACGCTCAGGCCTACAGCTTCAAATACTCCCCTCGCCCGGGCACCCCGGCGGCGACGATGGAAGGCCAGATTGCGATGGAGGTAATGGATGAGCGCCTGCAGCGCCTTCAGGCCCGCCTCAACCGCGACCAGCATGCCTTCAACGCGGCCACCGAAGGCAAGACCTGCACCGTCCTCGTCGAACGCAAAGGGAAGCATCCCGGCCAGTGGCTAGGCAAGTCTCCATGGCTGCAATCCGTCTGGTTCGAAGGCGAAGCTGCGATCGGAGATCTGGTCGAAGTCGAAGTGGTCGAAGGCGGACCGAATTCTTTGGCCGGCAGGCTGTTGGTAGCCGCGCCTGCATGACACTTGCGTGACTTTCCCCAGCGACGTTGGACGGGGCAACTTGCACTACCACCACCGCAGCGTAAACTCGCGAACGACTCACTTGAAAGGAGCGCATGGGCCGTAGACCTACCCGCACCGCCGATCCGGCATTTTCGCCCGATCCCCGATCAACCGGCGGGCCAAACCGTGAAACCCGCCGTGCCAAGGTGGACATGGAATTCGACAACCAGTCTTTACTGGTGCCGCTGTTCGGACAATTCGATGCCAATCTGGTCCAGGTCGAAAACCGGCTCGGCGTGTTCATCTCGGCGCGCGGTGACCATGTCCAGATCGAGGGGCCCGAGGATAGCGTTGCCCGGGCGCGCGACGTCTTGCAGACCATGTATGACCGGCTCGCGCTGGGGCAGGATCTGGATGCGGGCGCGATTGAAGCGCTGATCGGCATGTCGAATGAACCGACGCTGGACGGCATTGTAAACGCCGATGCCCAGACGCCACCGATCATGATCCGCACCCGGCGCAAGACGATTGTGCCGCGCAGCGCGACCCAGATCAGCTATATGCGTTCACTCAGCCGGGATGATATTATCTTCGCGCTAGGCCCGGCCGGAACAGGCAAGACCTATCTCGCCGTGGCGCAAGCCGTTAGCCAGCTGATCACCGGCAGCGTACAGCGCCTGATCCTGAGCCGCCCGGCGGTGGAGGCAGGCGAGAAGCTGGGCTTCCTGCCCGGCGACATGAAAGACAAGGTCGATCCCTATCTGCGCCCGCTCTATGATGCGCTGTATGATTGCATGCCGCCCGAGCAGGTGGAGCGGCGAATCGAAAGCGGCGAGATCGAAATTGCCCCTATCGCCTTCATGCGCGGACGTACTCTGGCGGACAGTTTCATCATCCTCGACGAGGCCCAGAACACCACCCGCGAGCAGATGAAGATGTTCCTCACCCGCTTCGGCCAGAACAGCCGGATGGTGATTTGCGGCGATCCCAAGCAAGTCGACATCCCCGGCGGCGACCGGATGAGCGGATTGGCTGATGCGGTCGACAAGCTTGAAGATGTAGACGGATTTGGCACGATCCGCTTCAGCGCAGCCGACGTTGTGCGCCACCCGATCGTGGGGCGGATTGTCGAGGCGTATGAAGGGCCTGTGGAGTGACTGAATTTTTCCCCCTCTTCTTTAGAGGAGGGGCTTTTTGACGATCGAAATTGAAGTCGAAGATTGGCCGGATGGCGATTGGTCAGCGCTCGCCGAGCGCGCTGGAGACGCTGCGTCTCATGTCGAACCTGTGCTAGCCAACGCCCGCCTCGAAACCAGCGTCCTGTTCACTTCTGACGCACAGGTCCATCAGCTCAATCGCGAATGGCGCGATCGTGATAAACCCACCAATGTCCTGTCTTTCCCAATGCTTGAGCGTGACAGCTTGCTGGCGCTCGAGACAGACGGACCACCCGAAATGCTGGGCGATATTGCGCTGGCATATGAGACTTGCGCGCGCGAGGCAGACGAAAAAAGTATTTCACTGGAAGATCACACCGCCCATCTGATCATCCATGGGCTGCTCCATCTGGCAGGGCATGACCATGTCACATCCGACACACAGGCCGAGGCGATGGAAGCGATGGAAATCGCGGCTCTTGCAAAAATGGGCATTGCGGACCCATATGGGGATCGCAACGTATGAGGAGTGCACTGCAGGGCCATGCCCGACACCGATAGTGACAGAAGCTCTAACGCCGGAGAGGCGGAGAGTAGAGGCGGGCTGTGGCTCGCAATCCGAAAATTCTTTGGCAGCGATGACGGCGATCGTTCCCTTCGGGCCCAGCTCGAAGAGAAGATCGACGAGCACGAGGAAGATGAATCGTCCGGCCAGGAAGAGCCGACCGAAGGCGACCTGTCGCCGGTCGAGCGGCAGATGCTGCGCAACCTACTCCATTTCAGCGAGCATGATGCCGATGATGTCGCCGTCCCGCGGGGCGAGATTGTAGCGGTCGATGCAAAATCGAGCTGGGACGAACTGCTCGCCGTATTCTCGGACAACAGCCATTCGCGCCTGCCCGTCTATCGTGATCAGCTCGACCAGGTCATCGGGATGATCCACATCAAGGATGTGTTCCCCTATCTGATCGACGGCAAGACTCCGCCTGCCGACTGGACCACGTTGATGCGCCAGCCACTTTATGTGCCGCAGGCCCGCAATGCGCTGGACGTGCTGGCCGACATGCGTACGCGGCGGACTCATCTGGCTATTGTGCTCGACGAATTCTCGGGCACGGATGGCTTGATCACGATTGAAGATCTGGTCGAGGAAATCGTCGGCGAGATCGAGGACGAGCATGACGATGCGCCCGACATCAGGATCGCGCCGATCGGTGACGGGATGTGGGATTGCGATGCGCGCGCCGAATTGGATGACGTGGCCGAAATGATCGACCCGCAACTCGCCGAAGTCGAGGAATCCGTCGACACGCTGGGCGGCCTGACCTTCGTGCTGGCCGAGCGCGTCCCGCCCGTGGGCGAGATCGTGGAACATCCCAGCGGCTGGCATATCGAAGTGATCGATGGCGATGAAACGCACGTGACTAGGCTGCGCTTGCACGCACCGGAAACGAAGCCGGAGAAAACGCCAGCCTAGACCTTAGGCACTACGGCCCAAATCCCTTCTCGACATTGCGTTTTTTGCACTCCACATGGAGCGCATGCCGACACGTCGCCTCCCCCCGCTCCGCGCCCTCGAAGCCTTCATGCGCACCGTGCGCCTGGGTTCTGCACGCGCTGCAGCCGATGAATTGAACCTCAGCCCCAGCGCGCTGAGCCGCCGGATTGCCAATCTGGAGGAGTTTGTCGGCAAGAAGCTGTTCACCCGCGCACGCCAGGCAATGACGATGACCGACGAAGGCCACCAGTTCTACGAGGCGGTCAGCCCCCATTTCGAGGCATTGGCCCGCGCTGTCGAGGGGCAGTCTGACAATCTCTCGCTGTTGCGCCTGCGGCTGGGCGTGTTGCCGCTGTTCGGAAGCCAGCGCCTGTTCCCGCGCATGGCGGAATTGCGCAAGCGCCATCCGCTACTGCATATCGACACCGATACCGGCCCCCATCTGGAAGATCGGGTCGGCGATACGCTCGATGCTGCAATCATACTCAGCCGCGGGCCGGACCGGCGATTGCACGCGGTTCGCCTGGACGAAAACAAGGTGCACGCGATCTGCAGCAAGGATGTTGCCGCCAAGCTGGGCGACAGTCCGGACCTGGAGCGCCTGACCTCGCAGACTTTCCTGATCCACACCGAATTGCCTGAAAGTTTCGAGGCGTGGAAAGCGGAGCTGGGGCTGCGCGATCTCGATCCGTCAGCCATCGATCACTACGATTCCGGCCAGCTGATGCTGGAGGCGGCGGCTCAAGGCCTGGGCATCGCCATCATGCATGACGATCACTTGCGCCGCGCCGACGATGATCGCCTGACCGAGCTTTACGATGCCGAAGTCGAAAGCCCGTATAGCTACTGGTTCGTCTGCAAACCAACCGCCCTGGAAGAACGGCCCGTGCGGCTGTTTCATGACTGGCTGGTCGGCGCGGGGCTCTAGTCCAGCAACCGGAGTGCACCAAGCCGCGCGGCGTCCTTGGGTCGGTCAAACAATCGTAACATGCCCTCCAATTCAGGGCGCGTTGGGACGTAAACCAGCACCGTACCCGCTGTGACAGGCGTGCGGGTGTGAAGTTGCAAGTCCTGCATCCTGCTATCCCTCATTACGCGCAGTCCGGCCATGAATTCGACGCTGATCGGCGGGTCGTTCCATATGCCGAAGACTGTCGATGCAAATTGGTGATGGGCGCCTCCAGGCGCGATCGGAATTCCAAGCTGCGGGAACAGTTGGGAGGCATCGCGTTCGCTTAGCAAAATATCAATATCGGCCACTGGGCCCGGATCTGCCCCGTGCAACGCAACGGCCGCGCTGCCGATGATCCACCATTCGTCCTGCATTTCTCCCATCACGCGCGTGACCATCACGAGCGAGGCGATCAAGTCAGGACTCATCATCTTCCGGCGGGCGCGGCTGGTGGATGCAGGGCTCTTTTTGCCAGTAATTGTCCCCCGGATGCACTTTGTCGGCCGGTCCACATTCCACCGGCGGTTTGGAAATATCGTTGGGGCCCAGCAGCGATCCGGCATAGGCGTCGCGATAGGCAGCAATCCAGGTCAGGCAGTCGCCCAGCGGACGAATGCCATGCTTTTCCCCCGCGCTGCGGTTGGGCGCGCAATTGATGACCAGCATCTGTGCCGCTGGCGGAGAGCGATAGCGGCGCAGCACCCGCAGGAACTCGCCGCGTTCGGAAATGGCGACCCGATCCTTGTCGTTGGTGGCCGAATCTCCGCGATAGAAGGGGGAGACGTTGAACACGTAAGCCCGCACGCCGGGATTCTCGATCGAGATCTGGGTCGACAATGCGCCTCCCAGCGAATGGCCGGTCAGCACGATAGGAAGATCAGGATAATCCGCTGCGAAACGGTCCCGCTCCGCAGCGTAAACGGCGCGCGCGGCCACGATCTGGTTTTCCCTCAACGATCCGTAGATAATGTCGGTCGGGCTTGAAAATTCGGTCCCGCGAAAGGCCAAAATCCGGGCGATCCGGGGGCCACGCGCGAAACCTTCGGGCGTCTTGCGAACCTCAAACTCATCATACAGCGCGTAGTCGAGTCCGTCGCGCATATCCTGTTCTTCGTCGGTGACAGGAATGATCCCGACCTCTTCGAAGCGCACGCCCAGTTCGGTGTAAGTATCCTCGTCATCATACGCATTGCTGGACAGCATGGCATAGCCGTAGCTGTCTGCCGCCGCTTCACGCGTGAAATCACACCACCCGCCCGGATCGTTCCGGCACGGGCTGCGACTTTGGGTGATGTCAGGAAACGACGTGATGCAGCCGCCCAGAACCAGCGGCGCAAGCATGGCCAGGATCGGGCGCTGCATCACATCATTTCACCTGTCCTGCTCAGGCAACCGTAGCCTTCACGATCTTGCCCGGCTCGGCGGGTGGCTCACCCTGGGGCAAGGCATCGATGTGGTCCATGCCGTCGGTGACCTGACCCCAGACCGTGTATTGGCCATCGAGGAAATGGGCATCGTCGAAGCAGATGAAGAACTGGCTGTTAGCGCTGTCAGGCACCTGGGTCCGTGCCATCGAGCAAGTTCCGCGGGTGTGCGGCTCAGCGTTGAATTCCGCCTTCAGATCGGGCTTGTCGCTACCGCTCATGCCGGTGCCGGTCGGATCACCGCCCTGCGCCATAAAGCCGGGGATCACGCGGTGGAACACCACGCCATCATAGAAGCCTTCACCGGCGAGTTCGGTAATCCGCTCGACATGGCCGGGGGCGAGATCGGGGCGCAGTTTGATGACCACGTCGCCCCCTTCGCCATTGCCGGTGTCGAGCGTGAGGGTGAGAGTATCGGCCATAGTCTAATCTCCTGTGGAATCTTGCGCCCCGATATAGAGATGCATGGCCCGATGTCACCCCGTGCCTTGCAATCATCGACCAGCCGCTTAGACGGGCGACATGGGGATCGATGAGCGCCAGGACGAAGACGTGATGCTCGCCGAAATGGCGGAGGATGGCGCGCGCCCCGATGACCGGATCGATGACGAACGGCTCGACGAAGAAAACACGCTCAAACCCGAATATGTCCGCGCGGTTCGCGATGCCCTCGATGCAGGCGAAAACACGACCGTCTATGATCTGGTCGAGCCACTGCACCCTGCTGACATCGCCGACTTGCTCGAGCTGTTTGACAAGGACGACCGGGCCCAGCTGACGGCTGCTATCAGTGACTTGATGAGTTCGGACGTGGTGGCCGAGCTCAACGATTATGTCCGCGAGGACATGATGGAGGCGCTGCCTGCCGATGCCGTGGCGCAGATCGCCGAACAGCTCGAGACCGATGATGCTGTCCAGCTGATCGAGGATCTCGACGCGCCCGACCAGGCCGCCATCCTGGCCGAGATGGAACCGGAAGACCGGGCCGCGATCGAAAGCGCGCTTGCCTATCCGGAAGAAACGGCCGGCCGCCTGATGAGCCGTGGCTTTGTCGCGGTGCCGGAAAGCATGACCGTTGGCGACCTGATCGACTACCTGCGCAGGGAAGGTGATCTGGCGGTCGAGTTCTTCGAAGTCTTCGTTGTCGATGCCTCGCACCATCCGGTCGGCACCTGTGCTCTCAGCTGGATCCTTACGACCCCGCGCCAAATCGCTCTCACCGATGTGATGAAGCGCGACCAGACGCTGATCCCCGTTACGCTCGACCAGGAAGAGGTCGCGCTGATGTTCCAGAAATACGGCCTGATCTCGGCCGCTGTGGTCGATGAAGACGGGCGGCTGGTCGGACAAATGACGGTCGATGACGTCGTCCACATTGTCTCCGAAGAAGCAGGCGAGGATACGCTGCTCCTGTCGGGCGCAGGCGACGGCGACATTAACGAGCCGATCCGTGATGCCTATTCCTCGCGCGTGCGCTGGCTGGTCGCCAATCTCGGCACCGCGTTGGTGGCTAGCTCTATCATCTGGTTCTTCGGCGCCGCGATCGAAAAGCTGGTCGCGCTCGCCGTGTTGATGCCGATCGTTGCCAGCATCGGCGGCAATGCGGGCACCCAAACCATGGCGGTCACCGTGCGCGCAATCGCGATGAACCAGCTGACACGGTCCAACACCGGACGGATATTGTGGCGCGAAACGCGCGTCGCGCTGCTTAACGGGGTTACCATTGCGGTGCTGATCGGCATCGGCACAGCGGCGATTTTCACGCCGATGCTGGGCATCGTGATCGCGGCAGCGATGGTGGTGAACATCATCGTCTCGGGCCTTGCCGGGGTGCTGGTCCCGGTCGCGTTCGAACGGCTCGACCAAGACCCTGCCGTCGCCTCCAGCGTGTTTGTGACCATGATCACGGACTCGATGGGCTTCTTCGCTTTCCTCGGCCTCGCTGTCGCCAGCGGGCTGGTGGGCTAAGGGCGGTCTTGAGCCTGATGCCCCAAGCTATATTGCGCTAGCCATGCCCCTCAACATGACCAAGATCGCCTTTGGCGCGAAGAGCTGGGATGACCTGGCTGGTTGGTATGTCGACCGCAGCGAGATCAAGCTGACGACGCGCTACCTGCCCAAGCGGCACGAGGAAATGGAGGGCGGATCTCTCTACTGGATCCTCAACCATTCACTGGTGGCACGGTCCGAGATCCTCGGCTTCAGCCAGACGCCGGAAGGGCGGTGGTTCATCGAATTGGAACCCAAACTGGTGCGGGTCGATCCGCTCCCCAAACGGGCCCATCAGGGTTGGCGCTACCTGACCGAAGACAAGGCTCCGCGCGATTTGAAAGAGGGTGAGGATGTGGGCGATGCCCTGCCCGGCAAGCTCCAGCTCAAATTGAAGAAGCTGGGCCTGGTCTAGCTGCGTTTCTGCGTCAGTGCCGCCAGCACTGTGCGTACGTCATGCGCTTCGTCGCCATCCTGTCGCGAGGCATATTGTTCGTATGCTGCATTCAGTGCATCGATCCGCTCGTTCACGCGGACGGTGTTGTAGGAGTGGCTGACCACGAAGCGCTCGTTGGCTAGCAGTTGCGGGACGACGATCTCGGCATAGTCGGCCACATCCATCCCGAATTTCATGAAGCGTTCTTCACCCAGCGGGGTGAACACCCAGCCCGGGATGATCAAGCCGGCATGGACATGCTCGGGCAAGTCTTCGCGGAAACTCTCGGTCATGCCCAGCACGGCATGTTTAGCAGCGATATAAGCGGCGGTTTGCGGCACGGCACAAAAGAAGCTGTTCTCGCTGCCGGTGTTGTAGATCGCACTGCTATGCTCTTGCGCGATCATGCGCGGGGCAAAGGTGCGACACCCGTTCCAGACACCCCAGAAATTGACATCGAAATGCGCCCGCGCCGCTTCGGGATCGACTTCCCACAGTTTGCCGCGCACTCCGCCCACACCGGCATTGTTGAGGAGCAGGTCAACCCGGCCTTGCCAGCCAAATGCTGCTTCGGCAAAGGCTTCGACAGATGCCAGATCAGACGTGTCGCAGCGTACCGTAAGGGCATTCCCTCCCAATTCAGTTGCGGCATTTTCGAGCTTCTCGTCGTCAATATCGCCAAGCACGACCGAACCGCCCAGGGCGACGAGCTTGCGCGCGATAGCCAGCCCGATCCCGCTGGCACCGCCAGTGATCGCTGCAACCTTGCCGGAAAATTCCGTCACGCGATTTTCTCGGCCACCCGGCGCAGGGCGTTGATGTAGGATTCAGGCGGCTGCGCCCCGGGGATCATGAACTTGCCTTGGATCACCATCGCCGGAACCCCGGTAATGTTGAGATCCCAGGCCTGTTTCTCTTCAGCACGCACTTTCGCAGCCAGGGTCTCGTCGTTCAAAGCTGCAAGAGCGCCTTCACGATCGAGCCCTACCGAAACCGCCACATCCAGCAACACATCACGCGCCGACACATTGCGACGCTGGTTGAAATGGGCGCGGAACAGGGCAAGCTTCAACTCGGTCTGCTTCGCCGCACCGGCACTTTCCAGCGCCCAGGCCAGCAGCCGGTGCGCGGCGAAGGTGTTCCACATCATGGCCGGGGGAGCCTCACCCTCACCTTCATAGGCAAGTGACACGCCTGCGCTGTCAGCAATTGTCTTCATTTGCCCGCGTACGGCTGCACCCTCTTCGGCGGAACGACCATATTTGCGCTGCAAATGCGCTGACTGATCCTCGCCCGCCTCTGCCATATCAGGATTGAGCTCGAACGCATGCCAGCGAATGTCGGCCTCAATCTCGCCCTCCAATTGCTCAAGCGCCTTGGTCAGTTGGCCGTAACCGATGGCGCACCACGGGCACATCACATCGGACCAGATGTCGATTGTCATGCGGCGCGGTGCGGTATCGGTCATGTGTTGAGCCACCATTGCATCAGATTGTGGGCGATTGCGTGTTTTGGCGGCGCGCGGAACGGCCCCGATCCTTCCAGCGAAGCGACCACTTCCTCACGCGTGAAGAAGCGAACCTCTGCCATTTCGGTTTCGTCGATCACCAATTCATCGTTGTCGGCGTGGCTGTGGCACCCGATCATCAGCTGGCTTGGGAACGGCCAGGGCTGGCTGGCAACGTAGGACACATCGCGCACCCTGACACCGGCCTCTTCATAGACTTCGCGCTGGACCGCTTCCTCGATCGTTTCGCCCGGTTCTACAAATCCGGCCAACGCCGAAAACGCGCCTTCGGGCCAGCCTTTGCCCCGTCCGAGCATCAACCGCCCTTCATGCTCTGCCAGCATGATGGTGACCGGATCGGTACGCGGAAAATGCTGCGCCTTGCAACTGTCGCAGCCGCGCTGCCAGCCGCCCTTGGCGATCTTGGTAGAGGCACCGCATTGGGCGCAAAACCGATGGCGTGCGTGCCAATCGATCAAGCTGCGCGCGCCGCCATAGGTTGCCAAATCGCCCGGATCGAGCGTCGCCATCAGAGACCAGAGCTGCGGGTTGGCCATGCGCGGGCTGGCATCGCCTTGCGCAGGCACTGCCGCAAAGCAGGCTTTCTCACCGCCATCGGTGCGGTCGATCCCAAGGAAGACCAGCTCAGCATCGTCGGCTGCATCGGCCAGCGAACCCCATGCTAACCGCCCGTTGTCGTCAAGCGACGGCATTAACCCGTCAAGCGCCAGGAACCTGGCCTTCCAGTTCATGTATCCGGCCAGCCGCTCCGGATCGGCGCGAACGTGGTCGGCCCGGTCAATTGGCGAACCGGAAAATGCGATAGCCCCCTGCGCGGTCATCAGCTGGCTCAGCCGCCCTGCATCGCGGCCAAGTCCTTGGCCACCAATTCAGGGAACTGGTTCTGGATCGGATAGGTGTCGCTCGGCATATACTGGGTGAACAGCGCAGCACGCAGATTGGCGCCGTAATGCACGAAGGCCGCTGTGCCCGCAGCGCCGCCCCAGCCATAGGCGCCATCACTTACGCGGCCACCGGCGCCAAAGCCCTGGCCCGCCATCCATGTGCCTTCGGTATCAACGCCCTTGGGCAAAATGTTCGACGTACCCACGCGCACGGCCAATTCGCCCATCACGCGGGTGCCATCAATCATGCCATACCCCAGCAGCATGCGCAGGAACCGGTCATAATCGCGCGGCGAGCACACCAGCCCGGCACCGCCGAACGGAAATGCGGGCTCATCCAGATAGATCGAACTGTCTGCCGGATCGATCGGGAACGGGGTCCCTGCCACGATGCCGTAATTGGTGGTGTAGCGACCGATCTCGCTCTCCGGCACGGTGAAATAGGTGCTGGTCATGCCAGCCGGATCGAACAGGCGCTCCTTCAGGACCTGGTCGAACGGCTTCTTCTCCACCACTTCGATGACACGGCCTAGCAAGTCGAGACTGACCGAATAGCTCCACTTGGTCCCCGGTTGCAGCACCAGCGGCATTTCGGCGAGCCCGTCGGCGAATGCTTCCAGGCTGCCGACCGGCTTGCCACGGCCAAGGCCCGGCAGCGGCAGGCGTGTAACCTGGCCCGGGATCAGGCCCTTTTCTTCATAGGCCTTCTGGATCGGACCTTTCTGGATGATGCCATAGCCCAGCCCAGCAGTGTGGGTCAGCAAATGGCGGATCGTGATCGGCCGTGCAGCCGGTTCCAGATTGTCCTCGGTGATCGCGCCGTCATATTCCTTCTGCACCATCATTTCGCCATAGGCGGGCAGTATTTCCGCAATCGGCTGGTCGAGGCGCATCAGGCCATCATCGATCAGCATCATAGCGGCCATGCCGGTGATCGGCTTGGTCATCGAATAGATGCGATAGAGGCTGTCCATATCGACCGCAGTCGACCCATCGACAGCCAACGTGCCCTTGGCGATGGCAGAGGGTTCTGCCTGGCCCCACCCGAAGCTGGCGAGCATGTTGGCGACCTTGCCATTGCTGACATAGTCTTCGACCGCGGCCGCGACATTTTCCCATGGGCCAGGCTTGACCTGGGCCAAGGCGGCCCGGCCAAATGGCACACTTGCCAACGTCGCCGCTCCGCCAAGATAGGCGCCTCCGCGCAGCAGAGAGCGACGGGAAAGCTGGGCGTCCTGGAAATCTTTATAGGCCATTGGGGGTCAGGTCCTCTTTCGAAACTTTGTATTTGGATGAGTGTGTGAGGGATCAACAAGGTGGCGTCAATTGCCGATCCCCCTTGAAATTGCTAACTGTGCTACCCATATAACACACATGCTTAATCTCCTCTCGATCCTGACTGGGATCATATCCCTCATCATCGTCATCCCTGCGACCATTCCCTTGCTGGGATGGGCCAACTGGCTTGCCCTGCCCCTGATCGTGATCGGCGTGGTGCTCGGCCAATTATCCTCGTCAGGACGCGGCGGGCGCAATTTCTGTCTGATCGTAGGCCTGATTGCAGTCGTACGCCTCAGCCTTGGTGGCGGCATTTTCTAACCGGCCAGAACGCGCCTTGCCGCCTTGGCAAACAAGGTCGGCAAGCCCGCCTGCTCCAGCCGGTCGAGCGGCCACCACTCGCCCTTGATGGCGGGCTCCTGCTCGGTCCGCGTAACCATGACTGACAAGTCCAGCGAGAAATGCGTGAAGCTGTGCGACACGCTGCCAGCCTCGGCCCATTCACCGTCAAACGGCGGGATAGAAGAGCCATCGCCTTTGGCTGACCAGCCATCATCCGGCAGTGCGCGCATCCCGCCCAGCATACCCGTGCCCTCTCGCGTGACCAACCACACGGATTGTTCGCGCTCGATCCAATAGGCTTGCCCCGCCCGGATGGGCTTTTCCTTCTTTGGTGCCTTGAACGGAAAGTGCTCCGGCTCTGCCATCCGCGCCTCGCAATGCCGTGAGAGCGGGCACAACAGGCACTGCGGAGAGCGAGAGGTGCACACCGAAGAACCAAGATCCATCATCGCCTGTGCGAAATCGCCCGCACGACACTCCGGCGTAATGGCGTCGGTATGCGTGCGGATGACCTTCCGCGATTTGGGAAGGGGCTCCTCGATCGCAAACAGGCGCGATACGACCCGCTCGACATTGGCATCGACCACCACGGCCCGTTCGCCGAAGGCAATCGCGGCGATCGCCGCGGCTGTATAATCGCCAACACCGGGCAGTTTCCGCAGCTCCGCCTCGGTTTCGGGGAAGGCTCCTAGTTCTGCAACCACGCGCGCGGCCTTGGCGAGGTTGCGGGCCCGGGAATAATAGCCCAGCCCTGCCCACGCCGCCATGATCTGATCATCGGGAGCCGCTGCCAGCGCTTCGACCGTGGGCCAGATGTGCAAGAACTTCGCGAAATACGGTTTTACCGCCGCCACAGTCGTTTGCTGAAGCATGATTTCGCTTAGCCAGACGCGATACGGATCAGGTGCAGGCTGCCCCGGCGCGGCCCGCCACGGCAAATCGCGGGCATGGCGATCGTACCAGTCCAAAAGTTCGGTAGAAATGGCGTTGTCGCTGGCAGTCACGCTGCGCCTATGCCATGGCCTGTTGCGCAATGGAACGGGACAACGACACTCCTGAAAAGAAGGGCGGCCCTGCCGACAAAAGGGGCCCGGCCAAGAAGAGCGTGCGCAAATCTGCCAAGCCGTATGAACGGCCACGCGGGCGTGGAGCGAAGGCGGTGGGTGACCTGATGCCGCAGATCGGCCGGACCGCATTCCGCCGCTTCGGTTTCGTGCAAAGCTCCGTTGTCACCCGTTGGCCCGAAATTGTCGGGCACCACCATGCCAAGGTCTGTTCGCCCGAGGCGATCCGCTTCCCGCCCGGCGAAAAGTCGGAAGGCATCCTGCAGCTGGTCGTCCTTCCCGCCCATGCGCCGCTGATCCAGCATGTCATCCCCGAAATCATCGAGCGGGTAAACCGCTTCTTCGGCTATGCCGCAGTCTCGCGGGTGAAGATCCGGCAAGGCGCGGTTAAGGCACCGCGTGCTGAAGAAAAACCCAAGGCGCCGCCGTCGCTCAAGCCGATCCCGATGGAATTGGGAGACAGCTTGCGCGATATCGGTGATCCGGAGATGCGCGCTGTGCTGGAGGGGCTGGCACGCAGTCTTGGTGGGCAAGAGGACACGGAACAATGATCGCATCACGCCGGCTCAGCGCCAGCGTTCTCGCACTGGCCGCATTTGCGGTGATGGGGGCGGGCAAGAACTGGGTCACCGAAGTGGAGCGGACGGACGTATCGCACATTATCGGCAATCCCGAAGCCGAACTGCAGCTGACCGAATTCATCAGCTATACCTGCCCCGCTTGCGGCGCGTTTTCGCGCCAGGGCGAGGAGATCGTCAAGCTTGCTTATGTCGGCCCCGGCAAGGCGAAGCTGGAAATCCGCCATGTCCAGCGCAACGTCGTCGATATCACGGCCACCATGCTCGCCTGGTGCGGGCCGAAAGAGAAATTCCTACGAAACCATGTCGCGCTGATGTTCGCGCAGGACAAATGGCTGGCGAAACTGGACAAGGTGTCCGACGGCCAGAGACGCCGGTGGTTCAGCGGCCCCGAGGCACAACGCCGCAAGGCCGTCGCCAGCGATCTGGGTTTCTACGATATTTTCGAACAGCGCGGTTATGGCCGGGTCGCGATCGACCGGTGCCTGTCAGATCAGGCCATGGCCGAACGCCAGGCCCGTGCCACGGCGGACGATGCGACGACGTATTTCGTCACCTCAACACCCGCCTTTGCCATCGACGGCGTCAAACTGACCGGTACTTCCAGCTGGGAAATGCTGGAGCCGCAATTGAACGCCCGTTTCTGACCCTGCCGGCGTGTTGCCCTGTTGGCGTTCCTGTGGATACTAACTACACCCCGTTTCACCCTGCAGGCCGTTCGGTCTAGCCTCTCCCCCGTTCCGACGAAGGACTCCATGACATGACGATCTCTCGCCGTATGAAAATTGCCGCACTCCTTGCTCCACTGGCCCTGGCGATTTCCGCCTGCGATTCCGCCGGTAGCGAAGGCGAAGATGCGATTGCCGGTGAACCTGTGGCCGCGGTGCCTGCGCCCGAAGGCCAGGAATGGGCCGAAGTCACCACAGTGACCGAGCAGCAGGGCCACCAGATCGGCAATCCAGATGCAGCGATCAAGCTGGTCGAATATGCCTCGCTCACCTGCCCCACCTGCGCCAGTTTCTCGCAAGCGGGTTTCGAGACCCTGCGCGACGAGTATGTGAATTCGGGCCGGGTCAGTTTCGAACTGAGGCCGCTGGTCCTCAATGGCTATGACCTCGTCCTGTCGCGCCTTGCTCGGTGCAGCACCGATGAAGCTGTGGTTCCATTGTCCGAACAGGTCTGGACCAATTTCGCCGAAGTGATGGGCAACGCGCAACAGAACGGCGCGGCTATGGAACAGGCGATGAGCCTTCCGGAAGACCAGCGCTTCGTCGGGGTCGCAGAGGCGACCGGCCTGTTCGAATTCTTCGCTGCTCGCGGGCTGAGCCGTGACCAGGCGCGCAGCTGCCTGGCCGATGTCGATTCCGTCAAAGGCCTGGCCGATCGGTCCAGCCAACAAGGTGAGGAATTCGGCGTGACGGGCACCCCGACCTTCTTCGTCAACGGCCAGAAGGTCGAAGGCGTGGTCAACTGGGAAGGCGTCGAGCCGATCCTCCAGCGCGCCGGAGCCCGCTAAGGACCCGGCATGCAGATACGGCGGCTCAAACTCAGCGGATTCAAGAGTTTTGTCGAGCCTGCCGAACTGCGTGTCGAACCCGGATTGACCGGGGTTGTCGGACCCAACGGGTGCGGCAAATCCAACCTTCTCGAAGCCATCCGCTGGGTCATGGGCGAGAATTCGCCCAAGAGCATGCGCTCTGGCGGGATGGAAGATGTCATCTTCGCGGGTACCGAAACCCGTCCGCAACGCGATTTCGCCGAAGTCGTGCTGCAGGCTGTCGACGATCATGGCGAGGAGCTGGATGTCACTCGCCGGATCGAACGCGGGGCCGGTAGCGCCTATCGCGTGAACGGCCGCGATGTGCGGGCCAAGGATGTCGCGCTGACGTTTGCCGATGCCGCCACTGGCGCGCATTCGCCCGCTCTCGTCAGCCAAGGCAAGATTGCGCAGGTCATCGCCGCCAAGCCTGCAGAACGGCGCCAGATGCTGGAAGAGGCCGCCGGGATCGCAGGCTTGCATGTCCGGCGCAAGGATGCCGAGAGCAAATTGCGCTCGACCGAAAAGAACCTCGAACGGCTCGAGGACCTAATGGCAGGGCTCGACAGCCAGATTGCTTCGCTACGCCGTCAGGCCAAGCAGGCAGAGCGGTACACCAAACTGTCGGACCAGATCGCCACAGCCGAAGCCCGACTGCTGTTCGCACGCTGGCGCAATGCAGCCGAAGCCGCCGAAGCTGCACGGGCCGAGGCCAAGACCTCAGAGGAGAAAGTCGCCGCCGCACAGGCAGCTTCGGTCGACGCCCAGAAAGCGCAGCGGGCAGCCGCCGAGGCCTTGGCCGAAGCGCGTGAGGAACAGGCTGACCGCCGCGACGATGCCTCTGCCCATGGGCACAGGATGGCAGCGCTGACCAGCCAGTTGGAAGCTGCCGAGCAGAGACTTGCCGATCTCGACCGCCAGAAAGCACGGCTGGAAGAAGATCGCGGTGAAGCTGACCGGCTGACCCGCGATGCAGCTGAAGCACTGGCGCGGCTGGAGAAAGATCTGGCGGCGAACGAGAAAGCCCTCGAAGCGGACGAAGCACGCCGCCCTGCCCTTGCGGACAAGCTGGACGACAGCGAGCGGGCCGGACGCGCTGCCGAACTGGCGCTGGCGAAATCGACCGCTGATCATGCCGGGGTCGAGGCTGAATGGCGTGTCGCCGGTGCCGAGATCGAACAGGCCGAGGCACGGCTGGCGCGGCTGGTGCGTGAGAGCGAGCGACAGGTTGAATTGCGCGCCTCTCTGTCAGATGACGGCGATCCCGATCAGGCCGTCGACGCAGCCAAATCTGCCGCCGCCGCTGCCACCGGCTCGCTGGAGACTTTGCGCCAAACGCTCGAAATGCAGCGTGCGCGCAAGGAAGAGCTGCAACAAGCCCGTGACGATGCGGCCAGTTTGCTTTCCCAAGCCCAAGCCGAACTGTCGGGTATCGAACGTGAATATCAGGCGCTTGAACGCGACCGCGTTGCCCGCGAGAAACAGGCCGCTGGCCGCCAAGGCCTGCCCGCCGCGCTCGACACAATTCGGGCCGAGCCGGGCTATGAGCGCGCGCTCGCCGCGGTTCTGGGGCGCGATGCCAAGGCCCCTCTTGGCCGACCGGCAGGCGATCCCGAGGGTCGTTTCTGGACCGGTCGTGCGGCGCCTTCACCTGTCGCGGACAGCTTGGCCGCGCATGTGACCAATTGTCCCGACCAGCTCGCTGCCCGGCTGGCGCTGGTCCATGTTGCCGACACGGATGACGCACGCGAACTGGCCCCTGGCGAGTGGATCGTAACCCGCGACGGCGCATTGCGTCGGTGGGATGGACTGGTCGCGCGCGGACAAGGTTCTGCCGAAGCCGCACGGCTGGAAGCTGCCAACCGGCTGGCCCAGCTGGAACAGGAATTGCCCGGCAAGCGCGCAGCGAAGGAACAGGCGCTGTCGGCGCAGACGTCGGCGCAAGACGAACTGTCCGAGCTTCAGCGAGATCTCGTCGGCGCAGAACGCGCAGTGGGCGAAGCGAGCGAAGCCGAACGTCAGGCCTTGCGGGCGCTGGATCAGGCCGAGGCTGCGCGCGAGCGGATTGCCACTCGTCTGGAAGAACTCGAAACCGCCAAAGGCGAGCTGGCCGAACAGCGCAGCCAGGCTGAAGCCGAGTTGAAGGCCGCGCAAGACAAGCGCGCCGCTCTGCCCGATCCCGAATCGGGTCGCGCGCAATTGGAAGCAGCGCAAGCGAAGAACGATGCTGCGCGCTCCGCCATGCAGGCCGCCACGGCCGAGCTGGCCGCGCATGACCAGGGACTGGCCGTCGCACGCGAACGCGCAGCGGCGCAACGGTCTGACAAGGCGAATTGGGAAGCCCGCTCAGGCGAGGCGGCGCAACGGCTTTCGGGCATGGAGCAGCGCTTCGAAGAAATCGCCGAGGAACGCGCGGTAATCGCCGCCAAGCCCGAAGGGCTGATGCGCGAGATCGAGCAAGGCGATGTGGTGCGTGCCCGCTTGGGTGAAGATCTCGCCAAGGCCGAAGCCGCCGTCACCGCCGCGCAAGACACCGCGAGCCAGGCCGAGCAGGTCATGGCCGCCGCTACCGAAGCGCTGGCTCTCGCTCGCGAGTCGCGTGCCGGGCTTGCCGCACGTGCCGAAAATGAAGAGGCACGGCGCAGCGAAATGGCGCGGATTTCGGGCGAGCGGTTCCAGTGTCCGCCCCCATTGCTGGCCGACAAGTTCGATTTCGAGGCCGAGAATATCCAGTCCAAGGAGGCCGAATCCGAGGAAATGGATCGCCTCGTTGCCAGTCGGGAACGGATCGGCCCGGTCAATCTGGTGGCCGCCGAAGAGTTGGCGCGGATCGAGGACGAGCACGGCGCAAGTGCGGCGGAGCAGGCTGAGCTGGCCGAGGCGGTTTCGCGTCTGCGTGGCTCGATCGGCAATCTCAATCGCGAAGGGCGTGAGCGGCTACGCACCGCCTTCGAGCAGGTCGATACCCATTTTCGCCGCCTTTTCACCAAGCTGTTCGATGGGGGTCAGGCTCATCTGGCCCTGATCGATAGCGACGATCCGCTGGAGGCAGGGCTGGAGATTTACGCCCAGCCGCCCGGCAAGAAACTGCAATCTCTCACCCTGCTTTCCGGCGGCGAACAAGCGCTTACGGCCATCGCGCTGATCTTCGCCTTGTTCCTGACCAATCCGGCGCCGATCTGCGTGCTCGACGAAGTCGACGCCCCGCTCGATGATGCCAATATCGATCGTTTTTGCGACTTGCTCGATGCGATGACGCGCGAGACCGATACGCGCTACCTGATCGTCACCCACAACGCCGTGACCATGAGCCGGATGCATCGCCTGTTCGGCGTCACCATGGTCGAACAGGGGATTAGCCGCCTGGTCAGCGTCAATCTGGGTGAAGCAGAATTGATGGCGGCGGAGTAAGCTGCGCGCTCTAGGCGCCGACAGCTTGCGCCAGTTTGTCCCTGATATCCTTAAGCTCGGCCACAATCTCAGGTGCGGTGTGCCCTACACCCGTCACAGCCGGGGCGAAGGCCTCTGGCAGACGGGCTTCATCATCGGATGCAGGTGAGGCCGCAGGAGCTGGTGTGGAGCTGGGCTTGGCATCGGGTTGCTCACCCAAAGCCACGCGGCCTTCCTCGATCGCCTGACGAGCCCCTTTGAGCGTATAGCCTTCGTGATTGACGAGACGGTCGATCGCTTCGACCAGGGCCACGTCTTCAGGCCGGTAATAGCGCCGGTTCCCACTGCGCTTGAGCGGTTCGAGCGTCGGGAATTGTTCTTCCCAATAGCGCAAAACGTGAGGTTTGAGGCCCAGAGCCTTGCCCAATTCTCCGATGGTGCGCAATGCGCCGTCGTCTTTCCCATCGTCGAATGTGGCAGTCACGTCAGCCTCCCTTTGCTATCCGTTCCCGTAATAGCTGGCTGGCCCGGAATGTCATGACCCGGCGCGGAGTTATCGGCACTTCAACACCCGTCTTGGGGTTGCGACCGACGCGCTCCTTCTTGTCGCGCAGGACAAAGCTACCAAATCCGGAAATCTTGACGTTCTCGCCCTTCTTCAGCGCACCGCACATATGCTCGAGAATGGACTCGACCATGTCGAGCGACTCGGCCCGGCTGAAGCCCATCTTTCGGTTAATGGTCTCTGCCAGATCCGCTCGTGTCAGTGTACCCACCGATCGCGACATTGGCATCCCTCCCTCATCAGTGCGACCCGACGAACCAGATTGTTGAAAGCAAACTAGCGAAACATTGGATTTCGCGCAACGCAGGCAGTGGAAAATCGTTATCTAAGGCTAGTTTAGTGGCCGGAGCGAGATTGCATCTTAGATGCGGACCAGGCTCGCACCCCATGTGAAGCCGCCGCCCATAGCCTCGAACATCACCAGATCACCCTGCTTGATGCGGCCATCGCGGATCGCCGTATCGAAGGCCAATGGCACCGATGCGGCAGAGGTATTGGCGTGCTGATCAACTGTCACCACCACTTTTTCCATCGGCAGGCCGAGCTTGCGCGCCGTCGCGTCAAGGATCCGGGCATTGGCCTGATGCGGCACAACCCAGTCGATATCTTCTGCCGATATCCCTGCATCTTCAATCACTTCGTTGAGTACGGAAGCGAGATTGACCACGGCATGGCGGAAGACTTCGCGCCCTCTCATACGCAAGTGGCCGACAGTCTGTGTGGTTGAAGGCCCGCCATCGACATAGAGCAGATCGTGTTGGGCACCGTCGGCATGGAGGCGGCTGGCAAGGACGCCCGGCCCGTCTGCCTGGCCGTCGCTGGCTTCGAGCACAACAGCTCCTGCCCCGTCGCCGAACAACACACAGGTGGTACGGTCTTCCCAATCGAGGATCCGGCTAAACGTTTCCGCACCGATCACCAGCGCCCGGCTGGCCGAACCCGTCCGCAACAGCGAATCGGCAGTCGTCAGAGCGTAGAGGAAGCCCGAGCATACCGCTTGGACATCAAAGGCAATTCCGCCGCCGCAGCCCAGCGCATGCTGGACCTTGGTCGCCGTGGCTGGAAACGTATTGTCCGGTGTCGCGGTTGCCAACACGATCAAATCGATTTGCGAGGCGTCGATACCTGCCGCGTCGAGCGCCTTGCGCGAGGCTTCGATCGCCAGGCTCGATGTCGTCTCGTCAGGCTCGGCGATATAGCGTTGGCGAATGCCCGTTCGTTCGACGATCCATTCGTCACTCGTGTCTACCCGGGCGGCCAGTTCAGCATTGCTCACGGCATTGCGTGGCAGGGCCGAGCCGCTGCCCCGAATGACGGAGCGGATCATTTGGGACCGGCCCCGCTCTTGCCATTGCCGTTTGCGCCGCCGGTCGAATCCCACATCCGCTCACCCAGTTCGGAAAGGTCGGATGCGATGCGTTCGGTCAGTTTGTTCTCAAGCAAACTGGCAGCGACCGCCACGGCATTGGCTACGCCACCGGCCGTCGCGCTGCCATGGCTCTTCACGACTACGCCATTGAGACCGAGGAATACTGCGCCGTTGTGGTTGTTCGGGTCGAGATGGTGCCGCAGCAATTCGGTCGCCGGACGCGAGACCAGAAATCCGACTTTCGAACGGATCGAGCTGGTGAACGCATTGCGGAGCAAATCGGTGACGAAGCGCGCTGCGCCTTCGATCGCTTTGAGCGCAATATTGCCGGAAAACCCGTCTGTGACGACCACATCGACTTCGCCGCGATTGATTTTGTCGCTTTCGACAAAACCGTCGAACCGCATGGCAAGGCCGGTGGCTTCCTGCAGCTGGGTCGCAGCATCGCGCAGTGAATCGGTGCCCTTGATTTCCTCCGTGCCGATATTGAGTAGCCGCACACGCGGTTCCTCGCGGCCGGTCAGGATGCGCGAATAGGCTGCGCCCATGATTGCGAACTGCACCAGATTGCGGGCATCCGCCTCAGTATTGGCACCAAGGTCGAGCATCACAACGTCGTCTTCTTCGAGGGTGGGCATTACGCCCGCCAGAGCCGGCCGATCGATGCCAGGCATGGTGCGCAGGGCAAGCTTGCTCATCGCCATCAGCGCGCCGGTATTGCCCGCGCTGACTGCGGCGCCGGCATCGCCTTGTTTTACGGCATTGACCGCTAGGCCCATGCTGGTGGTCTTGGCGCGGCGCAGGGCTTGGGTCGGCTTCTCATCGCCTCCCACCACATCGTCACAATGCAGGATTTCGGAGGCACCGCGCATATTCGGGTGCGAATCCAGCGCGGCCTTGATGCGGGCCTCGTCGCCCACCAGCAGGAACTGGAACTGGTCGTGGCGGCGCCGCGCTTCCGCGGCACCGTCAATCATCACGCGCACGCCAATATCGCCTCCCATCGCATCGATAGCGATACGGGGCAGGCTCATGGCGTTCTCCAACTAGTGGAAATTAGAGGCTCGGGGCGAGAACTTCGCGACCGTTATAAAAGCCGCAGTGCGAGCACATGTTGTGCGGACGCTTCAACTCGCCGCAATTGTTGCATTCGTGGAAGGCTTCGACCTTCAGCGAATCATGAGCGCGACGGTTGCCACGGCGATGCGGCGATACTTTTCTCTTAGGGACAGCCATGGCGGCACCTGTTCCTTAAATACAATCTGTTGCGAGCCGCACTAGGCGAAGGGCGTATAACACACAACCCGAAAGGGCGCGCGGCACAAGACCCGTCAGTCGGCGGCGAAGGCGCGGCATATAACGGCTTTGCGCGCGGTTGCAACTGATTCCCGACCCACCTAGCGTCGCGCCACATCTGGAGAGGGAAACCCGACAATGATTCTTCCTGTCACACTCACCGCCGCGGCAGCAGCTGCGCTGATCAATTTCTGGCTTGCATTGAGGATCGGGCAATTGCGCCTGAAGCAAAAAGTCGTCCACGGCGACGATGCCGGCGGCCCTCTTACCCGCCGCATGCGCGCCCAGCTCAATTTCGTCGAGAACACGCCCTTCGTACTGGTCCTGATTGCGGCCATCGAACTGACGGGCAAAGGTTCACCCTGGCTCGCCTATGTCGCAGGAATCTACATGCTGGGCCGGATTGCCCACGGGATCGGAATGGACGGCGAAACGGGCACGAAGCCGCGCCAGATTGGCGTTATTGTGACAATGCTGACCCTGCTCGGCCTGTCCATTGCGGCGGTGTTGATCGCTGCTGGCGTACTCTAGGCCCGCCTAGCTCAGCGCATAATCGCTGACGAAGGCGTTGGTCTTGCGCTCCTGGCCAAAAGTGCTGGTCGGGCCGTGGCCGGGAATGAACGTGATGTCATCGCCCAGCGGCCATAGCTTCTGGGTGATGGCGTCGATCAAATCCTGGTGATTGCCCATTGGGAAATCGGTTCGGCCGATGCTGCCCTGGAACAACACATCGCCAACGACAGCGAATTTGGCGTCGGCATTGTAAAACACGACGTGCCCAGGTGTGTGGCCGGGGCAATGGATCACATCCAGCTCCAGCTCACCGACAGTGACCTTATCCCCATCGTCGAGCCAACGGTCCGGTTCGAACACCTGGCCATTGATACCGTATTTCTTGCCGTCATCATCCAGCCGCGAAATCCAGAACCGGTCCGCTTCATGCGGTCCCTCGATCGGCACGCCCAGCTCTTGCGCCAGCACGCCCGCTTCGCCGCAATGGTCGATATGACCGTGGGTGATGAGGATCTTCTCCAGCTCGACGCCGGTCTTGGCCAGACCTTCCTTCAGTTTGTCGAGATCCCCCCCCGGATCAATCAACGCAGCCTTATTGGTCTTGGTGCACCAGATCAGCGAGCAATTCTGCTGCAGGGGCGTTACCGGAATAATGCCGGCCTTCATCGGGGATTGTGTCGCTTCAGTCATACGCCGTGATGTGGCGTCACACGTCGCGTTGCGCAAGCCTTTCGCCCCCGATCTACAGCCGCCCGCTTTTCCAGACGACGCGGCCGATCACCTCGATATCCTCCATCGCGACGTCGAGCGGCGGATAAGCGAGGTTCTGGCTCAATAGCGAAACCCGTTCCTGCCCTGCCCGCGCCAATCGCTTTACCATCAGGGCCTCGCCCATGCGGACGACATGAATCCCGTCGCGCAACGTCCCGGGCGACCGATCGACCAGAATCTCGTCTCCGTGGCGCAGGAGCGGCTCCATACTGTCACCCTCTACCGTGACAGAAGACAGCATCTTGGGATCGAAACCGTTATCCCGCAGCCATCGCCCAGAGAAACCGAAATTATCAAACGGCGATTCGTCACCTGCAAACTGCCCCGGCCCGGCCGCCACCGCGATAGTCAGACGCGGGATGGCGACGAAATCCTCGTCCCTCAGTGTAGCAGACAAGCCTGTGTAGGATTTTTCTTCCGAACCACCCAAATCTGCTTCGGGAACACCGAAGAATTCCGCCAAAACTCTCCTGTCACCTTCTTCGAGTTTCTTCGGACTTCCCTTGCGGATGAACTGTTGCAAATAGCTGGAATTGCGTCCGATTAACGCTGAAAGTCTTGAAAGACTTGTGCCTTTCTCTTGCGCTAGCGCCAGCAGTCGCGACTGCGCTGAGTCCGGAATTTGCCCGTTGACGCTTGATCGGCCCGTTTTCCCATCGTCTTTCATGTTTCCTTCCTACATGAAAGATTTTTCCTAGACAAGTAGGATTTCAACCGCGACGACTCGGTTCACAGGACAGCGAATCAGCTTGAGATTGAGGGTTGAATGCTCATCAGACGTATCGAAAAATTCCTCCGGGAAACCGACATGCCGGCCACCAAATTCGGGCGCCTTGCCACGCATGATCCGCGGTTTGTACTCGACCTGCGTAATGGCCGAATGCCGCGCACCGGCACAGAACAGCGGGTCGACGGCTTCATGACCACCTATCGGGAGGCACAGCATGCGCGCTGACATTCTCCCCACGCGCACCCACCGTAGATCACGCCGTTCAACCGGTGATCGTTTGCGCGATGCGGTGCTCACCCTGTGTGCAGGTCATGGTCAGGTCCAGCACCATACCGAGAAAGCCTGGGCCAGCATCACATTCGCTGGCACGCGCCATTGCCTGCGGATCGTTTTTGAAGGAGGGGATGCCGTGCAGGCCGGGGAAGACCTTGTCGCCACCCTGCCCGATCACGAATTTGCCATCCCGCGCCAACTGGTCGCCGATGCGACGATCACCGCTGTCGAGAGCGAACTGCTACCGGTGCCGCGCATGCTGGTCGAATGTGAGCTGCTCTTGCTCGAAGATGCATGACGCGAAGGAGCGCGCTTAATACCCCAGGGTCAGGTCAAACTGCGGTGCAAGCTCCTCGCCCTCCAAGAAGCGATGGCAGTTTTCGATGAAGCGCTGCGCAGAGCGCTGGAACATCTTGGTCTGCGCCCGGCCCGATAAGTGCATGGTGATGTGCGCATTGTCGAGCGACCACAGCGCGTGATCGGCTGGCAGGGGTTCCGGCGTCGTCACGTCCAGGAAAGCGCCGCCAATGGACTTGCTTTCCAGCGCGGCGACCAGCGCATCCTGCTGCACCACGCTGCCCCGGGCGATGTTCACTAGCACCGCATCCGGTTTCATGGCCGCGAGTTCGTTTGGCCCGATCATGCCGTCTGTTTCAGGTGTTGAAGGCACAGCCAGGATGACCCAGTCAAAGTCCCCAAGTTGCGCGCGCCATTGATCGGGTGTCAGCACGCCGTCGCCGCCCGAGCGGCGCACCACCGTGACATCGACATCGAAGGCTTCCAGCCGCGGTTTGATCAGCTTGCCGATCGCGCCATAGCCCAGCAATAACGCTCGGGACTCCGCCAGCTCGATCTTGCCCGGTGAATCCTGCAGCCATTCGTGCCGTTCCTGCGCGCGGACGACGTCGCGATATCCCTTGGCGTGTACCAGCATGCCCATCACGACATATTCGGCGATGGTGATGGCATTGATGCCGACCCCATTGGTTACGGTAACGCCGCGATCAATCATCAATTGGTGCGGCAGGAAATCGAGGCCGGCATAAATGGAATTGAACCACGTCATCTTCTCGGCCCGCGTCACCGCGTCCACCATCACGTCCTGCTTGTCGAGATCGAACCAGCCGATATCCGCTTGCGGCGCGAGCTCGAGCAATTCCTCGACAGAACCGAAGAACTTCGCTTCAATGCCTTCGGGCAATTGCGGCTCCACCAGAGGGCGAACGAGAGCGGACAGGACGGCTACGGGCATGCGGCACCTCTTGCATCTTCAGATGGGCCTGTCCCCTAGCGGGATTGGCAGGGCGAAAGCTAGCCAATGAATTCGCCGCTGGTCCCCAACCACATCGTGATCGACGAATTCCTGGCCATCCAGGATGCCGCCAACCTGCTGGACTTTGCCATTGCCAGCCAAAGCCGGTTCAAATCGGCCAGCGTTCGGGCGGCCAACGGTCAAGAGGCCGTGACCGCACAGCGCGACGCCATGAAACTGGCCGATCTTGGCCCGTTCCGCCGGCTGTTTCGCGAAGCGGTGAAGGCGGAGTTCGCCAATCTGTGCGACGGAACGGGCGTGCAGGCTTTCGATATCGCTGCATGGGATATCGAGCTCGCCGTGCATCGCGATGGCGGCCATTTCCGCAAACATGTCGACACGCTGACCGCAGCTGGACGACTGGACCAGCCGGGCGATCGCATGATCAGCCTAGTCTATTATCTCCAACGCGAACCCGCACGCTTTTCAGGAGGAGCACTGGTGATCAGCCCCTTCGCCGGTGACAGCGAGCCCATCCGCATCGCACCGCGTCACAACCGGCTGGTCGCCTTCCCCTCGATCGCCTGGCACGAAGTCGAAGACGTGGCAGTGCCCGGCAATGCATGGGACGCGGCCCGTTTCTCGGTCAATTGCTGGCTGCTGCGTGCGCGGGACTAGTCTGGTAGGCTGAGGCACTGGGCAAAGTCGAACAGGCGCGTCGTCAGCGGGCGAACATAGCGCGCATCGGGATGTGCAGGGTTCATCATCACGATCTGCGCTTCGGGCAAAACCGCCGATTGCACCGCCGCCAGCAGCGAGCGGCCGGAGCCTAGCCATTCGTCCCCGATGCGGCGCTTCTCCGCCTGATCCTCGACAAAGGGCAGGCTCTCCGGCTCGGCATTGATATCGGTGAAACCAAGGACATAATCGTCATCGATCCCGACGAGATCACGGGGCAGATATCGCTGCACGACCAATACGGCCAGACCCGGTTCAGAGGCGAAATTGACCACCGGGCGACCCGGCGAAACCCAGCGCGCGCCCCATGCCTCCGGCCCTTTCCCGTCCAGCGCCACGAAGGGCAAGCGGGTGAGCCGCCACAACTTCAAGAGAGTTTCCACTCCCAGCCGAGCGGATCACCATCCATCACCTCGACACCCTTGGCGGCGAGATCGTCTCGGATAGCATCGGAGCGGGCGAAGTCTTTTGCGGCGCGGGCTTCTTTGCGTTCGGAGAGCGCAGCTTCGATTTCGGCTTCGATGATTTCGGCGGTGGCGGGGCGGATGCGGAGGTCGGCGCGGGTGAGTGTCGCCAAACCAAAGCCCAACACCCGGTCCATCTTCAGCAAGACCGGCGCTTTCTCGTGCGCCTTCCAATGCTTCGAGGTCAGAAGCTCCTCGAAGGCAGTCAGTGCTTTCGGTGTCGCAAGATCATCGGAGATGGCGCTGGTGAAAACCGAGTATTCTGATTCGAAGATCTTGCCGAGAGACGTTTCCTGAAAGTCCTTAGGCACGTCAGCACTTCGTATTTTCGAGTAGGCACCTACAATCCGCTTCAACCGAGTCAGCGCCGCTTCCAGCCCTTCCCACGTAAACTCCAGCTCACTGCGGTAATGCGCTTGCAAGCACAGCAGACGATAGGCGAGCGGGTGGAAGCCACGATCCACGAGCGCTTGCAGCGTCAGAAATTCGCCAGATGATTTCGACATCTTGCCGCGACGGTCGATCAGGAAGTTGTTGTGCATCCAGATCCTGGCGCCGCTGTCGGATGAGCAATTATGGGCTTGGTTCTGCGCGATTTCATTGGGATGATGGATCTCGCGGTGATCGATCCCGCCGGTATGGATATCGAAGGGGTGACCAAGCAGTTCGGCGCTCATTACCGAGCATTCCAGATGCCAGCCCGGTGCGCCCTTGCCCCACGGGCTGTCCCATTCCATCTGCCGCGTCTCACCCGGCGGCGTCTTGCGCCAGATCGCGAAATCGGCGGCGTTGTGCTTGCCCTCTACCTCATCGATCCGGCCTTCGCCTGCGTCTTCTATCGCGTCGGTGACGGCACGCGCCAGCCGGCCATATTCGGGCACGGTCGCTACATCGAAATAGAGGCCGCTATCCAGTTCGTAGCAGTGCTTGACCTCGATACTCCTGGCCCAGGCAATCATGCTCTCGACATAATCGGTCGCGCGCGGATGCTGGGGTTTCCGGATGTTGAGCCGGTCCAGATCGGCCTCGAACACCTGTTGGTAGTAGCGCGCAATATCCCACGCGCTCTTGCCTTCGCGCGCCGCGGCCTTTTCCATTTTGTCATCGCCCGCATCGGCGTCAGATGTCAGGTGGCCGACATCGGTGATGTTGATGACATGCTTGAGCGCGTAACCCTTCCAGCTCAGCGTGCGGCCCAGCGTATCGGCGAACACATAAGCGCGCATATTGCCGATATGCTGGTAATTGTAGACCGTCGGCCCGCAGGTATAGACGCGCGCCTCGCCCGGGTGGATCGGCTCGAACGGCTCCAGCGAGCGGGTGAGCGAGTTGAACAGTTTGAGAGGCGCGTCGGTCATGGAGGGCCTGATACAGTCACGTCATTCCAGCGCAAGCTGGGATCTCTTCCAAACCCGTCGCGCTGGTCTAGGCAGACCCCAGCTTGTACTGGGATGGCGGCCTGAGATCAGAATCCGACAAACTTCACCGTATCGTCCAGCGGCTCCCGCTCGCGCTCGAAATTGTTGAGCGGCGCGTCCGGGTCGCGATAGCCGATCGCCATGCCGCAGAAGAGCATGTAGCGATCATGATCGAGCCCGAGAAAATCGCGGATGACATTGGCATAGAGCGCCATGAATTCCTGGAAACAGCTATCGAGGCCTTCCTCGCGCAGCAGCAGTGCAACGGTTTGCAGCCACATGCCCGTGTCGGACCATTGCGCCTCCTTCATCAGGCGCGGAAAATAGCAGAACAGCACCGCAGGCGCATCGAACGAGGTGGCGTTGCGCGCCATCGCCTTCATCCGGCCCTCACCATCGTCACGGGCAATCCCCATCGAGCCGAACATGCCCTTTGAAACCGCGTTAAGCCGTCCCTTATAAGCATCCTCTTGCCCCGGGGCGGTCCAGTCATACTCCGCCTCTTGCGGCGGTGTCGTCGTGATCTTGGCCTGCAAATCCTTGAGCGGCTGGCCCGTCACGATAGTCGCTTCCCAGGGCTGGTAATTGCACCCCGACGCAGCCCAGCGCGCTGTGTCCATGACCCGGCGAATGGTTTCAAGATCGACCGGCTTGTCGAGAAATTCCCGCACGGAGCGGCGCGATGTTACAGCTTCGGTGACGTTCATGCTGAGGCGCCTAACGGACCTCGCTCCGTCGTGCAAGCAAAGTGTATTGCTATAATAAGACACTCAACCTATTGTTGCACTGGAGGAAAGTACGATGTCAGATCTGTGCCTGTTACTTCAAATTCATATCGTGGCGGCCGTGGTGGCAATCGTGGTCGGAGCGATTGTTTTCGCATTGCCCAAGGGAGGACGGTCGCATCGTCGCTTTGCCAGCGTCTATGTCGTTGCAATGCTAGTGACGACGGTGGTCGTCGCCTTTGTACCCGCGACCGTGCTCGAGTTTGGCAATTCAGGCTTCGGATTTTTTCATCTGTTCATCATCGTAGGCGGCGCAAGTTCCCTTGTCGGAGCCTTCGCCCTGTGGCGTTGGCGCGAGACTCGCGATGTCGAATGGCTCCGCAACCATCAGGTGCGCTTTGCCTTCAGTTATGCCGGACTGCTGATGGCTGGCTTCAGCCAGGTGCTGACCAATCCGCGTTTCGGCCTTGTGGAGGTCATGCCGATTTCGTCTTTCTGGATCGTGTTCGCAGGCGTCAACATCGCGATCCTCGGCATCGCCATGGCGATCGTGCAGAGGTTCATCATGCAGGGAGACCCGCGCAGACGATACGCGCTCAAGCCGTGATCCCCATCACTTCTCGATTTCGAACAAATCGGCCAGCTGCTCGATAATCGTACCGCCCAATTGCTCGACATCCATGATCGTCACCGCGCGCTTGTAATAGCGCGTCACATCATGGCCGATGCCCACCGCCACCAGTTGTACAGGTGAGGCTTTCTCGATCCAGTCGATCACCTTGCGCAGATGCGCCTCGAGATATCCGGCATTGTTGACACTTAGTGTGCTGTCATCGACCGGAGCACCGTCGCTGATGACCATCAGGATGCGGCGGTCTTCGGGCCGCGCAATCAGACGGTTATGCGCCCATAGCAGCGCCTCGCCGTCTATGTTTTCCTTCAGCAACCCTTCGCGCATCATCAAACCGAGATTGCGGCGCGCACGGCGCCATGGCTCGTCGGCTTTCTTGTAGAGAATGTGGCGCAAATCATTGAGGCGGCCAGGGGTCTGCGGTTTGCCGTCTGCGAGCCAGCTCTCGCGGCTCTGCCCGCCCTTCCAGGCACGGGTGGTAAAGCCGAGAATTTCGGTCTTCACGCCGCAGCGTTCCAGTGTGCGGGCCATGATATCGGCGCTGATCGCGGCGATGCTGATCGGCCGCCCGCGCATGGAACCGGAATTGTCGATCAGCAGCGTGACAATCGTATCCTTGAACTCTGTATCGCGCTCCCATTTGTAGCTGAGCGAATGGCCCGGACTGATGACCACGCGCGCCAGGCGGGCGGCATCCAGCAGGCCCTCTTCTTGGTCAAAATCCCAGCTCCGGTTCTGCTGCGCCATCAGGCGGCGTTGCAGCCGGTTGGCCAGCCGGGTCACGACGCCCTGCAGGCCAGTCAGCTGGCTGTCGAGATAGGCGCGCAGGCGATCGAGCTCTTCAGTGTCGCACAGCTCCTGTGCCTCGACCACTTCGTCGAATTTCTCGGTATAGGCAGCATAATCGAAATCGAGCGGCAGGTCGGTCCATGGCCGGTTGGGGCGGACCGGCATCATGCCTTCCTCGCCTTCGTCGCCCAGCTCGCCGTCGCTCATTTCGTCTTGTGAAAGCTCCGCTTCGCTTTCGCCGTCGGACTCGCCCTCTTCCGTTTCCCCGGCCATGTCGGCCGGTTGGGGCTGCTGGTCACCGCCGGTCTCGTCGTCGGAATCGTCGTCCTGCTGGTCTTCGCCCTCGTCCTCGTCGCCATCCTCGTCACCGGAATTATCGGGCGCGTCGGACGGGCTGGTCAGCTCGAGATGTTCAAGCATGTCGAGCGCCAGCGACTGGAAGGATTTCTGGTCGTCGAGTGACAGGGCAAGGCCTTCGAAATCACCCCCGGCCTTGTCTTCGATAAACTCACGGACCAGCTCGACCCCGGCCCGCGCGCTATCGGGGATGGCCCGGCCAGTCAGCTCCTCGCGCAGCATCAGGCCCAGCGCAGTTTGCAGCGGGA